>NC_021500.1:944817-1259756 GCF_000410515.1 Enterobacter sp. R4-368 | reverse complement strand
GCATTAAGCGATTAGCTGCGTGTCAGGATGCGTCGCGCTTCGTTATAGCGCTTCTTCCAGTACGGCTCATCCATGCTTGAAATCATGACACCGTTGCTGGTGGAGGCATGAACAAACTGGTTATTACCAATATAAATGCCAACGTGTCGGCCGGTAGAACCCGCGCGGAACAGAACTAAGTCGCCTGTGCGCAAACTGGTGCGCGAGATGGACTTGCCTGTTTCCTGCTGTTCCCAGGTGGAACGCGGCAGTTCTAAACCAAACTGTTCACGGAAAGTGCGCTGCACAAAACCGGAACAATCGATGCCTTTTTTGGTGTCGCCGCCCAAACGGTAGCGAACGCCTTTCCAGTCAGCATACTGATCCATAATGCGGCCTTTTACGTCCAGATTACGAACCATATTTTCAAATTCATCCTGAGAGGCTTGCAGTGAAGAGTTGTCTTCGCCCACATCAAGCGTCTCAGAATGCACGTTCTTTGCGGTATTTGTAGAACAAGCTGAAAGCAGAACCGCTACTGCAATCGCGGGTATCGCCCGCACGATATATCTCAAAATCGGCTGAGATTTGACCATGTTGCTTATTTTCCCTTGAAGTCCTTAACGATAAATATCGTTATAAAAAATGCCAACGCAGCGAGATTAATTATCTGAATGCATCGAGACAAATGCTCTGACGTAATTTTGTGGAAGAACGCACAAATTTACGCGCAATGAGAATAAGAGCACTCTTTGCGACAAGACGAACCGAGGTTACCTGAACATCTTCGGCATGGCGAGCGGTTTTCTTTAATTTTTTATAAGAAATTATGATACAGAAAGTGAATTCTCAGGATTGAATAAAAAATAACCAATTTGGCTTAAATAACGTGCAAATTGCTCTTTTATAGGCAGATTGCCGTGACGAAAAAATGACAAAATTAGGAAAAAGCCGGGATTACGCATCAGGGATCGAAAACGATCCCTGATGAATGCGCGTTATTGATAATCGGAAGTTGTTTAAATTTTGTTATTTCCGGGCAGAAAATGATCAAAGGCAGAAATAATTTTATCGCTAAGGGGTGTTAGCAAACACCACGGCAGACCGATAAAAACAGCCGAGAGAGAACCGACTGCAATATCAGTAAACCAGTGTGCGCCAATCATCACGCGCGGGAAGGCGAAAACCACAAAAATAATAAGGGCAAAACCAAACGCTTTTCGGCCAAAATATCGCCACATTACGCCAGCGAAAATAAGTAGCATCATGCCGTGATCGCCAGGGAAACTGTCTTTCGAGGCATCTTTGGTGGGGAAGTCGAGCAAATCGCTAACCCGGTGAATATCGGTAAAGAACAGCGACGGGCTGGCGCGTTTGACGGGCATCAGATGTTGCGCCAGTTGATTGATCACCACGGCTATCAGCAGCATCGTCAGGCCAATCATCAGGATACGGCGTCGTCCACTCGCATCCTCTTTTACCCAGAAAGAGAGCATTAAACAGCCCATCGCCACCAGCGAGCAGGCGTCAAAAGCGCGGTTATTGGTTAGCGCCACTAGCCACAAATAAGCGCGGTTTTCCACCAGACCCTGGTTGAAAAAATGGAACATTGCGGCGTCCAGCGGAAACCAAAAACCGTGGTTAGCGGGTAAGTACCAGGAAATAAATAGCGCCAGTCCTGCGGCGTTCAACAGTAAAATTAACGGTAAACGAGTTTTCATAACGAGTCTGTCTTCAATTAACACGGCGGCAACGTTAGTGTTACTCACTTAAACGAAGCTTCAACAAGGCGGACTGCAGTGTGTTCCAGTCTGCCTCCGAGGCGGTAATAAGCTCGATACGGCTGTCCGGCGGCGCGACGTTTTGCGTTTCGATATGCAGATCCTGCCCCTGGCGGTTAACGCGCAGCAATCCTTCCGGAATGCGCATCACCCCTTTCACCCGCTCGACCGGCGCAAGCCGCGCCCACTCCAGCAAACCGATAGTGTCAAATACCGTCTCTTCATCAAAAATCCAGCCGCAGGCGTGATGGCCCTGGCCGCTGTTAAGGCTGCGACGCCAGCGCTGGTGTGCCGGTAAACTTAATGCCGCGAGACCTTTCTTCTCGTCGTGAGCATGGTTATGCGCGGCACTTGAAGGCAGCTCACGCAGGTTACGGCGAGGAAGATCAAGCAGTGCGCCGTCGATAGCGCCCCGGGTCGCGCTTACCTGTAAGCGATCGCCACCAAACTCGGCCCACCATGTCTCCAGCGCCTGCTGGCTCTGCGGTGTGGCGCGATCCTGTTTATTGGCGACAACGACATCCGCCGCCGCTAACTGGTCGCGAAAGTTTTCGTTGGTGAGTGCTTTTTCATCCAGTAACTGGCGGGGATCGAGCAAGCAGAGCGTTGCGCGCAGGTCTATCCATGGCTCATACACCGGTGCGGTGAGCATATCGAGGATCTGTTTTGGGTGGCCCAGGCCTGTCGGTTCAATCAACAAGCGGTCAGGTTTCCCCTGGCGCAGCAATGTATTGAGACCCACCTGCATCGGCAGGCCATTCACGCAGCACATACAGCCGCCCGGGATCTCTTTAAGCAGCGCACCGCTGTCAGCCAGCAGCGCGCCATCAATGCCGACTTCACCAAATTCATTCACCAGCACGGCCCATTTTTCCTGCGGGTCTTTATTGGCCAGCAAATGCAAAATCGACGTGGTTTTACCGCTTCCGAGAAAGCCGGTGATGAGGTTGGTTTTGGTCACAAGTGCTCCAGGCGTCAACGAAATGTAAGGGTGACTGACGATCCTGGCGAAAAAAGTGCGAAAAGAGAAGGGCGCGGACGGCGTAAAAGCACTAACCGTCCGCTTAAGTAGCAGAAATTGTTAATTATCGAGTGCGCGCTTCACCGCTGCATGCGCACCTTCGGTGGTGAGCATCTGCCATGCGTGATTAATGGCATTAACAAACGTCGGGTTGTGCGGCAGGTCGCTACCGAAAATCTCTTTCAGTGTCAGCAGGGCCGTTACGCGTTCATCGACGCTGCTGGTTTCAACAATCGCGTGAATTTTATCCGCCAGCGGATCGCGAATATCAATGCTGTTACCGGCGTCATCCACGCCGCTGACATAGCGCATCCAGCCCGCAATGCCCAGCGCTAACAGCGGCCACGGCGTTTCGCGTTGCAAATGTACCCGAACACCATCCAGCATACGCTGCGGCAGCTTCTGGCTGCCATCCATGGCGATTTGCCAGGTACGGTGCTTTAGTGCCGGGTTAGAAAAACGGTCGATCAGACTATCGGCATAAGCGGGGAGATCAACACCGGTAATGCGCAGCGTCGAGGCTTGTTCCTGGAGCATCAGGCGGCGCACTGCCGTGCGGAAGACGTCATCCTGCATGCAATCATTAATATGCGCGAAGCCTGCCAGGTAGCCGAGATAGGCCAGAAAAGAGTGGCTGCCATTGAGCATGCGTAACTTCATCTGCTCCCACGGCTGTACATCCTGAACCAGTTGTACGCCGGCCACTTCCCATTCGGGACGTCCGGCGACGAAATTATCCTCAATTACCCACTGAATGAACGGCTCACAACTGATGGCGCACGGATCAAATATGCCCAGCGCTTCGCCAATTTCCGCCAGTGATTCATCTGTTGCCGCCGGAACAATGCGATCCACCATGGTGGCCGGAAAGCTCACATTCTCCTCTATCCACTGCGCCAGTTCCGGTGAGCGGGTTTGCGCCATTCCGAGTACGGCATTTTTAACAATATGACCATTATCGGGAATATTATCGCAGGAGAGCACGGTAAAGGGCGGCAGCCCGCGTTCACGGCGACGGGAGAGTGCTTCAACCAGAATCCCTGGCGCTGAATGCGGTTCGCCCGGATGCTGGAGATCGTGTGCGATGCGCGGCTGCTGCAGATCCAGTTTGCCGCTGGCAGGATCGATGCAATAGCCTTTTTCGGTAATCGTCAGGGAAACAATCGCCACTTGCGGTTCGCAAAATTTTTCAATGATGGCGGGCAGAGAATCAAGTTTCGCGTTCAGACATTCGTTCACCGCACCAATGATTATCGGCTGGTTCCCCTCCGCCCCTTTTTCCAGCACGGTGTATAAATGATCCTGCTCGCGTAACTGGGACATGAGCACATCGCCGCTGAACAGGCTGATTTCACAGATCCCCCAATCGCCACCTTGCGCGTTCAGCACCCGGTTGGTCAGCAGCGCCTGATGCGCGCGATGAAATGCGCCAAAACCAAAGTGCACAATTCGCGAGCGCAGTTGTGTGCGGTCATACTGGGGTTGCTGCACGCTGGCGGGCAGCGTTACGGAGGCGATTGTCTTCATCTATATACACCTGATTAACCAATAATTAACAATGTGCAGTGTAAAGTTATATGACAGCAAAAAGAATTGGTATGCCGTAATTATCCGGAGAATGTGAGCTGGATCAATCATTGCTGTGGGAGGATTTGACCGCTGCAATTAAGCATGTATGGTAGTCGTCATATGTTTGTGTGTATTGGTATAACAACTTTGTAGAGGGTAAGGCAATGGAACAAACCTGGCGTTGGTATGGACCGAACGATCCGGTGTCGCTTGATGATGTGCGTCAGGCAGGCGCGACGGGCGTCGTGACCGCACTGCACCATATCCCGAACGGCCAGGTCTGGCCGGTAGACGAGATAAAAGCGCGTCAGGCGCTGCTGGCAGAAAAAGGGCTGGTCTGGTCGGTGGTCGAAAGTATTCCGGTGCATGAGGATATTAAAACTCACACCGGGCAGTACGATACCTGGATTGCCAACTATCAGCAGAGTATCCGCAACCTGGCAGCCTGCGGTATTGATACCGTGTGCTACAACTTTATGCCAATCCTCGACTGGACGCGTACCGATCTGGAATATGAACTGCCGGATGGCTCCAAAGCGCTGCGTTTTGACCAGATTGCTTTTGCCGCGTTCGAGCTGCATATTCTGAAGCGCAAAGGCGCCGAAGCTGATTACAGCGAAGAAGAGCAGCGTCAGGCGCAGGCTTACTTCAACGCCATGACTGAAGCGGAAGTGGAAAAGCTGACGCGCAATATCATTGCTGGTCTGCCGGGCGCTGAAGAGGGGTATACTCTGGAACAGTTCCATGCACGCCTTGCCGAATATGACGGCATCGACAAAGCACAGTTGCGTGAAAATATGGCCTATTTCCTGCGCGCTATCGTGCCGGTTGCGCAGGAAGTGGGCGTACGTATGGCGGTTCACCCGGACGATCCGCCGCGCCCGATCCTCGGCCTGCCGCGTATCGTTTCTACTATTGAAGATATGCAGTGGCTGAAAGAAGCGGTAGACAGCATCAATAACGGTTTCACGATGTGCACAGGTTCATACGGTGTGCGTGCGGATAACGACTTAGTGCGGATGATCGAGACGTTTGGCGATCGCATTCACTTTACGCACCTGCGTTCAACCTGCCGCGAAGATAACCCAAAAACGTTCCATGAGGCCGCGCATTTGCAGGGTGATGTGGATATGGTGTCGGTGGTTGCCGCCATTCTTACCGAAGAGCAGCGCCGCAAGAAAGCCGGTGATTTGCGCCCGATCCCGTTCCGCCCGGATCATGGCCATCAAATGCTTGACGATCTGCGTAAGAAAACCAACCCTGGTTACTCGGCGATTGGTCGACTGAAAGGGATGGCGGAAGTGCGCGGCGTTGAGCTGGCGCTGAAGAAAACGCTGTTCCGCGATCTGCTGTAAGCCGGTTTACCGTCGGAAAATAAAAAGCCACTTCAATGAAGTGGCTTTTTTCATGCATCACGCTTATCAGTCGGCGCGGCCCATATAGCGGCGCTCTTCGATATGAATACGGATTTTCTCGCCGGTGGTCAGGTATTCCGGCACCTGGACAACCAGACCGGTGGTCAGGGTGGCCGGTTTAGTGCGTGAGCTGGCGGAAGCACCTTTGATACCTGGTGCGGTTTCCACAATTTCCAGATCCACCGTCTGCGGCAGTTCGAGCGCCAGCAACTGGCCATCCCACAGCAGAACCTGCATATCCGGCATACCGCCTTCCGGAATAAACAGCAGCTCTTCTTCAATCTGCTCTTTATTGAAGGTGTACGGCGTGTAATCTTCTTTATCCATAAACACGTATTCATTGCCGTCAACATAAGAGAAGTCGACAAAACGACGGTTCAGGGTCACGGTATCAAGAATATCATCGCCTTTAAAACGCTCTTCCACTTTCAGCCCGGTACGGACATCGGAAAAACGCATTTTGTAGAGCGTTGCTGCGCCACGGGCGCTCGGTGACTGAATGTCAATATCTTTCACAATCAGCAGTTTGCCGTTGTAATTCAGCACCATACCTTTTTTAATTTCGTTCGCTCTTGGCATTGCAAGGGTCCTGTAAATTGAAAATAACGAAAATATCGCGACAAACTACTCGCGAGGGACTTTTCAGGCAAGTGGAATCGGAGAGTTTTGCGTTCAGAGGGCAAAAGATGGTAGCTTGCGCCCTGCACGCGCAGCCCCGCGCGCCTGATAATAGAGAACGTTTATGGAATGCCGCCCGGACTGTGGAGCCTGCTGTACCGCCCCGTCCATCAGTAGCCCGATACCCGGCATGCCTGACGGGAAGCCCGCTAATACGCCCTGCGTTCAGCTCGACGCGCAAAAGCGCTGCAAAATCTTCGGCTCGCCGCTGCGCCCAAAAGTGTGTGCCGGTCTGCAACCGAGCCGCGACATGTGCGGCGCAAACCGCGAACAGGCGATGGTTTATCTGCTCGATCTTGAGCAACAAACCGCGCCTTAAATATCTTTTATCCGGCTCAGGCACACCTGCGTAACCAGCGTCATCGCCAGCGCAATCCAGAACACCGCGTGATAACTCCAGATCTCTGCCACCACGCCAGCCAGCGAACCGGCGATAATCCAGCCGACACGCGTGGTATTAGTATAAAGGGTGGTGGCTGAACCCGCCTGGCCAGGCATCAAGTCCTGAAAATAGAGCATGCCAATCCCGGCGAGAATGCCAATATAAATCGCGTTCAGCAGTTGCAAAGCAAGCAGTACCACGGGCGTATGCACCGTCAGCATTCCGGCATAAAAGAAGATGCCCGCCACGGCGCTGACGCGCATCAGGAAGCGTTTGCCGAAGCGCTTTGCGTAATACCCGGCAATCAGCATGGTGGGGATTTCCAGCCCGGCCGCAGTGCCCATCATCACGCCCGCCAGTTTTTCCGGCAGATGCAGCTCATCAATAATAAACAGCGGCATATTAATAATATAAAGGCTGTTGGTGCCCCACATCAGCGTACAAATCACGAACAACAGCAGCGCATCGCGGCGGTGCGTGCGTGGTGCTTCCATCACCGCTGATTTCAGCTTTGGCTCTTTACGCATGGTTGGCAGGAATAGCCACACCATTGCGCCGCAGACAATAAAGGCTGCCGCCGCGCACAAATACATGGTGGAAAAACCAAAGCCCATCGCCAGCGCGTAGGCCAGCGGTGGGCCAATCACCCACGCCAGGGATACTTGCGCACGGAGTATCGAGCTGAACATCACGGCTTCACGCCCGGTGCGATCCGCATGTTCACGCGCAAGGGCAAACATTTGCGGGTTCGCTGTTGAACCGAAACTGCTGAGGAACACGCCGACAAACAGCAAAATAAAGTAGTTACGGTTCCAGGCGAACAGCACACAGGCCAGCACGCCGAGCAGGCAACAAAAGACAATCAGCGTCTTGCGATCGCCTTTGCGGTCAGAGCGTCCGGCAAGAAACTGGCTCACCAGAATGCCAATCACCGCGCTGCCGGTGAAAAAGAAGCCCACCATTGCCGGGCGAACGTGCACTTCATTGGTTAAAAACAGGCTCAGCGTCGGTGTTTGTAACGCACCGGCAATCCCCGTTAAAAAGGCGACGATCAGGAATGCCGTTGAGGTGAAATCAAACGCGCCGGGACGGGCAGCGGCGGGAGAATTTTGCATGTTAAATGAGATCCAATAGCGAGACGCGGAGTGTACGCCGCTGCATGAAAAAAACACAGCCTGCTAAGCAAAATTTGCGACAAAAAATCCAAACCTTTTCCCTGGGTTTTAATTAAGGCTGACGAAAGCTGAAAGTGGATTGCTGAACAGAAAGTCTGCTTCAGCAAATTTGCCTTACGCGTGGCCGAAATGTGCTGAACCTCAAAATTCTGCAACGCCAAATAAGAGAATTCTTGCTTACGGAACAAAAAAAGTGAATGCTCATTGAAACGTTTCAGCGTCATCGCGTTATGTCTGAACAACGGCGGTGACGCACTATTTCTCAACCCAGCTGAAACGATTCAAGTCAGCAAGAGAGGGTCACATGTTCCAGTTATCCGTTCAGGACATCCATCCAGGCCAGCAGGCCAGCAATAAAGAAGACGCTATCCGCCAGATTGCGGCGGCACTGGCAGCAGCAGGCAACGTCGCCGACGGTTACGTCGATGGCATGCTGGCGCGTGAAGGGCAAACGTCCACCTACCTTGGCAATGGTATTGCTATTCCACACGGCACCACCGACACGCGCGATCAGGTGCTGAAAACCGGTGTGAAAGTCTTCCAGTTCCCGCAGGGCATCCTCTGGAGCGAAGGGCAGGTGGCGTATGTCGCCATCGGTATTGCCGCCAGCTCCGATGAACATCTTGGCCTGCTGCGTCAGCTGACACATGTGCTGAGCGATGATTCTGTCGCCGCACAGTTGCAGTCCGCCACCTCTGCTGAAGAGCTGCGCGCACTGCTGATGGGGGAAAAACTGAGCGCATCACTCAAGCTGGATAATGAAACCTTAACGCTCGATGTTGCCGCCAGCGATCTGACGACGCTGCAAGCGCTGAACGCCGCGCGCCTGAAAGAGGCCGGTGCGGTTGACGCCGCGTATGTTACCCGCGCCATTAACGAGAAACCGCTGAACCTGGGTCAGGGCATCTGGCTGAACGACAGTGCTGAAGGCAACGTGCTGAGTGCTGTAGCGGTGAGCCGTGCAGCCACCCCGTTTGAGGTGGAAGGTGAGCGTGCGGCGCTGCTGGTCAGTGTTGCGATGGCCGACGAACAGCCTGTTGCGGTGCTCAAGCGTCTTAGCGATCTGCTGCTTAACAATAAAGCCAACCTGTTGCTGAATGCCGACGCCGCCACGCTGCTGGCGTTGCTGAGCAGTGACGATGCGGTGGCTGAAGATCTGCTGAGCGAGGAGTTTGTCGTGCGTAACGAACACGGTTTGCACGCACGTCCAGGCACCATGCTGGTCAACACTATCAAACAATTTAACAGTGAAATTACCGTCGCCAACCTTGACGGTACTGGCAAACCCGCAAATGGACGTAGTCTGATGAAAGTTGTTGCACTTGGCGTGAAAAAAGGACACCGCCTGCGTTTCACCGCGCAGGGTGATGATGCTGAACAGGCGCTGAAAGCGATTGGCGAAGCCATCGCTGCTGGTCTGGGAGAGGGCGCATAAATGAGCAGACGTGTCGCTACGATCACCCTGAATCCGGCCTATGATCTGGTGGGTTTCACCCCGGAAATTGAACGCGGTGAAGTTAACCTTGTGCGCACCACTGGCCTGCATGCCGCGGGTAAAGGGATCAACGTCGCAAAAGTGCTGAAAGACCTTGGCATTGATGTCACCGTGGGTGGCTTCCTCGGTAAAGATAACCAGGACGGTTTTCAGCAACTGTTCAGCGAGCTGGGCATTGCTAACCGTTTCCAGGTGGTGCAGGGGCGTACCCGCATCAATGTGAAGCTGACGGAAAAAGATGGCGAAGTGACCGACTTTAACTTCTCCGGTTTTGAAGTCACCCCGGCTGACTGGGAACGCTTTGTTAACGATTCGCTGACCTGGCTTGGTCAGTTCGACATGGTTTGCGTGAGCGGCAGCCTGCCGTCGGGCGTCAGCCCGGATGCCTTTACGGACTGGATGACGCGCCTGCGAAGCCAGTGCCCGTGCATTATCTTCGACAGCAGCCGCGACGCGCTGGTAGCCGGTCTGAAAGCCGCGCCGTGGCTGGTGAAACCGAACCGCCGTGAGCTGGAAATCTGGGCGGGCCGTAAATTACCAGAATTGAAGGACGTTATTGAAGCCGCTCATGCGCTTCGCGAACAGGGGATTGCCCATGTGGTGATTTCACTGGGCGCAGAAGGCGCGCTGTGGGTTAACGCTTCGGGCGAATGGATCGCCAAACCGCCGTCAATGGAAGTGGTAAGCACCGTTGGCGCAGGGGATTCAATGGTCGGTGGTCTGATTTATGGTCTGCTGATGCGTGAATCCAGTGAACATACATTACGCCTGGCCACCGCTGTTGCTGCACTGGCGGTAAGTCAGAGTAACGTAGGTATTACCGATCGTACCCAGTTAGCCGCGATGATGGCGCGAGTTGACTTAAAACCCTTCAACTAACAGCAGGAGAGGCATAATGAAAACGCTGCTGATAATCGATTCCGAACTCGGGCAGGCCCGCGCCTATATGGCGAAGACCTTGCTGGGCGCGGCGGCGCAGAAAGCAAATCTGCAATTTATTGATAACCCAGGCGAAGCGGAACTGGCTATCATGCTGGGTAGCAAGCTGCCAGGCGACAGTGCGCTGGACGGGAAAAAGGTCTGGCTGGGCGATATCAATCGCGCAGTCGCCCACCCGGAACTGTTCCTGAGCGAAGCGAAAAACCACGCGTCGGTGTATGTCGCGCCTGCTGCAGCGGCGACAGCCGTGACCAGCAGTGGCCCGAAACGCATTGTTGCGGTCACTGCCTGCCCGACAGGTGTGGCACACACCTTTATGGCGGCGGAAGCTATCGAAACCGAAGCGAAAAAACGCGGCTGGTGGGTGAAAGTGGAAACCCGTGGCTCCGTGGGGGCGGGCAATGCCATCACTCCGGAAGAGGTTGCGCAGGCGGATCTGGTGGTGGTTGCCGCTGACATCGAAGTAGACCTGGCGAAATTTGCCGGTAAGCCGATGTACCGCACGACAACAGGCCTGGCGCTGAAGAAAACGGCACAGGAGTTGGATAAAGCCGTCGCGGAAGCGAAGCCTTATCAGCCGTCGGGTAAACCCTCTGCTGATGCTGCTGAAGGTAAGACTGAGAGTGCGGGCGCATACCGTCACCTGCTGACGGGCGTTTCCTACATGCTGCCGATGGTAGTAGCGGGTGGTCTGTTAATTGCGCTCTCGTTCGCATTCGGTATTACCGCGTTTAAAGAAGAAGGCACACTGGCGGCCGCGCTGATGAAAATCGGTGGTGGTTCAGCCTTTGCCCTGATGGTGCCGGTGCTGGCGGGCTTTATCGCGTTCTCCATCGCCGACCGTCCGGGTCTGACCCCGGGTCTTATCGGCGGTATGCTGGCGGTAAGCACCGGTTCGGGTTTTATCGGCGGTATCATTGCCGGTTTCCTCGCGGGCTACCTGGCGAAAGGCATCAGTAAAGGCCTGAAGCTGCCGCCGAGTATGGAAGCGCTGAAACCGATTCTGATCATTCCGCTGGTTTCCAGCCTGATTGTCGGTCTGGCGATGATTTACCTGATCGGTACGCCGGTGGCGAAAATCCTCGCTAGCCTGACTTCCTGGCTGCAGACCATGGGCACGGCTAACGCTGTCCTGCTGGGTGCAATCCTCGGTGGCATGATGTGTACCGACATGGGTGGTCCGGTCAACAAAGCGGCATACGCCTTTGGTGTAGGTCTGCTGAGTACGCAAACTTACGCACCGATGGCGGCGATTATGGCTGCCGGTATGGTGCCGCCGCTGGCGATGGGTCTGGCGACCATTGTTGCCCGCAACAAGTTCGACAAAGGTCAACGTGAAGGTGGTAAAGCGGCGCTGGTACTGGGTCTGTGCTTTATCTCCGAAGGGGCTATCCCGTTCGCCGCCCGCGACCCGATGCGTGTTCTGCCGTGCTGTATCGCCGGCGGTGCGCTGACCGGCGCTATCTCCATGGCGATTGGCGCGAAGCTGATGGCACCGCACGGTGGTCTGTTTGTGCTGCTGATCCCTGGCGCTATCACGCCGGTACTGGGCTACCTGCTCTCTATCGTCGCGGGTACGCTGCTGGCGGGTCTGGTGTATGCCTTCCTGAAACGGCCAGAAACAGAAGCCGTAGCGAAAGTAGCATAAGAAATTGCCGACATCCGGGAAATGAGAAGGGCCGCTTAGCGGCCCTTTTTTTATGCGGTGGCTTCAGCGGTTTGCTGCGCCTTCAGCCAGGCAATCTCTTCGGCCCAGATATCCGGATTAATGGTTTCCAGAATCATAGGAATGCCATCGAAACGTGCGTCGCGCATGATCCAGCGAAACGCGTCATGCCCGATATTACCTTCGCCGAGGCTGTGGTGGCGGTCGACACGGCTACCAAAAGCACTTTTGGCATCGTTCAGATGCATACCGCGCAGGTACTGGAAACCAACTACACGATCGAATTCCGCAAAGGTGTCTGCCGTGGCTTGTTCAGTGCGTAGATCATAGCCTGCGGCAAACGCATGGCAGGTATCAATGCAGACACCAACGCGGGATTTGTCTTCCACACCGTCAATAATCGCCGCCAGATGCTCGAACTTAAACCCCAGATTGCTGCCCTGACCGGCGGTGTTTTCAATCACGGCGGTGACGCCTTCGGTTTGCGCCAGCGCAATGTTGATGGACTCGGCAATACGCGCCAGACATTCATCCTCGGGGATCTGCATTAAATGGCTGCCGGGGTGGAAGTTCAGCAGGCTCAGCCCCAGTTGCTGACAACGGCTCAGCTCATCAATAAACGCGTCGCGGGATTTTTCCAGCGCCTCGGCTACCGGGTGGCCCAGGTTAATCAGGTAGCTGTCGTGCGGCAGGATCTGACCGGGTGTGAAGTGATATTTTTCGCAGGCGGCTTTGAATTCGTCGATAGTTTCCGGACTCAGCGGCGCGGCCCGCCACTGGCGCTGGTTTTTGGTAAACAGCGCAAAGGCGGTCGCGCCAATCTCAGCCGCGCGAATGGCGGCATTTGCCACGCCGCCGGAGGCGCTCACATGCGCACCAATATATTTCATAAAAACTCCTGTTAAACCCGCCAGGGGAAAACGCTCATCATAGCGGGTCAACAGGGAGGAGATGTAGTGGTTTATGCCATCAGGTGATGAACTGCCAGGTTAATGGCGCCCCCGCCGACAATCAGCCAGACAAACAGAATCAGCCCCATGACCAGCGGTTTTGCCCCGGCATTCTTCAGCGCACTGACGTGTGTGGTCAATCCCAGCGCCGCCATCGCCATCGCCAGCAGCAGCGTATCCAGCGTATTCAACATGTTCACCATCGATGCCGGCAACAGATGGAACGAGTTAAACACCGCGACAGCCACAAAGCCCAGCGCAAACCACGGAATGGTCAGCTTGCTTTTTTCTGCCCCTTGTTGCGGGCTGAGCTGTTTAACGCGTG
This sequence comes from Enterobacter sp. R4-368, assembly GCF_000410515.1. Taxonomy (NCBI): domain Bacteria; kingdom Pseudomonadati; phylum Pseudomonadota; class Gammaproteobacteria; order Enterobacterales; family Enterobacteriaceae; genus Enterobacter; species Enterobacter sp. R4-368. The sequence goes on along the minus strand of NC_021500.1, from coordinate 1,246,381 downwards.
CGGCCAGCAGCAGTAAAAACGGTGCCAGCATCATTACGCGCAGCATTTTGGCAATCACGGCGGCATTTTCCGTTTCCGGGCTGATGGCATGACCGGCGGCAACCACTTGCGCCACTTCATGTACCGTTGAACCTACCCAGATGCCATAGGTTTCCGGGCTAAACCAGTGACCAACCAGCGGGTAGAGTGCCGGGTAAATAAAGATTGCCAGCGTGCCGAAAATCACGACAGTGGCGACCGCAACCGTCACTTTACTGGCTTCCGCTTTGACCACCGGTTCGGTTGCCAGCACGGCTGCCGCGCCACAGATACTGCTGCCTGCGCCAATCAGCCAGCTGGTTTTTTTATCCAGCCCGAATACTTTTTGCCCAAGAAAACAGGCCAGCAAAAAAGTACTCGATAGCGTCAGCACATCGATGGCGATACCGCTGACCCCCACGTCGGCAATTTGCGAAAACGTCAGGCGAAAACCATAAAGAATGATCCCCAGTCGTAACAGGTGCTGTTTAGCGAACAGTACGCCACCGTCGCAACGATGGTGCCAGGCGGGGTAGAGCGTGTTGCCAAGCAGCATGCCGATAAGAATAGCCAGTGTTAAGGCGCTCAGCCCAAGGCCTGCGACCGACGGGATAGCGCCAAGCCATAATGCGGCGGCGGTAATCAGGCCGGTCAACAACAAGCCGGGAACAAAATGCCATGCCGGATGGCGTCGAGTCTGTAACGTGATTTCTGTCATAACCTTCTCCTCTCAATGGCGAAAAGGTTAAGGCGAACTGGTTTAAAGGTAAAATTGATTATATATTTATAATTAATCTTTATAAGTGGTAAGTGACCTCTATGCATATAACGTTACGCCAGCTTGAAGTCTTTGCTGAAGTGCTGAAAAGCGGCTCCACCACCCAGGCTTCGCAGCAGTTAGCGCTCTCGCAATCTGCGGTTAGTGCGGCGCTGACCGATCTTGAAGGCCAGCTGGGCGTGCAATTGTTTGACCGCGTGGGTAAACGGCTGGTGGTGAATGAACACGGGCGTTTGCTCTATCCCCGCGCGCTGGCAGCGCTCGAACAGGCGACGGAAATCGAGCAACTGTTTCGCGAAGATAACGGTGCCATCCGCGTATTCGCCAGTAGCACGATTGGTAATTACATCCTGCCGGAGGTGATCGCCCACTACCGCCGCGATTTCCCCGATCTGCCGCTGGAACTGAGCGTGGGTAACAGCCAGGACGTGATCAATGCGGTAGCGGATTTCCGCGTTGATATCGGTTTAATCGAAGGCCCGTGCCACACCGCGGAAATTATCGCCGAGCCGTGGATGGAAGATGAGCTGGTGGTGTTTGCACCGCCGTCATCCTCGCTGCTGCAAGGGCGCGTAACGCTGGAGCAACTCGCCGCTGCGCCGTGGATCCTGCGCGAGCGCGGCTCCGGCACACGCGAAATCGTCGACTATTTACTCCTCTCGCATTTGCCGCAGTTTCACCTGGGCATGGAGCTTGGCAACTCAGAAGCCATTAAGCATGCGGTGCGCCACGGGTTGGGCATTAGCTGCCTGTCGCGACGCGTCATTGCTGAACAGCTTGAAACCGGTAGCTTAGTGGAAGTGCCGGTTCCGCTGCCCCGTCTGGTGCGCACGCTGTGGCGTATCCACCATCGACAGAAACACCTTTCCAGCGCATTAAACCGCTTTATTCGCTACTGCGAGATTTGATTGCACCATCAGCAGGCGTCTGCACCGTTTTGGTGGTGCAGACGCAGCGCTGCAACCTTCGATTCATCCCTGAACTCCCCGCATGCCGCGTTCCGCCAGAATATATCGTATTGGCACATTAGTTGCAGAAAGTGATTCAAAGAATCTTTTGTTTCATGGGCGATGAGGTGTTGATGATGAAAACGTGGATAAAGGCCGCAGCGATGGCGACAGTGATGATGGCTTGTGCCTCGCAGGCGATGGCGGATCAATTACAGGATATTCAGCAGCGCGGCGTATTGCGTGTGGCAGTACCGCAGGATTTTCCGCCGTTTGGCTCTGTTGGCACCGATCTCAAACCGCAGGGTTACGACATTGATATGGCCGAATATCTGGCAAAAGGCATGAAGGTGAAACTGCAACTGGTGCCTGTAACCAGCGCCAACCGCGTGCCGTATCTGCAAACGCATAAAGTTGACCTGGTGATTTCCAGCCTTGGCAAAAATGCGGAGCGCGAAAAAGTGATCGACTTCAGCCGTGCCTATGCCCCGTTCTTCCTTGGCGTGTTTGGCCCGAAAGAGGCCACGGTGACCGATGCGAAAGCGTTAAGCGGCAAATCCATCGGCGTTACCCGCGGTGCCGTGGAAGACATGGTGCTGAGCGATATCGCGCCGAAAGATGCCGACGTGAAGCGCTACGAAGATAACAACACCACGCTTTCTGCTTATATGTCCGGCCAGGTGCAGTATCTCGCCACCGGTAACGTTGTTGTGGCGGCAATTGCGCGGCAGAACCCGCAAAAAGCGCCGGTCAGCCAGTTTATGCTGAAAGATTCGCCGTGCTATATCGGGCTAATGAAAAACGAACCAGCGCTGAAAGCGGAAGTCGACAAGCTGGTTGAGCAGGCGCTGAAAGAGGGCGAACTCAACAACTTGTCACAGAAATGGATGCAGGCGCCGTTACCGGCCAACTTTGGCGCGTAACGCATGACGACATCGCTTGATTTTGCCGCGCTCTGGCCGTTCTGGCCGGAGCTGCTGGCTGGGCTCTGGACCACGGTGACCTTAACCACGCTGGCGACGGTTGGCGGTGTGACAATCGGCATCGTCGGTGCGGCGCTGCGTAGCGGTAAACCCGGCGTGATAAGTGCCATCTGGGGCGCGTACGTTGAGCTTATCCGCAACACGCCATTTGTGGTGCAGCTGTTCTTTATTGTGTTTGGTTTGCCGGGCCTCGGGCTGAAACTCACCGCCGGTGAAGCGGCGCTGATCGCCATGCTGGTTAACCTCGGTGCCTACAGCACGGAAATTATCCGCGCCGGGATCCAGGTGGCGCCGAAAGGGCAGTGGGAAGCCGCCCGCGTACTGGGGCTTAGCAAATCGCAAACCTTTTTACGGGTGATTTTGCCTCCCGCGCTGAAACGCATTTATCCGGCGCTGGTGAGTCAGTGCATTATCGTCATGCTGGGCTCGTCGGTGGTGTCGCAAGTCTCTTATGAAGAGTTGACCTTTATGGCCAACCTGATTCAGTCGCGCACGTTTTTAAGTTTTGAAGTCTATTTTGTCACCACGTTGCTGTATCTGATGCTGTCGCTGTTGATGCGCCAGCTGCTGCTGGCAATCGGGCGCAAATGGCTGGGGAGCGAGAGCTGATGAGTACGTTTACCGACTGGGATATTCTGCGCAACCTGCTGCTGGCGGCGCGCTGGACGGTGCTGCTGTCGCTGATCGCCTTCGTCTGCGGCACGCTGGTAACGCTGCCGCTACTGGTGTTGCGCATTAGCCGCTGGAGCTTACCAAAACGGTTTATCAGCGCCTATGCCGCGTTATTTCAGGGCACACCGCTATTGATGCAACTGTTCCTCGCTTTTTTTGGCCTTGCGCTGTTTGGTATTGATGTCAGCGCGTGGACGGCGGCGACGCTGGCGCTAACGCTGTTTACCAGCGCCTTCCTGCTTGATATCTGGTACGGCAGCATCAACGCGCTGCCAAAAGGGCAGTGGGAAGCCTGCCGCTGTCTGGGGCTGAGTTTTGGTCAAACGCTGTTTCGCGTGATTGCGCCGCAAGCCATTCGAATCGCCATTGCGCCGACGGTAGGCTTTTCCGTGCAGGTCATTAAAGGCACCGCGCTGGCGTCGATTATCGGTTTTGTCGAACTCACCAAAGCCGGCACCATGCTTAACAACGTCACCTTTGCACCATTCAAAGTGTTCGGGCTGGTGGCGTTGGGCTATTTCCTGCTGTGTTATCCGCTGTCGCGCTACAGCCGCTATCTGGAGAAGAAATTCCATGCCGCTCATCACCATTAATGAAGTGCAGAAATATTATGGCGACAACCATGTGCTGAAGGGCGTAAGCCTCGACATTGAAATGGGCGAAGTGGTGTCGATTATTGGCCGCAGCGGGTCGGGCAAAAGCACCTTACTGCGCTGCATGAACGGGCTGGAAGGCTACCAGGATGGCAGCATCAAACTGGGTGGTATGACGGTAACCGACCGGGAATCGCAGGCGCGTGAAATAAGCCGCTCAGTGGGAATGGTATTCCAGAGCTTTAATCTGTTCCCGCATATGACGGCGCTGGAAAACGTGATGCTGGCACCGCGCCGGGTGCTGAAATTGCCTGCTGACGAGTGCCGTCGCCTTGCCATTGAGATGCTGGAGAAAGTGGGGCTTGGCGAGCGTATCGACTACTATCCGGCCAATCTTTCCGGTGGTCAGCAGCAACGCGTGGCGATTGCCCGTGCGCTGGCGATGAAACCGAAAGTGCTGCTGTGTGATGAAATCACCTCGGCACTGGACCCGGAACTGGTCGGTGAGGTGCTGCGCGTGCTGGAGCAGCTTGCTCGTGAAGGGATGACGCTGATTCTGGTGACCCATGAAATGAACTTTGCCCGCGAAGTGGGTGACCGCGTCGTGTTTATGCATCAGGGAAAAGTCTGGGAGCAGGGTGACAGCAAGGACTTTTTCGCGCAGCCGAAAACACCGGAACTGCAGCAGTTTATCGCCTCGGTACGCGGTCTGAATTGATCTTTCTGCTCCCGTATCCGCGCGGGAGCTTATTTACCGCCTCGCAACATCGTCCATTCACTGCTTTACTTATAATCCGTTGCCGATCATGAAGGTCTCTAATAAGAGGCGTTTTATGCCGGAAGGCCTGCGTTTCGTTTGCTACAATCGCGCCTCATTTTTTGGATGGATAGCATTTTCTTATGGTTTCCGAAACTAAAACCACAGAAGCGCCCACGCTTCGTCGAGAACTCAAAGCGCGTCATCTGACGATGATCGCCATTGGCGGTTCCATCGGTACAGGTTTGTTTGTCGCATCAGGGGCGACCATTTCTTCAGCGGGCCCCGGCGGCGCGTTGTTCTCCTATATTCTGATTGGCCTGATGGTCTATTTCCTGATGACCAGCCTCGGTGAACTGGCGGCGTTTATGCCGGTTTCCGGTTCGTTCTCCACCTATGGTCAAAAATATGTTGAAGAGGGTTTCGGCTTCGCGCTGGGCTGGAACTACTGGTACAACTGGGCGGTGACCATAGCCGTAGACCTTGTGGCGTCGCAATTAGTCATGACCTGGTGGTTCCCGGACACGCCAGGCTGGATCTGGAGCGCGCTGTTCCTCGCGGTGATTTTCCTGCTTAACTACATCTCAGTGAAAGGCTTTGGTGAAGCGGAGTATTGGTTCTCGCTGATCAAAGTCGCCACCGTCATTATCTTCATCATTGTTGGTGTGATGATGATTGTCGGTATTTTCCAGGGGGAAAAACCGGCGGGCTGGAGCAACTGGACGATTGGCGATGCGCCATTTGCCGGTGGTTTTTCCGCCATGATCGGTGTGGCAATGATTGTCGGTTTCTCTTTCCAGGGGACTGAGCTGATTGGTATCGCGGCGGGGGAATCGGAAGATCCGGAGAAGAACATCCCGCGCGCGGTGCGCCAGGTGTTCTGGCGTATTCTGCTGTTCTATGTGTTTGCGATTTTAATTATCAGCCTGATTATTCCGTACACCGATCCGAGCCTGCTGCGCAACGACGTGAAAGATATCAGCGTCAGCCCGTTCACGCTGGTATTCGAGCATGCGGGTCTGCTCTCGGCGGCGGCGGTGATGAACGCGGTGATCCTGACGGCGGTGCTGTCGGCGGGGAACTCGGGTATGTACGCTTCCACGCGTATGCTCTACACGCTGGCGTGTGACGGCAAAGCGCCGCGCATTTTCGCGAAATTATCGAAAGGCGGCGTGCCGCGTAACGCGCTGTATGCCACCACGGTGATTGCCGCGCTGTGCTTCCTGACCTCAATGTTTGGCAACCAGACCGTGTATTTATGGTTGCTGAACACCTCCGGTATGACTGGTTTTATTGCCTGGCTGGGGATTGCCATTAGCCACTACCGTTTTCGCCGTGGCTATGTCGCGCAGGGGCATTCGCTGGATAACCTGCCGTACCGTTCGGGTTTCTTCCCGCTGGGGCCGATTTTCGCCTTCGCTTTGTGCCTCATCATCACGCTTGGGCAGAACTATCAGGCTTTCCTGGCCGACAGCATTGACTGGGGCGCCGTTGCGGCGACGTATATCGGTATCCCGCTGTTCCTTATTATCTGGTTAGGCTATAAATTTTCCAAAGGAACCCGTTTCGTGCGTTATAGTGAAATGGAGTTCCCGGAACGTTTCACGAAATAAATTCACTCTTTAGCCCTCTGTATGGAGGGCTTTTTTTGCCCCTGCCAACATTCCCTCCCGCTGCGATAATTTACATAACTTTAATTTAACGCAATTGATAATCATTATCACTTAAATTAATGTAAGTGCCTGAATAAAAAGGGTGTCTGCCCGGGCTTTCTGCGCCCGAAGGCCAATAATTTCCTTGTCAGGGTCAATGTAACGCTGACGTGTTTGGCAGTGTGTGAGCACTATTCCTCGCAATTTTTTGTTTTTACCTCATGGAGTTATGGAATGTTTACCTTGAATCCCATCGTCCGGGGAGGCCTCTGCGCGTCCGCACTTTCTTTAGCGCTGCCGGTAATGGCCGTAGAGAATGGCGAAACGCTGGTGGTTACCGCGTCGGCAACGGAGCAGAACCTGAAAGACGCACCCGCCAGTATCAGCGTGATCACCCAGGACGATTTGCAGCGCAAGCCGGTGCAAAACCTGAAAGATGTGCTGAAAGAGGTGCCTGGCGTTCAGCTCACCAACGAAGGGGACAACCGTAAAGGCGTCAGCCTGCGTGGCCTCAACAGTAGCTACACGCTGATCCTGATTGACGGTAAGCGCGTCAACTCCCGTAATGCGGTTTTCCGCCATAACGATTTTGACCTTAACTGGATCCCGGTCGATGCCATTGAGCGCATTGAAGTGGTGCGCGGCCCGATGTCTTCCCTGTACGGTTCGGACGCCCTTGGTGGCGTGGTGAACATCATCACTAAAAAAATCGGCCAGCGCTGGACGGGCACGATTACTGCGGATAGCACGGTTCAGCAGCATCGCGATCGCGGCGATACCTGGAACGGTCAGTTCTACACCAGCGGCCCGCTGATAGATGGGGTGCTTGGGCTGAAAGCCTTTGGTAGCGTGGCGAAACGCGAAAAAGATGGCCAGCAGAGTTCTAAAACGGATGCCAGCGGCCAATCGCCGCGTATTGAAGGTTTCACCAGCCGTGATGGCAACGTTGAGTTTGCCTGGACGCCAACCGACGATCACGATTTTACCGCCGGATATGGCTACGACCGCCAGGACAGGAACTCTGATTCACTGGATAAAAACCGCCTTGACCGGCAAAACTACTCGCTGGCGCACAATGGCCGCTGGGGTGAGGTAAACAGTGAACTACGTTTCTACGGTGAACAGATCGATAACAAAAATCCGGGTAACAGCAGCACAATTCGTTCGGAAAGCAACACGCTCGACGGCAAAGTGGTGCTGCCGCTGGGGCAATATAATCAGCTCGTTACACTGGGTGGCGAGTGGCGCCACGACAAGTTAAAAGATCCTGTTAACCTGACCGGCGGCGACAGCAGCAAAACCTCGACCAGCCAGTACGCGCTGTTTGTTGAAGATGAGTGGCGTATTTTCGAGCCGTTGGCGCTGACCACCGGTGTCCGTATGGATGACCACGACACCTATGGCGATCACTGGAGTCCGCGTGCTTACCTGGTTTACAGCGCCACCGATACGCTGACCGTGAAAGGCGGTTGGGCGACGGCATTTAAAGCGCCTTCTCTGTTGCAGCTCAGCCCGGACTGGGCCACCAACTCCTGCCGGGGCGGTTGCCGCATTGTTGGCAGCCCGGAGCTAAAACCAGAGACCAGCGAAAGTTTTGAACTGGGGCTTTATTACAGCGGGGAAGAGGGCTGGCTGGAAGGCGTGCAGGGCAGCGTAACGGCGTTCCAGAACAATATCGACGATATGATCAATATCAGCCGTACGTCGAGCCTGAGCGAAGCACCGGGTTACGCTAACTTCGTCGGTTTTGAGCGTAATGCCAGCGGCGTATTGGTGCCGGTATTCCGTTACTACAACGTTGATAAAGCGCGGATTCAGGGTGTGGAAACCGAGGTGAAAATCCCGTTTGATGAAGCGTGGAAGCTGACGCTGAATTACACCTATAACGATGGACGCAACCTGAGCGGTGGCGGCAACAAACCGTTGCAGGATCTGCCGTTCCATACCGCCAACGGCACGCTGGACTGGCAAGCCACGCAGGACTGGTCATTCTATGTTTCTGCCAACTACAGCGGGGAAAAACGCGCCGTATCGCAGGGCGTAACACCGGGTGGCTACGTTATCTGGAATGTGGGCGGCGCATGGCAGGCGACAAAAAACGTCAAGCTGCGCGCGGGTGTGCTTAACCTTGGTGATAAGGATCTCAGCCGCGACGATTACAGCTACAACGAAGATGGCCGCCGCTACTTTATGGCGCTGGATTACCGCTTCTGATATGGAAAGCCCGGCAGCAGGACGCCGCCGGGACTCCCGCTATTTCAGCAGATGCTGCGCATGGAAGCGCAGATGATCTTCAATAAACGCAGCAATAAAAAAGTAACTGTGATCGTAGCCGGACTGGATGCGCAGCGTCAGCGGCCAGGATTTTTGCCGTGCCACTTCCGCAAGCCGCGCGGGCTGGAGTTGATCGGCCAGGAACTGATCATTATCTCCCTGATCGATAAGTGTTGGGATCGCGTCAGTTTCGTTGCTTTCCAGCATCAGCGCGCAGCTATCCCATTCACGCCATTGTTGCGCATCCTCGCCCAGATAAGCGCGAAACGCTTTTTGCCCCCACGGCACCTGCATCGGGTTCACTATCGGTGCAAAGGCGGAAACGCTGGTATAACGGCCGGGGTTTTTCAGCGCCATGATCAACGCGCCGTGGCCGCCCATCGAATGACCACTGATAGCGCAGCGGTCGCTGACGTTAAATTGCGACTGGATAAGCGTCGGTAATTCATCGCGCAGGTAATTATACATACGATAATGCGCCACCCACGGCTGCTCGGTGGCGTTGAGGTAAAAACCTGCGCCTTTGCCGAGGTCATAGCTCTCTGCATCTGCGACATCGTCACCGCGAGGGCTGGTATCCGGCATCACCAGCACAATGCCTAACTCTGCGGCTACGCGTTGCGCACCGGCTTTGGTGGTGAAGTTTTCGTCATTACAGGTGAGACCGGAGAGCCAGTACAGCACCGGCGGCGGTGTTGCGCTGTATTGCGGCGGTAAGAAGATGCTAAAGGTCATCGTGCAGTTCAGTACGGCGGAGTCGTGGCGCCAGCGCTGTTGCCAGCCTTCAAAACAGCGGTGCTCTTCAAGCATTTCCATGCGGGGCTCCTTAGAATTTTTACAGACAAAGTAAGGTGACTTCTTGTCATCATACAGGCTATTCCCTTTGCTGCGAGTAACTTTCACTTCCGCATAAACGCAACATACTGCATCATAAACATAACTTTACGTTAACATTTGGGGGCGCTAATGGCGCAATGTGTGGCGCTTTGTGGATTTATTGTGCTGGTTGTCGCGATGGGGATCGGGCGTTTTGCCTTCACGCCGCAGGTGCCGTTGATGATCCGCGACGAGCAACTGACCCTGACCAGCGCCGGGCTGGTGGCGGCGATTAACTACCTCGGTTATCTGCTTGGTGCCTGGGACGCAATGCGCGCGCAGCGACATATCGAAGTCCGTCTCTATCTGGGGATTGGCGGCGCGGTGGCACTCACTTTTCTCTCTTCACTTGCCGATAACGCGCTGCTTCACGGCGCGTTGCGCCTGGTGATTGGCGCAATGAGCGGCTGGGCGATGGTGCTGATTGCCGCCTGGACCAACGATCGGCTGGCACATGCTGGCAAGCCAGGACTGAGTGCCGCGGTATTCGCCGGGCCGGGTGCGGGCATTGCATTAAGCGGTCTGCTGGCGGTGGCGATCCAGGCAAAAGGCTTAAGCGCTGCATCCGCCTGGCAGGTGTATGGGGTGCTGGCGCTGCTGCTGGTGGCGTTGATTGCTCGCTATTTACCGCGTCCTGGCGAGTGGCATCGACCGGGCGAAAAGCCGCAGCCGCTACAGTTAACCACCGATCTTAAACGGCTGGTCTGGAGCTACAGCCTGGCCGGATTTGGCTATATCTTACCGGCGACGTTTCTGTCGCAAATGGCGGCGCTGCGCTTTCCTGGCAGCCTGTTTGCCCAGTTTGTCTGGCCGGTGTTCGGTGCCGCAGCGGTAGTGGGGATTGCGCTAAGTATTTTGCTGCGCCACGTTGGTCACAGCCATCAGCGGCTGGCGGTGGTGCTGTGGCTGCAGGGTGCGGGCGTACTGGCGGCATGGTTGCTGCCGGGGATGAGCGGGCTGGTGTGCGGTGCGTTGCTGGTGGGCGGCGGATTTCTTTGCGCCGTGCAGCTCTCATTGCTGTATGGACGCGAGCTCGCGCCCAATCACACACGTTATATGGCCGGGTTATTGACCACCGGCTATGCGATGGGGCAACTGGTTGGCCCTATGACTTCCGCGCTTTCCACCTGGCTTACGCAGCAGCTTGAACCGGCGCTAGGCGTGGCGGCAATTGCCCTGGTCATTGGCGGGCTTTTAGTCTGGAAACGCACGGCCTGAAAGGCGGCAGCGATTTCAATAATTATCGCCGCCAGGGCTGGATTATGTGCGCGACCTCACGCACAATGTTCGCTCACTTTGCGTTAACAACGCGAAGTTCGCCACACCTGCAGGAGAATAAAAAACATGTCATCACTCAGTAAAGAAGCGGCGCTCGTTCACGAGGCTCTGGTTGCCCGTGGTCTGGAAACGCCGCTGCGCCCACCGGTGCAAATGGATAACGAATCCCGTAAACGCCTTATCGCCGGGCATATGACCGAGATTATGCAACTGCTGAATCTCGATCTGAATGATGACAGCCTGATGGAAACGCCGCATCGCATCGCCAAAATGTATGTTGATGAGATCTTCTCCGGCCTCGATTACGCTAACTTCCCGAAGATCACCGTCATTGAAAACAAAATGAAAGTCGATGAGATGGTGACAGTGCGCGATATCACGCTGACCAGCACCTGTGAGCACCATTTTGTCACTATCGACGGCAAAGCCACCGTTGCCTATATTCCGAAGGATTCGGTGATTGGCCTGTCGAAAATCAACCGTATCGTGCAGTTTTTTGCGCAGCGCCCGCAGGTGCAGGAGCGACTGACGCAGCAGATCCTGACCGCGCTGCAAACGCTGCTCGGTACTAACAATGTCGCGGTTTCTATTGATGCGGTGCATTATTGCGTGAAAGCGCGCGGCATCCGCGACGCGACCAGCGCGACGACGACCACTTCGCTCGGTGGCTTGTTCAAGTCGAGCCAGAATACCCGCCAGGAGTTCCTGCGCGCAGTCCGCCACACTAACTAATTCGCTGGAGCCGCCGACATGGAGAGGAATGTCACGCTGGATTTTATTCGTGGCATCGCCATTCTCGGTATTCTTTTGCTGAATATCACCGCCTTTGGTTTGCCAAAGGCGGCCTACCTTAACCCTGCCTGGTACGGCGACATCACGGCATCGGATGCCTGGACCTGGGCGCTGCTCGATCTCTTCGCGCAGGTGAAATTCCTCTCGCTGTTTGCCATTTTGTTCGGTGCGGGTCTGCAAATGTTGCTGCCGCGCGGTAAGCGCTGGATCCAGTCGCGCCTGACGCTGCTGGTGCTGCTCGGTTTCATTCATGGTCTCTTTTTCTGGGATGGCGATATTCTGCTGGCTTATGGGCTGGTGGGGCTGATTGCCTGGCGCATGGTGCGAGATGCGCAGAACGTGAAGACGATGTTTAACACTGGTGTGGTGCTGTACCTGATTGGCATTGCGGTTTTGTTGTTGCTGGGGGGAATTTCCGGTTCGCAACCGAACCGCTCCTGGTTGCCGGATGCGGCGAATGTGCAGTACGAGACCTGGTGGCGAGTCAGCGGCAGTATCGGGGAGGCCATCAGTAATCGTGCGGATATGCTCTCTAACGCGCTTCTGGCGCTGGGGGCGCAATATGGCTGGCAACTGGCGGGCATGATGCTGACAGGCGCGGCGCTGATGCGCAGCGGCTGGCTGAAAGGGCAATTCAGCCTGCGCCATTACCGCCGGACGGGGGCGCTGCTGATTGGCTTAGGGTTACTGATCAACATCCCGGCGATTATTGCCCAGTGGCAGCTTGGCTGGTCATATCGCTGGTGCGCTTTTCTTCTGCAGGCTCCGCGCGAACTTGGCGCGCCGTTACAGGCGGTGGGTTACGCGGCGCTGGCGTGGGGGTTCTGGCCGCAGATCTGCGGTTACAAACTGGTCAATGCTATTGCCTGCGTTGGACGCATGGCGCTCACTAACTACCTGTTGCAAACGCTAATCTGTATCACCTTATTCAATCGTTTCGGGCTGTTTATGCAGTTCGACCGCCTGCAACTGCTGGCCTTTGTGCCGGCGGTGTGGGCCGTAAATATTCTCTTCTCTCTGTTCTGGCTCAGGCGTTTTCGTCAGGGGCCAATGGAATGGCTATGGCGGCAATTGACCGCACGTGCTGCAGGGACATCATTAGCTCGCACATCCAGATAACGATCTGGATCACAATCATTAACAAAACGGATGTAACCGTTTCCATTCATGTGATGCCACTCACGTAGCAATCGCCTGCTCGCTGCCAGAATAGCCTCCTTACTTAACACAGGGGGTGGCTGTGAACTGCCGCAATCCAGAAAAGGTGGGTAAAAATGATCACCATTCGTGACGTTGCCCGGCATGCGGGCGTCTCTGTCGCGACGGTGTCCCGTGTGCTTAATAACAGCGCGCTGGTCAGCCCGGAAACGCGCGAAACGGTGATGAAAGCCGTCGCCCAGCTGGGTTATCGCCCGAATGCCAACGCTCAGGCGCTGGCGACGCAGGTTAGCGACACCATTGGCGTGGTGGTGATGGACGTCTCTGATGCCTTTTTCGGTGCGCTGGTGAAAGCGGTGGATACGGTTGCGCAGCAGCACGAAAAATATGTGCTGATTGGCAACAGTTATCACGAGGCGGAAAAAGAGCGTCACGCCATCGAAGTCCTGATTCGCCAGCGTTGTAACGCCCTGATTGTTCACTCAAAAGCGCTAAGCGATGAGGAGCTGACAGGCTTTATGGAGCAGATCCCCGGCATGGTGCTGATCAACCGGCTGGTGCCAGGCTATGCGCACCGCTGCGTCTGCCTTGATAACGTCAGCGGGGCGGTGATGGCCACGCGCATGCTGCTCAATAACGGCCATCAGCGCATCGGTTATCTGGCCTCCAGCCACCAGATTGAAGACAACGATATGCGCCGCGAAGGGTGGTTCCGCGCGCTGGAAGAGCAGGGGATTAACGCCCCGGATAGCTGGGTTGGCACCGGTTCGCCGGACATGCAGGGCGGTGAAGCGGCGATGGTTGAGCTGCTGGGGCGCAACCTGCAACTTACCGCGGTCTTCGCCTATAACGACAGCATGGCGGCGGGGGCGCTGACGGCGCTGAAAGACAACGGCATTGCGGTGCCACAGCATTTATCACTGATTGGTTTCGATGATATTCCCATTGCGCGTTACACCGACCCGCAACTGACCACGGTGCGTTACCCGGTCGCTTCAATGGCGCGCCTGGCGACCGAGCTGGCGTTGCAGGGGGCCGCAGGTAAGCTGGATCCAGAGGCTGCGCACTGCTTTATGCCGACGCTGGTACGCCGCCATTCCGTGACCGCACGACAAACTGTGGCACCGATCACTAACTTATAAACTTCGATGATGTAACCGTTTTCAATCTGTGAGTAAATTCACAGTATCTTAACAAGGCGCTGACTATGATGTCAGCGTTTTAGAAGCTGAAACACGATGTAACGGTGATTAATCACTTTCACTACAAGTGAGCGCTTTGAAACATCGAAGAAAGCGAACTTCTGGAGCGTTACCCGGACACGGACGAATGGAATTTTAGAGTGAACTTCGGTCGGCAGTAACGTCTTCGTAACAACTGACCCGCCGAGCATTATTCACAAGAACTACCCTGCATATAAAAAAACCGGAGATACCATGAATAAGAAGGTGTTGACTCTGTCTGCTGTTATGGCAAGCATGCTTTTTGGCGCAGCCGCACACGCAGCGGATACCCGCATTGGTGTGACCATCTATAAATATGACGACAACTTTATGTCGGTTGTCCGTAAGGCTATTGAGAAAGACGCCAAAGCAGCGCCAGATGTTCAGCTGCTGATGAACGACTCGCAGAATGACCAATCCAAACAGAACGACCAGATCGACGTGCTGCTGGCGAAAGGCGTAAAAGCACTGGCGATCAACCTGGTTGACCCGGCAGCGGCAGGTACGGTGATTGAGAAAGCGCGTGGTCAAAACGTTCCGGTTGTTTTCTTCAACAAAGAACCTTCCCGCAAAGCGCTGGATAGCTACGATAAAGCCTATTACGTGGGTACCGATTCCAAAGAATCCGGCGTGATTCAGGGCGACCTGATTGCTAAACACTGGGCGGCGAACCAGGGTTGGGATCTGAACAAAGACGGCCAGATCCAGTACGTGTTGCTGAAAGGCGAGCCGGGTCATCCGGATGCTGAAGCACGTACCACTTACGTTATCAAAGAGCTGAATGATAAGGGTATCAAAACTCAGCAGCTGGCTCTGGATACCGCAATGTGGGATACCGCTCAGGCGAAAGACAAAATGGACGCCTGGCTCTCTGGCCCGAACGCTAACAAAATTGAAGTGGTTATCGCGAACAACGACGCGATGGCAATGGGCGCGGTTGAAGCCCTGAAAGCACACAACAAATCGTCTATCCCGGTCTTCGGTGTCGATGCGCTGCCAGAAGCGCTGGCGCTGGTGAAATCCGGTGCAATGGCCGGTACCGTGCTGAACGATGCTAACAACCAGGCGAAAGCGAGCTTCGAGCTGGCGAAAAACCTGGCCGAAGGCAAAGGCGCGGCAGATGGCACTAACTGGAAAATCGAAAATAAAGTCGTTCGTATTCCTTACGTTGGTGTAGATAAAGACAACCTGGCTGAAATCGCCGGTAAATAATATTAAGAAAGCATGTTCTCATTGGGCGCAACGACTGTTGCGCCCTTATAACACGATATGCCAGGCCAACAAGGTATAATTATGGTCAGCAATAATACTCAGTCGTCAGGTGAATTCTTGTTGGAAATGAGCAATATCAACAAGTCTTTTCCAGGCGTAAAGGCACTCGATAATGTCAATTTGAAAGTCCGTCCGCACTCTATCCATGCATTAATGGGCGAGAACGGTGCGGGGAAATCAACATTATTAAAATGTCTTTTTGGGATCTATCAAAAAGATTCCGGTAGCATTCTTTTTCAGGGGAAAGAGATCGACTTCCATTCCGCGAAAGAAGCGCTGGAAAATGGTATTTCGATGGTTCACCAGGAACTCAACCTGGTGTTGCAACGTTCCGTGATGGACAATATGTGGCTGGGTCGTTATCCAACCAAAGGTATGTTTGTCGATCAGGATAAAATGTTCCACGATACCAAAGCCATTTTTGATGAGCTGGATATTGATATCGACCCTAAAGCACGCGTGGGAACATTATCTGTATCGCAAATGCAGATGATTGAAATTGCCAAAGCGTTCTCTTATGACGCCAAAATTGTCATTATGGATGAGCCGACTTCTTCGCTGACGGAAAAAGAAGTCAATCATCTGTTTAAAATTATCCGTAAACTGAAAGATCGTGGCTGTGGAATTGTTTATATCTCCCATAAAATGGAAGAGATATTCCAGCTGTGCGATGAAATTACGATTCTGCGTGACGGTCAGTGGATTGCCACCCAGCCGCTGGAAGGGCTGGATATGGACAAGATCATCGCCATGATGGTTGGTCGTTCGCTGAACCAGCGCTTCCCGGACAAGCACAACGTGCCGGGCGAAACCATTCTTGAAGTGCGTAATCTCACCTCGTTGCGCCAGCCCTCTATTCGCGATATCTCCTTTGATTTGCGCAAAGGCGAAATACTCGGTATCGCAGGTCTGGTCGGGGCGAAACGTACAGATATCGTTGAAACGTTATTTGGTATTCGTGAAAAATCCTCTGGCACCATTAAATTGCATGGCAAAGTGATTAATAACCACAACGCCAATGAAGCGATTAATAATGGCTTTGCCCTGGTGACCGAAGAACGTCGTTCCACCGGTATTTACGCCTATCTTGATATCGGATTTAACTCACTTATTTCCAATATCCAAAATTACAAAAACAAAGTGGGCTTGTTGGATAATAGCCGCATGAAGAGTGATACCCAGTGGGTCATCGACTCGATGCGTGTAAAAACACCAGGCCACCGCACGCAAATTGGTTCTCTTTCCGGTGGTAACCAACAAAAGGTTATTATTGGTCGTTGGTTATTAACTCAGCCAGAAATTTTAATGCTCGATGAGCCGACCCGTGGTATTGACGTTGGTGCGAAATTTGAAATTTACCAATTGATTGCCGAGCTGGCGAAAAAGAATAAGGGGATTATTATTATTTCCTCTGAAATGCCTGAGTTGTTAGGCATCACTGACCGTATTCTGGTAATGAGCAATGGCCTCGTTTCCGGAATTGTTGATACTAAAACGACAACGCAAAACGAAATTCTCCGTCTTGCGTCTTTGCACCTTTAAGATCAGGGGCTCCTCATGAGTGCGTTAAATAAGAAAACTTTTCTCACTTATCTGAAAGACGGCGGTATTTACGTTGTTCTTTTAGTGTTACTGGCCATTATCATTTTTCAGGATCCCACTTTCTTAAGTCTGCTGAACTTAAGTAACATTCTGACCCAATCCTCCGTGCGTATTATTATCGCGCTGGGCGTAGCGGGGCTGATTGTGACCCAGGGTACCGACCTTTCCGCCGGGCGCCAGGTTGGCCTCGCGGCGGTGGTTGCCGCTACGCTGCTGCAATCAATGGAAAACGCCAACAAAGTATTCCCGGATATGGCTACCATGCCGATTCCGGTGGTGATCCTGATTGTCTGCGCCATCGGCGCGGTTATCGGCCTGGTGAACGGCCTTGTCATCGCTTACCTGAACGTGACTCCGTTTATCACCACGCTGGGTACGATGATCATCGTTTACGGTATCAACTCCCTGTACTACGACTTTGTTGGTGCATCGCCGATTTCCGGCTTTGACAGCGGCTTCTCGACCTTTACGCAGGGCTTTATTGCGCTGGGCAGCTTCCGTTTGTCCTATATCACTTTCTACGCCTTGATTGCGGTGGCGTTCGTCTGGGTGCTGTGGAATAAAACTCGCTTTGGCAAAAACATTTTTGCTATCGGCGGTAACCCGGAAGCGGCGAAAGTCTCCGGCGTTAACGTAGCGCTGAACCTGCTGATGATTTACGCGCTGTCCGGTGTGTTCTATGCCTTCGGCGGGATGCTGGAAGCGGGCCGTATCGGTTCTGCGACCAACAACCTCGGCTTTATGTATGAACTGGATGCCATCGCAGCTTGCGTAGTGGGCGGGGTTTCCTTCAGCGGCGGTGTGGGTACGGTTCTGGGGGTGGTGACCGGTGTGATTATCTTCACCGTCATCAACTACGGCCTGACCTATATCGGTATTAACCCGTACTGGCAGTACATCATCAAGGGCGGCATCATTATCTTCGCGGTGGCGCTAGACTCGCTGAAATACGCACGTAAAAAATAATCCCATCGTCTGTACCAGGCCCGCTCAACGAGCGGGCTTTTTTATTCCTGTTTGCCGCCTTCTGCCATGGAGTAAGCTCACGCCTTTCCCCCAAAAAAGTTCTCTCGCAGTGAGTTGTTAAATTTTTTGCTTCGGTGCTACGCTCAATAAAGTTGCAATATTAATAAGGAGATTAAGGATGAACAGTGAGGGCGCGTTTCCTGCACTTCCCGTGATTGGCTGGCAGGTAGGGGTGGTTGAAGATTTAGATGGTGTGGTCGTGAAGTTTGGTTGCAGCACAGGGCCTTGCGGCGCGGGAGCAACGACGTTTGATTCGCCCTTTTTTAATTTAACGCCTGATATGGTGAGAAGCCTGATCTACGACCTTCAGCGTAGCCTGCAACAGCATGAGAGCAAAGTGGCCTGACGCTTCGCTTGCACGTCGGGTACATCCCATGTGCCCGATATTTAAGTCAATTCTGAATGCCTGTATGCCCATAGCTACTTACGCTTGAAAGAATGAATCTGTGAATGGTGTTGTATCCGCAGCTCAGGGGCGCTTATGAATTTTGTTTATTTTACTGTTGATAATTTACCGCATGAAAAAAACTCACCCGTTAACTTCTCTTTGAAAAATGTCGAACTGTTGCGCGATGGCGACGTGATTGCCTCACTTGGCGATATCAAAATCACTGCATTGCCGTTTTTTTACTTTTGCCCGGTACCGACCGGCTTTCGCAAAATCGAGTTCAGAATGAAGAACAGCCCGCCCGCGCGCATCGTGTGTAGCGCAGGGTACTTAAAAAGCGGGGAATACCTGGTTAATACGCCGGATGGGGAGAAAGCCTTGTCCTTCAACGCGTTAAATGGCCACTGGACGCTCGATAAAACCAGCCGTGCGGTTATCGATCATCGCCATTTTGTTGAGCGTGGTTTTACGCTTGTCCGTCCAGTAAAAACCAACAGCCGCAACGCATCCATTAACTGATGCTTCAGTTTTTTCCTTTCTTTTGCATATCGATAAGCTGCTCGGCGGTGACGGCCGGGTAGCCTTGCGCATCGTCCGGCACTTCCTGCATTGACGGAATCGGCACCAGCGGGCCGAGGAAGCGCGGCTCTCGCTTGAACATGTAAAGATCGGCAATTGTGCCCAACCGCGCACCAAACTCGCGTACGCGTACGCTCCACATATCTTTCGGCGACGGCACGGCGTAACACTGCGCCTGGATGCCCATATGCCGGGCGATAAATAACGCGCGTTCGCAGTGGAAACGCTGGGTAATGATGATGAAATCGTTCGTGTCGAAGACTTTGCGGGTGCGCACAATCGAATCCAGCGTGCGGAAACCGGCGTAATCGAGCACGATGTCGGCAGGATCGACACCGGCGGCAATCAAATCCTTACGCATGGTCATCGGTTCGTTGTAGCTTTGCAGCGCGTTATCGCCGCTCAGCAACAGGTAGTTAACCTTGCCGCTGTTATATGCATTAAGCGCGCCCTGAATCCGGTAGCGGTAATATTGATTGATAACGCCAGTGCGGTAGTACTTCGCGGTGCCGAGGACAACGCCGACCTGGCGCCAGGGGAGATCCTGCAGGTCGTCGTATATATAGGGGGCGGTTTTCCAGCTCATCCAGCGGTCTAAGCCAAGCGCAGTTAACAGCAGTAAGCCGATAAGGACTAACAGGCTGTAAGTAAAACGCTTTAACATGCAGCAGACTCGAACAGGATTAGAATGTCCCTCAGGCTACTTTACCCGTACGGCAAGCGCAAGAAACGGTAGTTCAATTGCGGGGTTTTTCATCACTGCGGGCACGAACCCGCAGCGAGGATCATTTACTCAGCAAAACGCGTTCGACCTTCTCACATCCCAGCGCGCGCAACGTGGCGGCGGTGGCATCCCATTGGGTGAGCGGTGCATCGGCGCGTTCCGCCAGTACGGCGCGTTGAATATCCGCGTAATCAAAACCGCTGAGGCTAAGCAGATTCAGCGCACCCTGCAATGGCGGCAGCGTTGGGTTGAAGGCGGCGTTTTCCGCGTAGCTACCGCTGAAGATGCGCCCGTCGCGACAAAGAATTGCCACGCCTGACGGCGAAGTCGTGTAGGGCGAGTGGCTTTTATTGGCCGCGTGAATAGCTGCCTGCGCGACGTCATCTCCGCGCAGTGAAAAACCGTGATCCTGTTGATCCATTAACAACGTTTTGATGTCGAGATCTTTTGGACCAAACGCGTCCGGCAGGTAATCGCCCAGCGTATGCGGCGCGCGACCCGGCAGGTTAATGCGCAGATTCAGACCGCTGTTCAGTTCATTCATAAACTGGCGGCAGTGGCCGCACGGCGTGTAGTTGACGGTGATGGAAGAGAGCGCTTTTTCACCGCGCAGCCAGGCGTGGCTGATAGCGCTCTGCTCGGCATGCACGGTTTGCTGCATTGTCGCGCCAGAAAACTCCATATTGGCACCGAAGTACCATGTTCCGCTGACGCCACGCGCAATCGCGCCCACGTTAAAGTGGGAAAGGTCGGTGCGGGCGCAGGCGGCGGCGAGCGGCAGCAACGCAAACGCCAGCGCGTCCTCGTCCAGCCCCGTCGCGCTTTGCAATGTTGCCACCTGCTCTGCGCTCAGCATGGCGGGGAAGTGCTCATCCGCCAGCAGAGGAGCCAGTGCGGTCTGTAAATTCTCCGCAAGCCCGGAAAAAGCAGTGTGAAAACGTGAATGCATAGCGGTGCCTCATAGCAGTGTATTGGAATCGTAGTTTACGGGGCTGCCTGGCCTCTATGTGTGATTCACTTCACACTGTATGTGCAACTTATGAAACTCAAACGAAAAATGCGCGACGTATCGCAAATTTTAGCCCAGCAGCGCGAGGATAACCGGGAACAGAAACGGGGCGACCAGCGAAGTGATAATCCCGCAAATCACCAGCGCCAGCGAACTGAAAGCCCCTTCCTGATAATCCAGCTCGGCGCAGCGCGCGGTGCCCAGCGCATGCGAGGCGGTGCCCATTGCCAGCCCGCGTGCCGATTTCGTGGTGATACGCATCAGGTTCAGCAAGGTATGGCCGAACACCGCGCCCAATACGCCAACAAAGATCACGCAGACCGCACTGATTGCCGGGATACCGCCAATGCTGCCGCCAACCGCCATCGCGATCGGTGTGGTGACGGATTTGGGTAATATCGACGCCGCAATTTCTGGTGTCGCGCCCATCAGCAGCGCCACAGCGGTACCGGAAAACATCGCCACCATGCTGCCGATAAAGCAGATAGTAATGATCGATTTCCAGCGGGCGCGAATCTGATGTAACTGCTCATAGAGCGGAAACGCCAGCGCAACAACAGCGGGTTGCAGCAGATCGTTAAGAATTTTACTGCCCTGGAAGTAGTGGTCATACGGAATGCCCGTTACCAGCAGGATCGGGATAATCACCACCATCGCCACCAGCAGCGGGTTGAGCAGCGGTAGCTTGAAACGCGTGGCGAGTTTACGCGCGGCGAAAAACACCGCCAGTGTCAGCGGTAACGACCACCAGATATACGCCATCATTCTTTCTGCCCTTTTTGTCCTGCCACCTTACGCTCGCCGTGCACCAGATGGGTGCTCCAGCTCACCACCAAAAAGACGATAATTGTGCTCACCGCACAGGAAACAACAATCGGGCCGAACTGCGCGCGCAACAGGTCGTAATATTGCATTACGCCAACACCGATGGGCACGAACAGCAGCGCCATGTAACGGATCAAAATAAAGCAGCCGGGATTTACCCATTTGGCGGGCAGAATTTGCAGCGCCAGCAGCACGAACATAATCAGCATGCCGATAATGCTGCCCGGAATAGCAATAGGCAGCAGCGATGAAACAAAAATGCCTGCGTAGAGACAAGCGTAAATAAGCACAAACGCACGAAGGTACTGCCAGAAAATATTCAGTGAGTTACTCATGGTGAAAGCCCTTGTCGAAACGCATTCATCATACAATTAAAGCGAAAAACGTGCTACTGATCACATCATGAATTGTGAGCATACCAAACATTCCATTCAGGAACGTTATGCATTCCCACAAGATTTACCGCGCGATATAGCCAAAAGTGTAGTGAAGAAAGGCACTTTCCACGCCTGAACAGAGACGCTACTATGGCGCCTCTTTTTTATGGGGCGAGATATGCGTGTATTACTGGCGCCGATGGAAGGCGTGCTCGATTCGCTGGTGCGCGAGCTGCTGACCGAGGTTAACGATTATGATTTATGCATCACCGAATTCTTGCGCGTGGTGGATCAACGCCTGCCGGTAAAATCCTTCTATAAAATCTGCCCGGAACTGCATCGTCAAAGCCGTACGCCTTCCGGTACGCTGGTGCGTATTCAACTCTTAGGACAATACCCGCAGTGGCTGGCGGAAAATGCGGCGCGCGCGGTTGAACTGGGCTCCTGGGGCGTCGATCTCAACTGTGGTTGCCCGTCGAAGCTGGTCAACGGCAGCGGTGGTGGCGCGACGTTGCTCAAAGATCCTGAGCTTATTTACCGTGGCGCAAAAGCGATGCGTGAAGCGGTGCCGTCGCACCTGCCGGTGACGGTAAAAGTGCGTCTTGGCTGGGACAGCCCCGCACGCGCGTTTGAAATTGCCGATGCGGTACAGCAGGCCGGCGCCAGCGAACTGGTGGTACACGGGCGCACCAAAGAAGATGGCTACAAAGCGGAGTGCATTAACTGGCACGCCATCGGCGAGATCCGCAAGCGGTTAACCATTCCGGTGATTGCCAATGGCGAGATCTGGGACTGGCAAAGTGCGCAGGATTGTATGGCCGCCACCGGCTGCGATGCGGTGATGATTGGTCGTGGCGCACTGAATGTGCCGAATCTGAGCCGGGTGGTGAAGTACAACGAGCCGCGTATGCCGTGGCCGGAGGTTGTAGCGCTACTGGCGAAATATTCGCGGCTGGAAAAGCAGGGCGATACCGGTTTGTATCACGTTGCGCGCATCAAACAGTGGCTCGGCTATTTACGCAAAGAATATTCTGAGGCCAGCGAGTTGTTTACCGAGATCCGCGCCTATAAACATTCCGCCGATATCGCACAAGCGATCGCCCGCCAGCGCAGCCGCGTTGGCGTCTGACACGCGCCGGTGAACCTTTCGCAGGCTGTCTCGTTATGCGCTCGAATAAAGCTGGGTTGAAGTGCGGGTGTGGGTTGTTACTGTGCAAGCAGGCGAAACCTGATCATCTGGCAACTGCCGGAGGTCAGGTTTTTTTGTTTCCGGGGTCTGAATGAATAGCGCCAAAACAGTAAACAACGTTGTTGTAGTGGTGCCGGGTGGCGGCCGCGCGCACAAGTGGTGATGAGTTACACCCGGTGAAAGCCGATTGATCTGGAAAGCGCCGCCAAAGCGGAGATCGCCAGACGTTGCAGTTTTATTGATGTCGAACGTGAGATAACGGCAGCGGCTCCGGTATGCAGCAGTAAGAACTATTTCTGCTGGTATCGCGCTGTCATCGCCAGTAACGGCGAGAGCCTGAAATAACCCGCACTCCGCCCGCGCAAACCGGGCAGAACGCGTCAGTTAAGGCGCTTAGCAATAAACTCTTTCAGCCACATTACCGCCGGATCGCTGCTGTGGCGCTGATGCCACAGCATCGCCAGCTCAATTGGCTGCACATCGAGCGGCAGCGGGCTGCTCGCAAATCCTCGTCTGCGCTGCCACTCCTGCGCCAGGCCTGCCGGTACGGTCGCCAGGGCTGGCATGGTCTCCAGTAATCCCGGCAGGGCGGCGAAGTGCGGCGTGGTGTAGTGGATGCGGCGCTGATGGCCGGTTTTGGCCAGTAGCGTGTCGAAGTGGCTGCTGGTGGCTTCCCGGTAGCTGACCATTAAATGCGGCTGTGCGGCAAAAGTATCGATATCCAGCGGTGCGCTCAACGTCAGCTGCTGCGGGTGCCAGAGCGTGATAAACGGCATGGTGGTCAGCACTTCGCGCTCCAGCCAGCGCGGCCCGGCCTCGGCGACGCTTATTGCCATATCCATTTCGCCGCCTTCCAGCCGACCGGCATCGCTGAATGGATCGCTGGCCACCACATTCAGACGCATGCCGGGCGCGGCCTGTTGCAGCGCCGGGATCAGCTTTGGCATCAGCCACATTTCCACCCAGTCCGCCATGCCAAGCGTCAGCGTGACGCTGGCAGTCTGCGGATCAAAGGCCGTTTGCTGAAACAGGGCACTCTGCAATTGTTCCAGCAGCGGTAGCAGTTCCGTATGCAGTTCGATGGCGCGGGCCGTCGGCTGCATTTTATGGCCGCTACGGATAAACAGCGGGTCGTCAAACAGCGCGCGCAGGCGTGACAGCACGCCGCTCACCGCCGGTTGACCCAGATGCAGCTTATCCGCCGCGGCGGAAACGCTCTGTTCGCGAAACAGCACGGCAAAGGCGATCAGCAAGTTAAGATCGATTTTGCGAAAATCATTCTCTTTGATAGTCATTATTGCTCCAATCAATTGGAGTGATAGTAGCCGTTGCCGGATACTGGCGCAATGAAAACGACTGGAGAAGAGTATGAAACATTATCCACTTCTGTTGGCGCTGGTGACGGCAGGTTTGAGTTTTGGCGCTATTGCCGCCACACCGCTTTCAACGCACCAGCCGCAAGCGCCGGGCTTTTACCGTATGGCAATGGGCGACTGGCAAATCACCGCCGTTTCCGATGGCACCGTCGCGGTGCCATTCGACAAACTGCTGACCCATATCACGCCGGTGCAGTTGCAGGAACGGATGGCGCAGGCCAGTTTACCCGTCAATGCCGAAACCTCGATCAACGCCTTTGTGATTAACACCGGTAAGCAATTAATTCTGGTGGATGCCGGTGCCGGGCAGTTGTTTGGCGACGCAGGCGGCCATCTGCCGGAAAACCTGCGTGCGGCGGGTATTGATCCGGCCACCATCGATACCGTGCTGCTGACGCATATCCATGCCGATCACTCCGGCGGCATACAGCGCGACGGCAAACCGGTGTTCGCCAATGCCACCGTACGGGTCGATCAGCGGGATGTTGATTTCTGGCTCAACCCGGCACATGAAAAAGAGGTGGAAGAGGGGCAGCGCCATACTTTTGCGGAATCCGAGCGCTCACTGCGCCCGGTGATAGATACCGGTAAGCTCAGCCCTTTCCGCGCGCCGACGCAAATTATCCCCGGCATTGAAGCGATCCCGGCGCCGGGGCATACGCCAGGCAGCGTGATTTACCGCGTCACTCACGGCGGTAAGACGCTGATGCTGTGGGGCGATATTATTCACGCGCATCCGGTGCAATTACCGCAGCCGGAAGTGGCGATCCATTTTGACGTTAACCAGCAGCAGGCGGTAAAAACCCGGGAAAAGGTGCTGGCGCAGGTCGCGCGCGAAGGTGACTGGGTGGCAGCGGCGCATATCGCTTTCCCCGGTATGGGTAAAGTGATGAAAGCGGAGAGTGGCTATCGCTGGGTGCCGGTGAATTACAGCGCGAAGGGGAATTAACCCGCCATGCCGGGTAGCGCCCGCTACCCGGCGCTACTTTAGAAGATCATCTTAAATACGCCGGTGACCACCAGCAGACCAATCAGAAAGATAATCAGGATTGCCCAAAGCAGTATCTTCATCATTTTCTTCGTCCTTTTTATATGCAGGTAGTTAAAAGCGTAGGCAATCTCACGCAGTTGTGCCTTTTTCCTATACTTACCTGTCTATTTGTTAACCAGAGGACGACCTATGCCTGTAACCAAAGTTGCGATTGTGACCGCCGCCGATTCCGGGATTGGCCGACAGTGTGCACTGATGCTGGCCGAACAGGGATTTGATATCGGCATTACCTGGCATTCGGATGAAAACGGCGCGAAAGAGGCTGCGTTGCATATTGAGGATCTTGGGCGGCGGGCGGAAACCACCCATCTCGATCTCAGCCAGTTGCCGGAAGGGGCGCAGGCGATTGAGACATTGATTTCCCGCTTCGGGCGTATCGATGTGCTGGTGAATAACGCCGGGGCGATGAGCAAAGCCCCGTTTCTTGATATGAAATTTGATGACTGGCGCAGCATTTTCACCGTTGATGTCGACGGCGCGTTTCTCTGCTCGCAAATCGCCGCCAGGCACATGGTGCAGCAGGGGCAGGGCGGGCGCATCGTCAATATCACCTCGGTGCATGAGCATACGCCGTTGCCGGACGCCAGCGCCTATACTGCAGCCAAACACGCGCTCGGCGGCTTAACCAAATCGATGGCGCTGGAGCTGGTGGATCACAACATTCTGGTAAACGCCGTCGCGCCGGGGGCAATAGCCACGCCGATGAATAACATGCGCGACGAAGATGCAAAACCGGGGTCGTTACCCATTGTTCCACTGACAAGACCGGGCACCACCAAAGAGATAGCCAGCATGGTCGCCTGGCTCTGTTCAGAACATGCCAGCTACACCACCGGACAATCGTTGATTATTGATGGCGGTTTTATGCTGGCTAACCCGCAGTTCAAACCGAAAACGGCTTAGTCGTTTGACGCGTTGCGCTGGCGTTTTTTCCGCCGATGATGGAACCACCAGCGCAGCGCAACCACCAGCACGATGGCAAGAATCAGCCAGATCCAGCGTTTTACATGCTGGTCGAACTGGTGCAGCCACGGGCCAATCACTTCTCCGCCTACGTAACCGAGGGTGGTAAACAGCAGCGCCCAGACGATGGCGCCAACAATGTTAAGCGGCAGAAAGATTTTCGGTCGCAAGCGACTGGTGCCAATCAACAATGGGCCAATAATGCGAAAGCCGTACATAAAACGTGAGCCGATAACAAACAGGTAGGGATGGCGGCGGATGAGCGACTGCGCCTGGTGGATTTTTTCCCGGTGGCGGGAGAAGCGGCGCAGGATTTTCGTGCCGTAGCGTCTGCCGACCAGATAAAGCAGCTGATCGCCGATCATGCCGCCAAGCGCCACGGATACCACCACCAGCCAGAACCGTAACAGCCCCTGATGCGCGGCAACACCGCCCAGCAGCGTAATTGTCTCTCCTTCAGCCACACTGCCAATCACCAGCGCGGCGTAGCCGTACTGGCTAATCAGATGATTGATATCCATTGTTTTTACGTCCTCCCGGTAAAACGCTTATAAGCATACACCCGATATCGCGCCTTCGCCGGAATGACGCCGTTTCGTTGTCGCGGCATTTTTGTTGCTGTACAAAAAATAATCGCAATAGTGAATTATACTGACAGTGTCGATGTTCGGGCTGTCAGCGAGGGGGCGTTATGAACCATGTCTGGGGACTCTTTTCCCATCCCGATCGTGAAATGCAGGTTATCAAAGGCGAAAACGAGACAATTTCGCATCACTACACCCACCATGTATTAATCATGGCGGCCATTCCGGTTGTATGCGCGTTTATTGGTACCACGCAAATCGGCTGGAATTTTGGCGAAAACAGTGTGGTGACGCTGTCATTGTTTACCGGTTTCTATCTGGCGGTGCTGTTCTATGCGTTGATGCTCGGAGGCGTGGCGGTGATGGGCCGCGTTATCTGGTGGATGGCGCGTAGCTTGCCACAGCGGCCTTCATTAGGGCGCTGTATGGTGTTCGCCGGTTATGTGGCGACGCCGCTGTTTCTCAGTGGGATTGTGGCGCTTTATCCGCTGGTCTGGCTTTGCGCGCTGGTGGGGACGGTGGCGCTGTTTTACACCGGCTACTTGCTGTATGTCGGTATCCCGACCTTCCTGAATATCAATAAAGAAGAGGGCTTAAGTTTTTCAAGCTCGACGCTGGCGATCGGGGTGCTGGTGCTCGAAGTGCTGCTGGCGCTGACGGTGATCCTGTGGGGTTACGGTTATCGCTTGTTCTAAACCTGTTGCGTTGCTGGCGTAAATGTCGGCAACGCAATCTCTCGCAACGATTATCCTCTGGCGACAACCCTGCGTGGCGGCTATTATGCCAAAGCCAGCTCTGTTATTGCTCCGGCTGACAGAAGCGGTGTGCGTAATAACGTGCGTGAATAATTTTCAGAAGTCTCACCATGCAGAAATTTCGAGTTTCCTTATTAAGCCTGGCGTTAATCCTGGCTGCGCCCGTGGCGCCGTTTGCCGTCGCGAAAACCACAGCGGCGACCACCGCCGCACAACCTGAAATCGCTTCAGGTAGCGCGATGATTGTCGATCTGCAAACCAATCAGGTTATCTACTCCAGCCACCCTGATCTGGTGCGTCCTATTGCTTCCATTACCAAGCTGATGACGGCGATGGTGGTACTGGATGCGCACCTGCCGCTGGATGAGAAACTCAAAGTGGATATCAGCCAGACGCCGGAGATGAAAGGGATCTATTCTCGCGTGCGCCTCAATAGCGAAATCAGCCGTAAAGATATGCTGCTGCTGGCGCTGATGTCCTCGGAAAACCGCGCGGCAGCAAGCCTTGCGCACCACTATCCGGGCGGTTATAACGCTTTTATCGCGGCGATGAACGCCAAAGCGAAAGCCTTAGGCATGACGAATACGCGCTATGTGGAACCGACGGGGCTGTCGATTCACAACGTCTCCACCGCCCGCGATCTGAGCAAACTGCTGATTGCCACCAAACAGTATCCGCTGATTGGTCAGCTCAGCACCACACGTGAAGAGATGGCCACCTTCTCTAACCCGGCGTACACGCTGCCGTTTCGCAACACTAACCACCTGGTGTACCGCGATAACTGGAACATTCAGCTAACCAAAACGGGCTTTACCAATGCGGCAGGGCACTGCCTGGTGATGCGCACCGTCATTAACAACAAACCGGTGGCGCTGGTGGTGATGGATGCGTTTGGCAAACTTACCCATTTTGCCGATGCCAGCCGTTTACGCACCTGGATTGAAACCGGCAAAGTGCAGCCGGTTCCGGCTTCTGCATTAAGCTATAAACGCCAGAAAGCGGCGCAGATGGCGCAAAATCCGTCTGCGGGTGAGCAGACCGCGCAAAACGATTAATTACTCCGGCAGCGTCCAGTCACCGTCGTTGAGTGGACGCTGCATAATCAGCGTATCCCGCCAGTCGCCTTTCTTGTAGCCGACGCTTCGCAACTGCCCGGCAATCTCAAAACCGTGCTTTTTATGCAGTCGCAGCGAACCGGAATTGTTGTTGCCATCGCCAATCACCGCAATCAGTTGCCGCCACGGACCCGCTTCACAGCGTGCGATCAACGCGCTCATCAACGTACTGCCAATGCCGCGCCCGGTCATACTGGCATCCACGTAAATCGACTCTTCAAGGGTATAGCGATACGCCTCGCGGGGACGGTAATAACCGGCATAGCAATAGCCGACCACGATGCCGTGATAGAGCGCCACCATCCACGGTAAACCCTCTCTGGCGATGTTGTTCATGCGGGTGCGCATTTCATCGATAGTAGGCGGGACTTCTTCAAAGGAGGCGCGGCCGTGCAGAACATGCCAGGCGTAAAGCGAAGCAATGGCGTGAACGTCTTCAGGGCAGGCGTCGCGCACTACCACCGCAGGACCGGATAAGATATCGACAGCTGACATGACGGGTGTGCTCCTTCAAAGCAGGCGGCCATAGAAACGTTTCTCTGGCGCTGTTCGCTACTCTATTACGAAAGGAGCACACAATACAGCCCGTCGCCGGGTTATTTCATCGCCGTTGACGATGCGTTATCCGTAGCAGCGTCTTCCTGCCAGAACTTACGCTTGCTGGTTTTACCGATGCCGGGGTTCATGCTGTTTGTCGGGTCGTTTTCTTTATAAAAACGTTTTAACGGCTCGGCGGCTTCATACAGATGGCCGACGTTATGCTCGGCCGGATACTGCGCGCCACGCTGGCGTAACAGTTCCAGCATTTGCGCTTTCAGCGCATGGGCATCCACGCCTTTTTTCACAATGTAATCCTGGTGGAAAACATGGCACATAAAGTGGCCGTAATAGAGTTTATGCACCAGTTGGCTGTCGATTTCCGGCGGCAGATGCTCAAACCAGTCGTTGTCATTGCGGCGCAGCGCGATATCCAGCGCCAGAATATCTTCCACTTCATCCGCATGAACCGCCTGGTAACGGATCGCCGCACCGGCGGCGGCAAAGCGGTGTAAAAACGCTTTGCTCCCTTCTTCCGGCGTACAGACAAAGAAATCCCCCTCGGCACTGGCAAAGTAGGTTTTCAGCCAGTTTTCTGCTTCCGCAATGCCATCGCCGGACATTTTCAGCAGCAGGTGATGTTCATATTTATCGCGCCACGCTTTCATGCGCGGCGGCAGGTGAGACGGGAAAAAGCCGCTGATTTTTTGCAATGAGCGGTCAATAAAATGCGGCTTAAACACCGTCGCTTTTTCCAGTAACGCTTCGGTGCGGCCTTTCATGGTGAAGAAGAACGGCATTTTGTCAGTGCCGAGTTTATCGATCATCAGGAAGGTGTCTTTGCCGTAGCGTTCGGCGATATCGTAAATATCGCGATGCATATACTCACCGGCGACCGGCAGATGGTCGAAGTTCGCCAGAATATGACGGCGGATCTCCGCCAGCACTGCCGTTTGATTGGTGCCGATGTAGAAGACCTGCTGGCGCGTTTCGGCCGGGAAGGTGTCCAGACGCACGGCAAAAACCGCCAGTTTGCCGGCACAGCCGGACGCTTCGAACAACCGCTGCGGATCGGCGTTGTAACGCGCCGGGGTGTCGGCATCGACATCGCGCACGCGGGTGACGTAATCATGATCGTGGCCGTGGCGCTGGTCGTGCAGCACGTCGCTATCGCTCACACGATCGTCATCAAGTTTACTGAGGATCTGCTCCGGCGTTTCCCCCAGCGAAATGCCTAAATGGTTCACCAGCACCAGTTTGCCCTGCTCATCGATACGCGCGAACAGCGACATTTCGGTGTAAGCCGGGCCGCGCTGCACCAGCGAACCGCCGGAGTTATTGCAGATGCCGCCGATAACAGATGCGCCAATGCACGAGGAACCGATCACCGAATGCGGCTCGCGACCCAGCGGTTTAAGCGCTTTTTCCAGCGAATAGAGCGTGGTACCAGGGTAGGCCAGCACCTGTTCGCCGTTATCCAGCAGATGCAGCTTATCAAGACGCAGGGTGCTGATAATTACGATTTCCCGGTCATAATCATTGCCGTTTGGCGTTGATCCTTCCGTCAGCCCGGTGTTCGCCGCCTGCATCAGAATAATTTTATCGGCGTTAACACAGGCCTGCAGAACGCGCCACAATTCGACCAGCGAGCCGGGAAAAACCACCGCCAGCGCATTGCCCTGGCCAGAACGAAAGCCTTTACGATAGCGGGCCGTTTTGGCCGGGTCGGTAAGCAGATGAGAAGCGCCAACCAGCCGTTTTAGTTCGCTGATAAACGCGTTGTTTGGATGTGACATTATCCACTCCTTGTGGCTAATCATTGTTCAAGACATTTCATTCTTCGGGCCGCTTTTTACTGGCGTTAGCGCCCGGAAGCTTATCTCAGTAAGCGTCATAAGAATGTGAAGACCTGCCGCTTTGGCGCGTTATGCATGATGACGTGTAAAGTGCGCATTAATGTTAGCCCCGTAAAACCAAACGGGGGAGCGAATTCGCATAAAAATCAGAGTCCAACTCTGCAACACGTGCCAGGATTATGGCACACTGCGTTTCTTTCGCGGCCAGTGACCGCGGTTATGGGTGAAAAAACAAGAGAGTAAACGACATGAAATGGCTATGTTCTGTAGGTGTCGCTGTGAGCCTCGCGCTGCAACCAGCGCTGGCGGAAGAGATGTTCGGCAACCATCCGCTGACGCCAGAAGCAAGGGATGCGTTTGTCACTGAGTTGCTCAAAAAAATGACGGTCGATGAAAAAATCGGCCAGCTGCGTTTAATCAGCGTCGGGCCGGATAACCCAAAAGAAGCCATTCGCGACATGATCAAAGCAAGCCAGGTCGGCGCAATTTTTAACACCGTCACCCGGCAGGATATTCGCGCCATGCAGGATCAGGCGATGCAGCTAAGCCGCCTGAAAATCCCTCTGTTTTTTGCCTATGACGTGGTACACGGCCAGCGTACCGTCTTCCCGATTAGCCTCGGTCTTGCCTCCAGCTTTAACCTTGATGCGGTGAAAACCGTTGGTCGCGTTTCTGCCTATGAAGCCGCTGACGACGGCCTGAATATGACCTGGGCGCCGATGGTTGATGTCTCGCGCGATCCGCGCTGGGGCCGCGTTTCCGAAGGGTTTGGCGAAGATACGTACCTGACCTCTGAAATGGGGCGCACCATGGTCGAAGCGATGCAGGGCAAAAGCCCGGCCGATCGCTACGCGGTGATGACCAGCGTGAAACACTTCGCCGCTTATGGCGCGGTAGAAGGCGGTAAAGAGTACAACACCGTTGATATGAGCCCGCAGCGCCTGTTCAACGACTATATGCCACCGTACAAAGCCGCGCTGGACGCTGGCAGCGGCGGCGTAATGGTGGCGCTGAACTCCCTCAACGGCACACCGGCTTCCTCCGATTCATGGCTGCTGAAAGATCTGCTGCGTGATGAGTGGGGCTTTAAAGGCATCACCATTTCCGATCACGGGGCGATTAAAGAGCTGATTAAACACGGCACCGCCGCCGATCCGGAAGATGCCGTGCGCGTGGCGCTGAAATCCGGCATCAACATGAGTATGAGCGACGAGTACTACAGCAAATACCTGCCGGGCCTGGTGAAATCCGGCAAAGTGACGATGGCGGAGCTGGATGATGCCACCCGCCACGTGCTGAATGTGAAATACGATATGGGGCTGTTTAACGATCCGTACAGCCACCTGGGGCCGAAAGAGAGCGACCCGAAAGATACCAATGCCGAAAGCCGTCTGCACCGCAAAGAAGCGCGGGAAGTGGCGCGTGAAAGCATGGTACTGCTGAAAAACCGTCTGGAAACGCTGCCGCTGAAAAAATCGGGCACCGTGGCGGTGGTGGGCCCGCTGGCCGACAGCAAACGCGATTCGATGGGCAGCTGGTCTGCGGCAGGCGTTGCCGATCAGTCCGTTACCGTGCTGACCGGTATTCGTAACGCGCTGGCTGGTAAAGGTGAAGTGGTGTATGCCAAAGGGGCAAACATCACCAATGACAAAGATATCGTTAATTTCCTCAATCTTTATGAACCGGCAGTGGTTGTCGATCCGCGCTCCCCGCAAGCGATGATTGATGAAGCGGTCGCCGCGGCGAAAAAATCCGACGTGGTTGTTGCGGTAGTGGGCGAAGCGCAGGGCATGGCGCATGAAGCCTCCAGCCGTACCGATATCACCATTCCGCAGAGCCAGCGTGATTTGATTGCCGCGCTGAAAGCCACCGGCAAACCGCTGGTATTGGTGCTGATGAACGGTCGCCCGCTGGCGCTGGTGAAAGAGGATCAGCAAGCCGACGCCATTCTGGAAACCTGGTTTGCCGGCACCGAAGGCGGCAACGCCATTGCCGATATTCTGTTTGGTGACTACAACCCGTCCGGTAAGCTGCCGATGTCCTTCCCGCGCTCTGTCGGGCAGATCCCGGTCTATTACAGCCACCTGAACACCGGGCGTCCGTATGATGCCGATAAACCAAACAAATATACCTCTCGTTACTTCGACGAAGCGAACGGCCCGCTCTATCCGTTTGGCTATGGCCTGAGCTACACCACCTTCAAGGTTTCTGACGTGAAGATGTCTGCACCGTCGATGACGCGCACCGGCAAAGTGACCGCCAGCGTTGAAGTGACCAATACCGGCAAACGCGAAGGCGAAACGGTTATTCAGATGTATTTGCAGGATGTCACCGCGTCAATGAGCCGCCCGGTCAAACAACTGCGCGGTTTTGATAAGGTGAACCTGAAACCGGGCGAAACCCAAACCGTTAGCTTCCCGATCGATATCAATGCGCTGAAATTCTGGAACCAGAAGATGAAGTACGATGCGGAGCCAGGCAAATTCAATGTCTTTATCGGCGTTGATTCTGCACGCGTTAACCAGGGCGAGTTCGAACTGCGTTAACCTCTCACAGGCCGGGAAACCGGCCTGATTTCCCTCGCTATACCTTATTCCTTAATCGTTTAACCTTCTGACGCGACAAAGCCGCTAATTTTCGGCTACGCTCTTTTCTCAAGCTGCTGAAAAAGGCGGTAAAAAATGAGGGAAGTACAATGACAATCATGAAAAAGATTGCGTGCTCAATAGGGTTGATTGCCGCGGTGAGCCTCCCGCTGCAGGCGGCGGAGCCGGTAAAGGTCGGTTCCAAAATTGATACCGAAGGGGCGCTGCTGGGCAATATCATTTTGCAGGTTCTGGAAAGTCATGGCGTAAAAACAGTCAATAAAGTGCAACTCGGCACCACGCCAGTGGTGCGCGGCGCGATCACCTCTGGCGAGCTGGATATTTACCCGGAGTACACCGGTAACGGCGCCTTCTTCTTTAAAGATGAGAACGATGCCGCGTGGAAAAACGCGCAGCAGGGCTACGAAAAAGTCAAAAAGCTGGATGCTGAAAAAAACAAACTGGTATGGCTAACCCCCGCCCCGGCGAACAACACCTGGACAATCGCGGTGCGTCAGGATGTGGCGCAGAAAAACAAACTTAACTCCCTTGAGGATCTGAGCCGCTACCTGAAGCAGGGCGGTGAATTTAAGCTCGCCGCGTCGGCTGAATTCATTGAACGTACCGATGCGCTGCCCGCGTTTGAAAAAGCCTATGACTTTAAATTGAAGCAGGATCAGCTGCTGTCGCTGGCCGGTGGCGATACGGCGGTCACCATCAAAGCGGCGGCGCAGCAAACCTCCGGTGTTAACGCGGCGATGGCCTACGGTACGGATGGCCCGGTGGCGGCGCTCGGTCTGCAAACCCTGAGCGACCCGAAAGGTGTGCAGCCCATCTACGCACCAACGCCGGTAGTACGCGAATCTGTGCTGAAAGCCTACCCGGAACTCGATACGTGGCTGAAGCCGGTATTTGCCAGCCTGGATGAGAAAACGCTGCAAAAACTCAACGCCAGTATTGCGGTGGAAGGGCTGGATGCGAAGAAAGTCGCGGCTGACTACCTGAAAGAAAAAGGCCTGGTGAAATAATTACCCCTATGGATGTTTCGATACGCTGCCATAACCGTGTGTTGTTGCTGTTGGCGGTGCTGGGCGGGCTGGCGGCGTGGCTGCCGTTTGTGAACTATGCGCCAAACCGGCTGGTTTCCGGTGAAAGCCGCGCCTTATGGCAGCTTTTTTCCGCGCTGTGGCTCCTTGCGCCCTGTCTCTTACTGGCAATGAGCTTTATTCCCGGTCGCGGTGCGCAGGTGGCAACGTTGCTGTTTACCGAAGCGCTGTTCTGCCTGCTGATATGGAGCGCGGGCAGGGCGGCGACCGATCTCGTGCAGACGGGCAGCCCGCTGGCGCGCACATCGCCCGGCAGCGGGTTGTGGCTGTGGCTGGCGCTAACGCTGTTGGCCTGTAGCGATGCGATTCGCCGCGTTGTGTCCAACCCCGTGTGGCGCTGGTTGCTGCATGCGCAGGTGTGGTGCCTTCCTCTCTATTTATTGCTCAGCGGCGCGCTGGATAATCTCTCGCTGCTACGCGAATACACCAATCGGCAGGATGTGTTCAACGATGCGCTGGCGCAGCATTTAACGCTGTTGTTTGGCACGTTGCTACCTGCGCTGGTGGTCGGCTTTGCCATCGGGCTGTGGTGCTATCGTCATCCCTCTCGCCAGGGGCCGGTGTTCGCGGTGCTCAACGTTATTCAAACCATTCCGTCGGTGGCGCTGTTTGGCTTACTGATTGCGCCGTTAGCCGGGCTGGTAAAGCAATTCCCCGAACTTAGCCAGTTGGGGATTGCCGGCACTGGCATGACACCTGCGCTGATTGCGTTAATCCTCTATGCCTTACTGCCGCTGGTGCGCGGTGTGGTCGCCGGGTTAAACCAGGTGCCGCAGGAGGTGCTGGAAAGCGCCGAAGCGATGGGCATGAGCGCGCGCCAGCGTTTCTGGCAGGTGCGCGTGCCGCTGGCGCTTCCGCTGCTACTGCGCAGCCTGCGAGTGGTGGCGGTGCAAACGGTCGGGATGGCGGTGATTGCCGCATTGATCGGTGCGGGTGGGTTTGGTGCGCTGGTCTTTCAGGGGCTGCTGAGCAGCGCACTGGATCTGGTACTGCTGGGCGTCATTCCGGTTATCGCCATGGCGGTGATCGTTGATGCGTTATTTGGCTTAGGGATAGCGCTGCTGAAGGTGAAACAGCATGATTGAATTTAATAACGTCAGTAAAACCTTTGCCGGGCAGTCAGCGGTGAGCCATCTCGATTTGCACGTTAAAACGGGCGCGTTTTCGGTGCTGATTGGCACCTCGGGTTCCGGAAAATCCACCACCCTGAAGATGATTAACCGGCTGGTGGAACACGATGAAGGCACAATTACTTTTGCCGGGACGGATATCCGCTCGCTGCCGGTGCTGGAGCTGCGCCGTCGCATGGGGTATGCCATTCAGTCGATAGGTTTATTTCCTCACTGGACGGTGGCGCAGAACATAGCCACCGTGCTGCAATTGCAAAAGTGGTCACGCGCGAAGCGCGACGCGCGGGTCGATGAACTGATGGCTCTGCTGGGGCTGGAGCCTGCCCTGCGCGAGCGCTTTCCGCATCAGCTCTCCGGCGGGCAGCAGCAGCGGGTGGGCGTTGCCCGCGCGCTTGCCGCCGACCCGGAAGTGCTGTTAATGGATGAACCTTTCGGCGCGCTTGATCCCGTAACCCGCGCGGCGTTACAGCAGGAGATGGTGCGCATTCACCGTCTGCTTGGACGCACCATTGTGCTGGTGACGCATGACATTGATGAAGCCTTACAACTGGCCGATCACCTGGTACTGATGGATGGCGGAAAGGTGGTCCAGCAGGGGACGCCGTTATCGATGCTGACCGCGCCGCGTAACGATTTTGTGCGCGAGTTTTTTGGCCGCAGCGAGCTTGGCGTGCGGCTGCTCTCATTGCGCCAGGTGAGCGCTTATCTGCGCAGTGAACGCGTTGCTGTCGGCGAACCGCTTCAGGAAGCGATGACGCTGCGTGAAGCGCTCTCGGCGTTTGTCGCCCAGCAGTGCGAAGTATTGCCGGTGAATAATGCGCAGGGGCAGCCCTGCGGGAGCCTGCATTTTCGCGATTTGCTGCGCGTGGAGGCCGCCTGTGAAGATCCTGCGTGACCCGCTGCTGTGGCTGATGGCGCTGTTTGTTGCGCTGCTGGTCTGGTTACCGCATAGCGCGGCGCTGTTCAGTTCACTTTTTCCGCAGCTCCCGCGCCCGGTCTATTTGCAGGAGAGTTTTATTTCGCTGACCGTCGCCCATTTCTCGCTGGTCGCGGTTTCCAGTGTGATTGCGATTGTGCTGGGGGTTGGCGCAGGCGTTGCGGTCACGCGTTCTGCCGGGCGGGAATTTCGCCCGCTGGCGGAAACCATTGCCGCCGTGGGGCAAACTTTTCCCCCGGTGGCGGTGCTGGCGATTGCCGTGCCGGTAATGGGCTTTGGTAAACAACCGGCGATTATTGCGCTGGTGCTATATGGCGTATTGCCGATCTTGCAGGGCACGCTGGCGGGGATCGCCTCGGTGCCGGAAAGCGTGCAAAGCGTGGCGAAAGGCATGGGCATGAGCGCATGGCAGCGGTTGTTGAAGGTGGAGTTGCCGCTCGCCGCACCGATGATCATCGCCGGGGTACGCACGTCGGTGATCATTAATATCGGCACCGCCACTATCGCGTCTACGGTCGGTGCAAGTACGCTGGGGACGCCAATCATCATTGGCCTGAGCGGTTTTAATACGGCTTATGTGGTACAGGGGGCGGTGCTGGTGGCGCTGGCAGCGATTATTGTCGATCGGGGATTTGAGCGGCTGGCGCAGCGGCTCAACCGACACCGCCACGCACAATAAACGAATAACCGGCGAGCATGACGCCACCAATTCCGCCGATGGCCATCAGCAAAAAGATAGCGATAACAACAATTTTACCAGACTTCATTTTATGCTCCTTCTGAATCAGGCTGGCATTATAAAGGCAAGTTGAGTTGTTAATAAAACATTAAATGCCGAGCAACCAGACGCTGTGCCCCGCTTCGCGCCATGCCAGCATCTGCTGTTGCTGTGCTTCGCCCGGTGTTTCGCCGCACCACACCAGCAGTGTCCGGCCGGGGAACATCTCCGGGCGCAACTGGGGCAGGGCATGCGCCAGAATATCCACCCGCCATCCCTGCTGGCTTGCCATCCAGCCCTCCAGCCACAGGCGCGTGGTGTCCTGCACATTCCAGCCAATCACCAGCGCGTCTTTACCCGGTTTTTTACGCGCAGAAGTCAGGCAGCCGGAAATGTAATTGATCAGGATCCCGTCAAGCAGGCTCAGCATCGCCAGCAGGGCGGGCTGCTGAGTTTGTAGCCGCAATCGTAAGGGGATAAGCAGATGTGTTGCCAGCGCCTGCGCCGGGTAGTCGCGCCCGTGCTCTTTGATCCACTGATGCAGGCGATGCGGGTCGCCCTGTTGCAGGTATTGCAGGGCGGTTTCCTGCTGGGCGCGCCAGCCATCTCGCGTCTCTTCCAGCGCTGAAGAGAGCAGCTTTTGCACTTTGCTGACCTGCACGCCGGTCTCTATCCAGCGTTTGATCTCCCGGATGCGGTCAATGTCCTCTTCGGTGAATAACCGGTGGCCGCCATCCGTGCGCTGGGGTTGCAATAGTCCATAACGTCGCTGCCAGGCCCGCAGCGTCACGGGGTTGATTTCGCATAACAACGCCACTTCACCGATTGTGTAAAGCGCCATGGTGTTACCCTCGCCAGCCGACTCCCTGTATAACTGTAGCCGCTGCCGCCTGGCACAGGATGCGCAGCCGCAAAATTGCGCAAAATGTGTGCGAACGGTTAATCAATGTGGCTTACTTTGTGATGCGGAGCACGATTTTGTATTTTTTTGCAGCGCTTCAAAGAAACATCTGAAAACACCCTGTATGTTACGCGCTTTAGTTGATGTGGTGTGGTGGGTATGTACGAGTTCAATCTGGTGTTGCTGCTGCTTCAGCAGATGTGCGTGTTTCTGGTTATCGCCTGGTTGATGAGCAAAACGCGGCTGTTTATTCCGCTGATGCAGGTAACCGTGCGCTTACCGCATAAGCTGCTGTGCTATGTCACCTTCTCCATTTTCTGCATTCTCGGTACCTATTTCGGCCTGCATATCGAGGATTCTATTGCCAACACGCGCGCGATTGGCGCGGTAATGGGCGGCCTGCTCGGTGGCCCGTTAGTGGGCGGTCTTGTCGGGTTAACCGGCGGTATTCACCGCTATTCGATGGGCGGCATGACCGCGCTTAGCTGCATGCTCTCTACGTTTGTTGAAGGGTTGCTCGGCGGCCTGGTACACCGCGCGCTAATCAAACGCGGGCGCACCGATCTGGTGTTCAGCCCGTTTACCGCCGGGGCGGTAACTTGCGTGGCGGAGCTGATCCAGATGCTGATTATTCTGCTTATCGCCCGTCCGTTTGATAGCGCGTTACACCTGGTGCAAAGCATCGCCGCGCCAATGATGGTCACCAATACCGTTGGTGCGGCGCTGTTTATGCGCATCCTGCTCGATAAGCGCGCAATGTTCGAAAAGTACACCTCGGCGTTTTCCGCCACTGCATTAAAAGTGGCAGCGTCGACGGAAGGGTTTTTGCGCCAGGGTTTTAACGAAGAGAACAGCATGAAGGTGGCGCTGGTGCTCTATAAAGAGCTCGATATTGGCGCGGTGGCGATAACCGACAGGGAAAAACTGCTGGCCTTCACCGGCACCGGCGACGATCACCATCTGCCGGGGCGGCCCATCTCGTCGGTCTGGACGCAGCGCGCCATTGAAACCGGGGAAGTGGTTTATGCCGACGGCAACGAAGTGCCTTACCAATGTTCGCTCCATCCGCAATGCAAACTCGGTTCGACGCTGGTGATCCCGCTGCGCGGCGAAAACCAGCGCGTGGTGGGGACGATTAAGTTGTATGAAGCGAAAAACCGCCTGTTCAGCTCCATCAACCGCACGCTGGGCGAGGGGATTGCGCAACTGCTTTCGGCGCAGATCCTTGCCGGACAGTATGAGCGGCAAAAGGCGCTGCTTACCCAGTCGGAAATTAAACTGCTGCACGCGCAGGTAAATCCGCATTTCCTGTTTAATGCCCTGAACACGCTAAAAGCAGTGATCCGCCGCGACAGCGATCAGGCCGGGTTGCTGGTGCAATATCTCTCAACGTTCTTTCGTAAAAACTTAAAACGCCCGTCGGAAGTGGTAACGCTGGCGGACGAAATTGAACATGTGAACGCCTACCTGCAAATTGAAAAAGCGCGTTTTCAGTCGCGCTTGCAGGTGCAATTACATGTGCCGGAAGCGCTGTCGCACCTGCAACTTCCGGCGTTTACCCTGCAACCGATCGTGGAAAATGCCATCAAACATGGCACGTCGCACCTGCTCGGCGTGGGCGAGATTATGATTAACGCCAGCCAGGACGGGCGGCATCTGGTGCTGGATATTGAAGACAATGCCGGGTTGTACCAGCCGAAAACCGACGCCAGTGGATTAGGGATGAGCCTGGTGGATAAGCGCCTGCGCGCGCGGTTTGGCGATGAGTGCGGCATTACTATTGCCTGTGAGCCGGATCTGTTTACCCGCATTACCCTACGACTCCCGCTGGAGGAACACGCATGTTAAAAGTGCTGATTGTTGATGATGAACCGCTGGCCCGGGAAAACCTGCGTATCCTGCTTCAGGAAGAGAGCGATATTGAGATTGTTGGCGAGTGCGGCAACGCCGTCGAAGCGATTGGCGCGGTGCATAAACTGCGTCCGGATGTGCTGTTTCTTGATATCCAGATGCCGCGCATTAGCGGGCTGGAGATGGTCGGGATGCTCGATCCGGGAAACCGGCCGTATGTTGTGTTCCTGACCGCGTTTGACGAATACGCGGTGCAGGCGTTTGAAGAACACGCGTTCGATTATCTGCTTAAACCGATTGAAGCCCGCCGCCTGGAGAAAACCCTCAGCCGCTTGCGCCTTGAGCGAAACGTGCAGGATGTGTCGGTGCTGCCGGAAAACCAGGAAGCGCTGAAATTCATTCCCTGTACCGGGCACAGCCGGATCTGGTTATTGCAGATGGATGAAGTGGCGTTTGTCAGTAGCCGCATGAGCGGCGTGTATGTGACCAGCCAGGAGGGCAAAGAGGGGTTTACCGAGCTGACGCTGCGCACGCTGGAGAGCCGTACGCCGCTGGTGCGCTGCCACCGCCAGTACCTGGTCAATATGGCGCACCTGAAAGAGATCCGCCTGGAAGATAACGGCCAGGCGGAGCTACTGCTGCGCGATGGCCTGACGGTGCCGGTGAGTCGACGTTATCTGAAAAATTTAAAAGAGGCGTTGGGGTTGTAAATTCCTGTGCGATGCCTACACTGCGCGCTGGTTCATCATTTCCGGAAACAAATATGCTTAATAACGATATCCTGCGCAGCGTGCGTTACACCCTGCAAGCTGATAACACCGCGCTGGTGCGCATTCTTGCACTGGCAGACACGGCAGTGACCGTTGAACAGCTGGCGCCCTGGTTGCGCAAAGAAGACGAGGAAGGTTATAAGCCGTGCCCGGATATTGTGTTGTCCGCGTTTCTGAACGGTCTTATTTATGAAAAACGTGGCAAAGATGAAACCGCGCCGCCGCTGGTGGCTGAACGCAAGCTGAATAACAATATCGTGCTGAAAAAGCTGCG
The DNA here is from genome assembly GCF_000410515.1 of Enterobacter sp. R4-368. Lineage (NCBI taxonomy): Bacteria > Pseudomonadati > Pseudomonadota > Gammaproteobacteria > Enterobacterales > Enterobacteriaceae > Enterobacter > Enterobacter sp. R4-368. The sequence goes on along the minus strand of NC_021500.1, from coordinate 1,204,880 downwards.
TATCGCCTTTTCGTTAAAAACTGACGATATTCTGGCTATTCTGACCGCCCAGCAGTTCCGCATCTCGATGCCGGAAATCACTGCCATGATGCGTGCGCCGGATCATAAGAACTTCCGCGAATGCGGCGATCAGGTGATGCGTTATTTCCTACGTGGTCTGGCGGTACGCGAGCAAAAACCGAAGGGTAAAACCGAAGCGGAATAATCGATAATCCTTCAGGCTGCATCGCTGATGGTTTAGCGCCAGGCGGGCATCGCCAACAACGCGCAGCTTGAAGGAGAACAGGACTTACTGCACTTCTTTAAAGCCGCGTGATTTCAGCAGCTCTTCTGATTTCTTCATGCTGATTTTGCCATTGACCGTGCCGGTAAACTCGGAACCCTGCAGGTTGTTCAGCGCAGCAAAATCGACCTCGTTGTAATCCACATCCAGCGTCTCTTGCGCGTAGGTTTCCTGATAATCCACGCTCTCTTTGATCCCTTTAATGCTCTGGTATTTTTTGCTGATCGGATCCAGCACTTTCATCGCCTCGTCTTTTGTCTTCGCGCCAATGGAAGCGTACTCGATTTTATTTTTGGCGGTCTGGCGTTCAACCTCGTCACCTTTGTAGTAATAGGTCAGCGTCACTTCCGTGCCCGCCTGCGCAAAGGTAAAGGTTTTACTCTGCTCTTTTTCCCCACAGCCGGTCAGACCAATGAGTAAAGCGACAGAAAAGAGTGCGGCGATGAATTTACTCAATTTCACGATATTCCCCTGTTTTCCATGTGAAGTAATGTTTGGTAATGCAAAATTGAGTATAGAAAAAGGCGCTGAATTCAGCGCCTTATTTTTTATTTCACTTGCTGGCCTGCTTTTGCGCCGCTATCGGGGCTTAACAGGAAGATATCTTTTCCGCCAGGGCCGGCGGCCATCACCATCCCTTCGGAGATACCAAAACGCATTTTGCGCGGCGCGAGGTTGGCGACCATCACCGTCAGGCGACCGATCAGCGCGCTCGGGTCCGGGTACGCGGAACGGATGCCGGAGAAGACATTGCGTTTTTCGCCATCCAGATCCAGCGTCAGGCGCAGCAGCTTGTCGGAACCTTCGACGAACTCGGCGTTTTCAATCAGCGCCACGCGCAGATCGACTTTCGCGAAATCGTCAAAGCTGATGGTTTCCTGAATCGGGTTATCCGCCAGCTCGCCGGTTACCGGTGCGGCAGCCGCTTTCACTTCCTCTTTTGACGCTTCCACCAGTGCTTCCACCTGTTTCATTTCGATACGGTTATACAACGCTTTGAAGGCGTTAACTTTGTGGCCGAGCAGCGGCTGGTTGATGGCATCCCACTCAAGCGTCGTGTTGAGGAACGCTTCGGCGCGCTCCGCCAGCGACGGCAGAACCGGTTTCAGCCACGTCATCAGCACGCGGAACATGTTCAGCCCCATGGTGCAAATGGCCTGCAGATCGGCGTCGCGGCCTTCCTGTTTTGCCACAACCCACGGTGCTTGTTCGTCAACGTAACGGTTCGCCACATCGGCCAGCGCCATAATTTCGCGTACCGCTTTGCCGAACTCACGGCTCTCCCACGCTTCGCTGATGGTCGCTGCCGCGTCGGTAAAGGTTTTGTACAGCGCCGGGTCTGCAAGCTCTGCCGCCAGCACGCCGTCGAAACGTTTATTGATAAAACCGGCGTTACGCGAGGCGAGGTTCACCACTTTGTTGACGATGTCGGCATTCACGCGCTGGATGAAATCTTCGAGGTTAAGATCGATATCATCAATGCGCGAAGAGAGCTTCGCCGCGTAGTAATAGCGCAGGCTGTCGGCGTCGAAATGATTCAGCCAGGTGCTGGCTTTGATAAACGTTCCGCGCGATTTGGACATCTTCGCGCCGTTCACCGTCACGTAGCCGTGGACAAACAGGTTGGTCGGCTTGCGGAAACCGCTGCCTTCGAGCATTGCGGGCCAGAACAGGCTGTGGAAATAGACGATATCTTTACCGATGAAGTGATACAGATCGGCGTCGGAATCTTTCTTCCAGTACGCATCAAAGCTGGTGGTATCGCCGCGCTTGTCGCACAGGTTTTTGAACGACCCCATGTAGCCAATCGGCGCATCCAGCCAGACGTAGAAATATTTGCCCGGCGCGCCTGGAATTTCGAAACCGAAGTAAGGCGCATCGCGGGAGATATCCCACTGCTGCAAGCCGGATTCGAACCACTCCTGCATTTTGTTCGCCACCTGCTCCTGCAACGCGCCGCTGCGCGTCCACGCCTGCAACATTTCGCTAAATGAGGGCAGATCGAAGAAGAAGTGCTCGGAATCACGCATGACCGGCGTCGCGCCGGAAACCACCGACTTCGGCTCAATCAGCTCGGTCGGGCTGTAGGTCGCGCCACATACTTCGCAGTTATCGCCATACTGATCCGGTGATTTGCATTTCGGGCAGGTGCCTTTCACAAAACGGTCCGGCAGGAACATGCCTTTTTCCGGATCGTAGAGCTGAGAGATGGTGCGGTTTTTAATAAAACCGTTCTCTTTCAGGCGGGTATAGATAAGCTCCGACAGCTCGCGGTTCTCGTCGCTGTGCGTCGAGTGGTAGTTGTCGTAGCTGATGTTAAAGCCAGCAAAATCGGTCTGATGCTCCTGACTCATGTCGGCAATCATCTGCTCCGGGGTGATCCCCAGTTGCTGCGCTTTCAGCATGATCGGCGTGCCGTGGGCATCGTCGGCGCAGATGAAGTTGACCTCGTGGCCGCGCATTCGCTGGTAACGGACCCAGACATCAGCCTGGATGTGCTCCAGCATATGGCCGAGGTGGATGGAGCCGTTGGCGTACGGCAGTGCGCACGTTACCAGAATTTTCTTCGCGACTTGAGTCATAGTAGGCATTACATCTTCTTGAGAAAAAGGGGTATCGATAGTACCAAAAGGGGAATTAGCGCGCTACGCGATCTGCGGACGTTTTAATTCAGACAGGGATTTTTGGGTAAAGATTGCGCCTTCGGTGATAAGGATTTTAAGAACGTTTCAATCCCTATATGAATACATGAGTAATAATTAATCCATGCGTTAACGGCATTTATCCGTAAATGAATAATTGTTGCCCGTGGGGTAAACTTGCTGGCTACAATGTCGTTTTCAGAACAACTACAAAGGAGTCGGGATGAGTTCGCAATCCCAGGCCAAATCCCCGGAAGCGTTACGCGCGATTGTCACCGGGACGCTGGCCGATTTTCAGCACCCAACCCTGAAGCACAATCTCACTGCTTTAAAAGCGGTACACCATGTCGCATGGCTGGATGACACCCTGCACGTTGAGTTGCTGATGCCGTTTGTCTGGCGCAGCGCGTTTGAAGAGTTAAAAGCGCAGTGCAGCGCCGAATTGCTGCGGCTGACCGGCGCGCGCGCCATCGACTGGAAGCTGTCGCACAACATCGCCACCTTAAAACGTGTGAAGAACCAGCCGGGCGTCAACGGTGTGAAAAACATCATTGCCGTCAGTTCCGGCAAGGGCGGGGTAGGGAAATCCTCCACGGCGGTAAACCTGGCGCTGGCGCTGGCGGCGGAAGGGGCGAAAGTCGGTATTCTCGACGCCGATATTTATGGCCCGTCGATCCCGGTCATGCTCGGTGCGGAGCACGAGCGTCCGACCTCGCCGGACGGTACGCATATGGCGCCGATTATCGCCCACGGTCTGGCGACCAACTCGATTGGCTACCTGGTTACCGATGATAACGCCATGGTGTGGCGCGGCCCGATGGCCAGCAAAGCGCTGCTGCAATTGTTGCAGGAGTCCATGTGGCCGGATCTGGATTACCTGGTACTGGATATGCCGCCAGGCACCGGTGATATTCAGCTGACGCTGGCGCAAAACATTCCGGTGACCGGCGCGCTGGTGGTGACAACGCCGCAGGATATAGCGCTGATCGACGCCAAAAAAGGCATCGTTATGTTCGAGAAAGTGGAAGTGCCGGTGCTCGGTATTGTTGAAAACATGAGCATGCACATTTGCAGCAACTGCGGTCATCACGAACCGATTTTCGGCACCGGCGGTGCGGAAAAACTGGCCGAGCAGTATCACACCGAGTTGTTGGGGCAGATGCCGCTGCACATTTCGCTGCGTGAAGATCTGGATAAAGGTACGCCGACCGTGGTGAGCCGCCCGGACAGCGAATTTACCGCTATCTACCGTCAACTTGCCGGGCGCGTAGCCGCGCAGCTTTACTGGCAGGGTGAAGTCATTCCTGGTGATATCGCGTTTCGCGCGGTGTAAATCCGTCAACCTCTCCCGTTCGGGAGAGGTTTTTTTACTTCTTCAGATAGTGCATCAGCACGTAATCCCCTTCCGGCGAAACGCCCTGTGCTTCGATATGCCAGCCATGGTGCTGATAAAACGCCAGTGCGGCTTTGTTATGCAGCAGGCATTTCAGTGCGCCAGTGCCGGTAAAGGTGGATTGCGCATGTTTGAGCAGAGCGCTGCCGACGCCTTTGCCCTGAAAGGCCGGGTCGACAAACAGGTTGTGCAGGAAATTGTCGTTTTCGTACACCGAGGCGAACCCCAGCCGGTGGCCCTCTTCTTCGGCGACCCAGATGGTTTCATCGAGCGTGGCGGCGTCAAAATCTTCCAGCCGCCAGTCGCTGCCATCAAGCCAGTGCCAGCTTTCTTTGCGGGCGTGTAAAAAAAGAGTGCGTAAAAACGGTCTGTCACTTTCCTGCCAGCGGCGAATAATCATTCAGCTCCTGGTTTAGCGATGGTAAAAAATGTCGCCGTTATAGGCTTTGAGGATTTTGCCTTCGGCATCGGTGATAAGCACATAGTTGCCGCCCATATAGGTCCAGTGGCTACCGGCTTCGGGGGCTGGCAGGTTACGCAGTTGCCACTGTTTGATGTTGTACTCTTCGCTGCGGTACATTTCTGGTACGGTGTCGCCAATGGTGAATTTCGTAAAGTCGGCGACAAACTCATTAATTTCGTAAGATTGCGGCCCGGTAGCGCCTGGTGTAGCGGTTTGCGGTGCGGCAAAGGCCGTCGAGGCGGTTGCCAACAGCGCGCCCAGAAGCATCATTTTTGTTTTACTCATACTCTCTCCAGGTTGTTCTTATACATTTCACGCGGTTGCATAAATAGCACGCCATCATTGCCGTTAACGGACAGTGGAGCAACTACGAAAAAATAACGCTTTGGTAAAAAGTGTAAGCAAACCCAGGGCAGAGCAGGAAAAGCGGACGGCGATTTTCGCTATCCGCTTGTAACCTTTAAGAATAATCCTGGCTAATCGTCAGCCCGCAAACCCTTCCAGCACGATTTTTCCCACCGCCCGCTGGCTTTCCAGCAGCGCATGGGCTTTGCGCAGATTCACGGCATTGATGGTGCCAAAGTGCTCGCCAAGCGTGGTTTTTAACACGCCTTCATCGATCAACTGCGCCACGCGTGAAAGCAACTGATGCTGGGCAATCATATCGTCAGTGGTGAACATTGAGCGGGTAAACATAAACTCCCAGTGCAGCGAAATGCTTTTCACCTTCAGCGGCATCGCGTCCAGGCTGTGCGGATCGTCAATCAGCGCCAGTTTACCCTGCGGTTTCAGGGCGTTAATCAGCTGCTGATAATGCTCTTCGGTATTATTGAGGCTGGCGACGTGTGAAACCTGTTTGATGCCAATGCGCGCCAGCTCTTCGGTCAGCGGTTTGCTGTGGTCAATCACATAATGCGCACCCAGCTCTTTTACCCACTGCTGGCTGGCGGGGCGAGATGCCGTACCAATGACCGTTAAGCGCGTTAGCTTACGAGCCAGCTGTGTCATGATCGAGCCTACGCCGCCCGCCGCGCCAACAATCAGCAGCACATCATTTTCGTTGCCGCCCTCTTTGATGCCAAGACGGTCGAACAATAACTCCCAGGCGGTAATGGCGGTTAAGGGCAGCGCGGCGGCGGCAGCGTTATCCAGCGTTTTCGGTTTGCGCGCCGCAATGCGTTCGTCCACCAACTGGAATTCACTGTTGCTGCCGGGGCGGGTCAACGCGCCGGCGTACCACACTTCATCGCCCGGCTGGAATAACGTTACCGCTTCCCCCACGGCAGTCACCACGCCAACGGCATCCCAGCCCAGCACGCGCGGAGTATCGGCGTTAAAACCGGCGCGCACTTTGGTGTCCACCGGGTTGACGGAAACGGCTTTCACTTCCACCAGTAAGTCGTGGCCGCTGGCGGTCGGTTGCGGCAGTTCAATGTCGGTAAGAAAATCCAGATTACTGCCGTTTTGCGCGGCGCGGGTAATAGCGATAGCTTTCATCATGGCTCCGTTAATGTGTTTTTGGTGTCGATGCAGATAAGGGTAGTCAAAGCCTATCTGATGAAAAACACGCAAAACGGAGCAGCACTTATCCTTGATGAGTGAAAATCAATTGATCGGGCCGTCCGGGGAGTCCGGGTTTGGCACCGGAATATCGGCGCTGACGCGCAAATCCCGATCGTCGAAAATCATGCAGTGGCGGCTATCAAAGGCGAGGGTAATTTTCTGCCACGGGCGGAAATGGACATCCCCCGGCAGCAGAATTTTTATGTTGTCATGGCCGTAACACTGACCAAACAGGTAGGTGTTATTACCCAGCCGTTCCACCACTTCACACTGAAATTCCAGCGGCGTACCACGCGTGACATCCGTGGAGAGATGCTCCGGACGAATGCCGAGCGTGATCGACGCACCGGGCTCCAGCCGCGAGGTGTCGATACCGAGCGTTAATTGATGCCCCTGCGCCAGCGTGATAGTCACTTCGCCGGGTTGCCAGGCTTTAACCGTTGCGGGCAGGAAATTCATCTTCGGCGAGCCAATAAACCCGGCGACAAACTTGTTTTTCGGATTGTAGTAGAGCGACATCGGCGAGCCCATCTGCTCGACATTGCCGTCGTTCATCACCACGATTTTATCCGCCAGCGTCATTGCTTCCACCTGATCGTGCGTGACATACACCATGGTGGTTTTCAGCTCCTGGTGCAGGCGCGCAATGTGCAGGCGCATCTCGACGCGCAGTTCGGCATCGAGGTTTGAGAGCGGCTCGTCGAACATAAACACACGCGGGTTACGCACAATCGCGCGGCCAATGGCGACGCGCTGGCGCTGGCCGCCGGAGAGCTGTTTCGGTTTTCGGTCCAGCAGATGGCTAAGTTGCAGGGTTTTCGCCACCATCTCCACCTGGCGGCGGATCTCCTCTTTCGGCACTTTGTTCACTTTCAGCCCGTAGCCCATATTTTCCGCCACGGTCATATGCGGATAGAGCGCGTAAGACTGAAACACCATCGACACGCCGCGATGTGCCGGCGCGACATCGTTCATCACTTCATCGCCAATCAACACTTCGCCTTCGCTGACTTCTTCCAGACCGGCAATCATGCGCAGCATGGTGGATTTACCGCAGCCGGAAGGGCCGACAAATACCGCGAATTCGCCATCATCAATCGACAAATTGACATTGTTCAGCGTCACCGTGTCGCCAAACCGTTTGGTGACATTCCTCAGTCGTATATTGGACATCAACGTTCCCCGAATGTAGTAGCCGTTATTTACCGTTTATGCCGTGCGCTGAGTGTTTTTGTATTACGTATAACAATCATCTGGCGTTGCTGCGTAACGGCGAAAAATCTTGCTATGACTATAACTTCCAGTGTTTTTGCGCCCTATATCGAATTTTCATTTCTGTAATGCCGGTCACATAACTCACCGTTTATGCTCGTTTTATTAATTGTTAAAGCGTAGCGTATAACAAATTCAATAAGGCGGGTGAATACGTCTTAAACCCTGCAATATCAGGTGGTTTGTTTAAAAGGTATCCTGATGCTGCGCCATAAAAACCACAAAATTGTTATACCTTGACATGAGGTTGATAATGAAAAAGAACACACTTACTGCACTGATCCTCTCTGCACTCGCCGTTGGCCAGACGGTTAGCCTGTCGGCGCACGCCGCCACTCAGCAGCTTAATGTCTGGGAAGACATCAAAAAGTCGGTCGGCATTCAGGACGCCGTAAAAGATTTCGAACAAAAGTACGACGTCAAAGTTAATGTGCAGGAGATGCCCTACGCGCAGCAGCTGGAGAAATTACGCCTCGATGGCCCGGCCGGCATTGGCCCGGATGTGCTGGTCATTCCTAATGATCAACTGGGTGGCGCGGTGGTGCAAGGGTTGCTGACCCCCCTGAATCTGGATAAAGAAAAAGTTGACGCCTTTACGCCAGCCTCGATCAATGCCTTTCGTCTGGATAACACGCTGTATGGTGTGCCGAAAGCGGTGGAAACCCTCGTGCTTATCTATAACAAGGAACTGATTGATAAGCCGCTGCAAAGCCTGCCGGAGTGGCTCGACTATTCGAAAAAACAGCGCGCACAGGACAAATACGGGCTGCTGGCCAAGTTTGACCAGGTTTATTACAGCTGGGGCGCGATCGGGCCGGAAGGCGGCTACCTGTTTGGTAAAAATGATAAAGGCGGCTTCAACCCGCAGGATATTGGCCTCAATAAACCGGGCGCGGTGGAAGCCGTCACCTTCCTGAAAAAATTCTATGCCGAAGGCGTATTTCCCTCCGGCATCCTCGGCGATAACGGCCTGAACGCCATCGATTCACTGTTTACCGAGAAAAAAGCCGCAGCGGTAATCAATGGCCCATGGGCGTTCCAGCCGTATGAAGCGGCGGGGATCAATTACGGCGTTGCGCCGCTGCCAAACTTACCAGACGGCAAACCGATGAGTTCCTTCCTCGGTGTGAAAGGCTATGTCGTTTCGACCTGGAGCAAAGACAAAAAGCTCGCCCAGCAATTCATCGAATTTATCAACCAGCCGCAGTACGTGAAAACGCGCTATATCGCCACGCGTGAAATCCCGGCGCAGAAAGCGATGATTGACGATCCGGTTATCAAAAACGACGAAAAAGCCAGCGCTGTGGCGGTACAGGCGGCGCGCGCGACGGCAATGCCGGGCATTCCGGAGATGGGCGAAGTGTGGGGCCCGGCGAACGCCGCGCTGGAGCTGAGCCTGACCGGCAAACAGGAACCGCAGGCGGCGCTCGATGCAGCCACCAAACAGATCCATATGCAAGTTGAAGCGATGCAGGCCAGTAACCAGTAACCGCGTGTTGTTGCGAAACGGGAGGGGCACCTCCCGTTGTTGAAAAGGAGTCGTACGTGATTATCAGTCCCAGCGAAAATTTTGCCAAAACGCATGGCGCAGGGCGGCATGCGTGGTGCGGGCTGCTGCTGGCCGTTGTGCCGGGTTTTGGTCAGTTTTATCACCGCCAGTGGTTAAAGGGCCTTATCTTCCTGGTGCTGCTTAGCAGCTTTATGGGCATTTTTTACGATTTTCTGCGCGAAGGATTGTGGGGGTTATACACGCTTGGCGAGGAAGTCCCGCGTGACAACTCCATTTTCTTGCTGGCGGAAGGGATTATCAGCGTACTGATCATCGCCTTTGGCGTGATGGTCTATTACCTCTCGCTGCGCGATGCGTGGGTAAACGGTAAAAAACGCGACGCAGGAAAGCCGCTCAACAGCGTACGCAAGCAGTACCAGTTGTTACTCAGCGACGGCTTCCCGTACCTGATGATCACGCCAGGCTTTATTCTGCTGGTGTTCGTGGTGATTTTCCCGATCCTCTTCGGTTTCGCCATCGCCTTCACTAACTACAACCTTTACCACACGCCGCCGGCCAGGCTGGTGGACTGGGTAGGGTTAAAGAACTTCGTCAACATCTTTACCTTGTCGATCTGGCGTTCGACCTTCCTGGATGTGCTGCAATGGACGGTGGTCTGGACGCTGCTGGCCACCACGTTGCAGTGTTCCGTTGGCGTACTGCTGGCAATACTGGTGAACCAGAAAGATCTGCGCTTTAAGCCGCTGGTACGCACCATTTTTATCCTGCCGTGGGCGGTGCCTGGGTTTGTCACCATTCTGGTGTTCGCCGGGATGTTTAACGACTCGTTTGGCGTGATTAACAATGCCATTCTCGCGTTCTTCGGCATTGCGCCGAAAGCGTGGCTGACGGATCCGTTCTGGACCAAAACGGCGTTGATCATGATGCAAACCTGGCTCGGTTTCCCGTTTGTTTTCGCCATGACGACCGGCGTGTTGCAGGCTATCCCGGACGATCTGTACGAAGCGGCGAAGATGGATGGCGCGGGCACCTGGACGCGGCTGCGCACCATTACGCTGCCGCTGGTGCTGTACTCGATTGCGCCGATCATCATTACCCAGTACACCTTCAACTTTAACAACTTCAACATCATCTATCTGTTTAACAACGGCGGCCCGGCAGTTGCGGGGGCGAACGCGGGTGGGACGGATATCCTGGTGTCGTGGATTTACAAGCTGACGATGTCCTCCTCGCAGTACGCGATTGCGGCGACCATCACCATTTTGCTGTCGATTTTTGTCGTCGGTCTGGCGCTGTGGCAGTTCCGCGCGACCAAATCCTTTAAAAACGACGACATGGCATAAGGGAAGAAAAATGGCTCAATCACAAAGTATCCGCCGCGAGAAGTGGATCCGCCTGACGCTCTCCTGGCTGGTTATCGCGCTGGTCTCGCTGATGATTATCTACCCGCTGGTGTGGACGATTGGCGCGTCGCTGAACGCAGGTAACAGCCTGCTCAGCACCTCGATAATTCCGGAAAATCTTTCGTTTCAGCACTACGCCGATCTGTTTAATGGCCAGGTCAATTACCTGACCTGGTACTGGAACTCAATGAAGATCAGCCTGCTGACGATGGTGCTGACCTTAATCAGCGTCAGTTTCACCGCCTACGCCTTTTCCCGCTTTCGGTTTAAAGGGCGGCAGAACGGGTTGATGCTGTTTTTGCTGCTGCAGATGATCCCGCAGTTTTCGGCGCTGATTGCCATTTTTGTGCTGTCGCAACTGTTGGGCTTAATCAACAGCCATATGGCGCTGGTGCTGATTTATGTCGCCGGAATGATCCCGATGAACACCTATCTGATGAAAGGCTATCTCGATGCCATTCCGCGTGACCTGGATGAGTCCGCACGCATGGACGGCGCGAGTAACTTTCGCATTTTTATTGAGATCATCATGCCGCTGTCGAAACCGATTGTGGCCGTAGTGGCACTGTTCTCTTTCACCGGGCCGCTGGGGGATTTCATTCTCTCCAGCACTATTCTGCGTACCCCGGACAAATACACGCTGCCGATTGGGCTTTACAACCTGGTGGCGCAAAAAATGGGCGCCAGTTACACCACCTACGCGGCGGGCGCGGTCTTGATCGCCGTTCCGGTGGCCATTCTTTATCTGGCACTGCAAAAATACTTCGTCTCCGGCCTGACCTCCGGCAGCACCAAAGGATAACCACATGAAAAGATTTGCACCCGCTCTGCTTGCTGTCTGTCTTGGTAGTTTGTCCGCCAGCACCTTTGCCGCCGACGCGTTAAAGACGCGTCCTTTTAGCGGCATGCCCGCCGATTTCATCAAAGGCGCGGATATTTCAACGCTGCTCGACGCCGAGAAACACGGGGCGAAGTTTTATAACGAAAATAACCAGCCGCAGGATGCGATCGCCATTCTGAAAGCCAACGGCGTCAACTATGTGCGCTTGCGGTTGTGGGTGGACCCGAAAGATGCGCAAGGCCAGGCCTATGGCGGCGGTAACAACGATTTAGCCAGCACGCTGGCGCTGGCGAAGCGGGTGAAAGCGCAGGGCATGAAACTGCTGCTCGATTTCCACTACAGCGATTTCTGGACCGATCCGGGCAAGCAATACAAACCGAAAGCCTGGGAAAAAATGGATTACCCGCAACTGAAAACGGTAATCCATGACTATACCCGCGACACCATCGCCCGCTTTAAGCAGGAGGGCGTGCTGCCGGATATGGTGCAAATCGGCAATGAGATCAACGGCGGCATGCTGTGGCCGGAAGGCAAAAGCTGGGGGCAGGGCGGCGGTGAGTTTGACCGGCTGGCGGGGTTGCTGAATTCCGCTATTGACGGCCTGAAAGAGAACCTGAAGAACGGCGAACAGGTGAAAATCATGCTGCATCTGGCGGAAGGCACCAAGAACGATACCTTCCGCTGGTGGTTTGATGAAATCACCAAACGCAACGTGCCGTTCGATGTCATTGGCCTCTCTATGTACACCTACTGGAACGGGCCAATCAGCGCATTGCAGGCCAATATGGACGACATCAGCAAGCGCTACAACAAAGATGTGATTGTGGTGGAAGCGGCCTACGGCTATACGCTGGCGAACTGTGATAACGCGGAAAACAGCTTCCAGGCGAAAGAAGAAAAAGAGGGCGGCTACCCCGGCACCGTGCAGGGGCAATATGACTATATCCACGATTTAATGCAGTCGGTAATGAATGTTCAGGGCCATCGCGGCAAGGGTATTTTTTATTGGGAACCGACCTGGATTGCCGTTCCCGGAAATACCTGGGCTACGCAAGCGGGGATGAAATATATCAACGACCAGTGGAAAGAGGGAAATGCCCGCGAAAACCAGGCGTTATTTGATTGCCAGGGGAAAGTGCTGCCATCGGTAAAAGTTTTTAATTAATTTTGGTGTGGTAAATTTCAGGAATTCATTATGAATAAATTTGCGCCTTTAAGCCCGAAGGTTGTCTCGCTATTGCATGGCGCGGACTATAACCCGGAACAGTGGGAAAACTATCCCGATATTATTGATAACGACATTGCCATGATGCAGCAGGCAAAATGCAATGTGATGTCCGTCGGCATATTCAGCTGGTCGAAACTCGAACCGCAGGAAGGGGTATTTAATTTCGCCTGGCTGGATGAGGTCATCGATAAATTATATGCCGCCGGTATCCATATATTTCTGGCCACGCCAAGCGGCGCGCGTCCGGCGTGGTTGTCACAAAAATACCCGGAGGTGCTGCGGGTCGGGCGCGATCGCGTTCCGGCGCTGCACGGCGGGCGGCACAACCACTGCATGACCTCGCCGGTGTACCGGGAAAAAACGCTGAAAATCAATACGCTGCTGGCAGAGCGCTATGCGCATCATCCGGCGGTGCTGGGCTGGCACATTTCCAATGAATACGGCGGTGAATGCCACTGCGCGCTGTGTCAGGAGAAATTCCGCGGCTGGCTGAAAGCACGTTATCAGACGCTGGACAACCTCAATCACGCCTGGTGGAGCGACTTCTGGAGCCACACTTACAGCGACTGGTCGCAGATCCAGTCACCGGCGCCGCAGGGGGAAGTCTCCATTCACGGGCTGAACCTCGACTGGCGGCGTTTTAACACCGCGCAGGTAACCGATTTTTGCCGTCATGAAGTGGCCCCGCTGAAAACCGCCAACGCGGCACTGCCGGTGACCACCAATTTTATGGAGTATTTCTACGATTACGACTACTGGCAACTGGCTGAAGCGATCGATTTTATCTCCTGGGACAGCTACCCGATGTGGCACCGGGATAAAGACGAAACGGCGCTGGCTTGCTACACCGCCATGTATCACGACATGATGCGCACGCTGAAAGGCGGCAAACCGTTTGTGCTGATGGAGTCGACGCCGAGCGTCACCAACTGGCAGCCGACCAGCAAGCTGAAAAAGCCGGGAATGCACATTCTCTCGTCGCTGCAGGCGGTGGCACACGGTGCCGATTCAGTGCAGTACTTCCAGTGGCGTAAAAGCCGTGGTTCGGTCGAGAAGTTCCACGGCGCGGTTATCGATCACGTCGGGCATCTGGATACGCGCGTGGGGCGTGAAGTGTGCGCGCTGGGCGACATGCTCAGTAAACTCACCCCGGTAATGGGGTGCCGAACCGATGCCCGCGTGGCAATTATCTTCGATCAGCAGAACCGCTGGGCGCTGGATGACGCCGAAGGGCCGCGCAATAAAGGCCTGGAGTATGAAAAAACGGTTAACGAGCACTATCGCCCGTTCTGGGAAAAAGGCATTGCCGTGGATGTGATCAATGCCGATGCCGATCTCAGCCGTTACCAGCTGGTGATTGCGCCGATGCTGTATATGGTGCGCGACGGTTTTGCCGAACGCGCAGAAGCGTTTGTTGCGGCGGGCGGTCATCTGGTGACCTCCTACTGGACCGGCGTGGTCAATGAAAGCGATCTCTGTTATCTCGGCGGTTTCCCTGGCCCGCTGCGCAAATTGCTGGGTATCTGGGCAGAAGAGATTGATTGCCTGGACGACAACGAGCGCAATCTGGTGCAGGGGCTGGCGGGTAACGAGGCCGGATTACAGGGACCGTATCAGGCGCGCCATCTGTGTGAGTTGATCCATACCGAGAGCGCGCAGGCGCTGGCAACCTACCGGGATGATTTCTACGCCGGGCGACCCGCCGTGACGGTCAATCATGTCGGCAAAGGCAAGGCCTGGCACGTCGCATCACGCAACGATCTCGCTTTCCAGCGTGATTTCTTCGCCAACATTATTGAGGAGTTGAAGTTGCCGCGCGCGTTACAACACGATTTGCCGCCGGGCGTCGTTGCCACGGCGCGTACGGATGGCGAAAGCACGTTTGTCTTTATTCAGAACTTTAGCGCCCAGCAGCAGGTGATAACGCTGCCTGACGGTTATCAGGATTGTTTATCCGGTTCGTCGGTCAGCGGCGCGATGTCGCTGGCTCCCTGGGATTGCCGGGTTATTCGCCGTAACGCATAAGTGAACCTTCCGCGCCTGCCCATTCGGGCAGGCGTTTTTTTATCTGCTGATTATCAGGAGACTATTATGGTGAGCCTTAAATCCTTCCTGCACTACTTCTCTGAAGCGAAAAATGCGGCAACAACGCCGATTAGTGAGGGGGAATTGCAGAAAATCCAGAGGCTGGCGCAAGCCTTTGGTGGCGCGCGGAATATTGCGCATGTGGATGCCTGCTTAACCCGTTTGCGCGTCTCGGTAAACGATCTGGCTATTGTCGATTCTCAGGCGCTACAAAATGAAGGGGCGCTGGGGGTGATTATTCTTGGGCAAGAAGTTCATGCTATTTTTGGCAAACAGTCTGACGCGCTACGTAAATTGCTTGATGAACATTTCTCCTCTCGCTAATAGATAAAAAAAGGGATACCTGCATGGGTATCCCAAAATAAAACAGTGGCAACTTTGCTCAGTTTGCGGAGATAAAATAAATAATGATGTTACTCGTTAATACAGACAACATAGTGCGTTATCCTATTGCGGCGTAATAGTTTCCCGGTGTTGGCTTATTAAAATAAATCGCCAGAGCAAACAAATTTAACCAACAAAGCGATAACGTGCAGGATGAAGCGTATTACCACCAGGCCTCAACCTGAACACCGAAGTTCCAGGTATTATTTTTCGTTCCATCTTCAAATGATTTCCCGTCTTCCGAATCATTTAAATAGGAGGCGAAAAGGCGTAATTCAGGACGAGACATAAATTCTGGGCCATCCGCCAGACCGACAGCAAAAGTATATTTTTCGCCGCTCTGTTTGTAGTGAGTACCGTTTTTATAATCATCTTTCTGGTAGAAGCCGCCGACTTCACCAATCAGGCGTACATAATTGGTGAGCTGATACTGGGCGCGGCCAACCAGCGAAACCAGACGTGTTTTGTCGGTGTATTCGGTGATGTCATTGGCCGAGCCGTATGTCAGCACGTGGTTCAGCGAGAACTTATCGGTAATCGGAATCAGGCCGGTGTTAATCACGCGATAGCCGCTGGCGTCATTAACGTAATGCCACATGTCGTACCAGCCGCCGCCCTGCGACACCATGTTCTGCGCCAGCCCTTTGTTAGCGTATTGCAGCACCAGCTTGTTGTAACCGCCAAACATATCCTGGCTGATTTCACCGGTTACCATCACGCCATCATCGGCTTCATACAGGCCGCCATATTGTTTCTGTTTTTTGGTCGGGTTTGGCATGGCGTAATCAACGCCGAACTCGGTCCACGCGCCTGACCACGGTTTCCAGCCCGCGTAACGCAGGTCGATGTAGTTGATGTTGACATCGTTATCGTTATCCACGCGGTAATCGACATCGTTGGCGTCGCCACGGATCCACGCCACGGATACTGCGCCCGGGCCTAAGGTGTAGTTTTCAACGCCTGCGCCGGAACCGGAAATGTTCCAGTATTTGGTATCGATAATGTGCAGATCGTGGCGCTGGTAGTAACGTTTACCGCCCCAGATCACCGCGTTGGGATCGTTAGGGATAAGTCCTTTGATTTGCAGATTTAACTGGCGCAAACCGAATTGGGCATCATCGCCAATGGTGGTTTCGTTATCGTTGGAGCCGTCGGAAACCATGCTCACCATGGTATCGAGGTAAAAGCTCACTTCGTCTTTCTTATACACTTCCGAGCCCAGTTCCACTTCCCCGTAGGTGTCGGATTCGTTACCGAGGCGGCCGAGTTTGTTTTTCTGCCACTCCACCTGTCCGCCATCGCCCGACACGCCTACGCCGCCGCGCAGGTAACCGTGAAAGTCGATAGGCACCGATGAGGCGGCCAGGATAGATGGTGAAGTCAGCGCAGCGGCTAACGCAAGTGTGAGAGTGCGTAGCGTAGTGTTCATATCATTCCTCTTATTGTTTTGTATTACGTTCACATAAACGCTGTCATAAAATGCCTAAATGTAAAAACAGGCAAACTAACGATTGCGAATGTGTGATTAAGTGCAAATAAATCAGCGTTTTTTGTTACAGGTAGCGAATTCCTTCACAATGTTCGCTATTGTGAGCGTGATACTTATTTGGCAAAAAAGAGACGAGGGAAAGTGTGGTGAGCGTTTTTTTAGATGGCCCCTGTTACAATCGGCGCATAACAACATAAGGAACCGGACCATGAAGTCTAAAAGTGCGACGTTAGAAGACGTTGCCCGCCATGCGGGTGTCTCCTATCAGACCGTGTCCAGGGTACTCAACAAATCTGCCAATGTATCCGAAGCCACGCGTCTCAAGGTTGAGAAATCCATAGAGTTATTGCGCTACGTCCCCAACAGGCTGGCTCAACAGTTGGTCGGCAAGCAGAGCCAGACCATTGGGCTGGTGACCACTTCGCTGGCGCTGCACGCGCCATCGCAGGTGGCCGCGGCGGTAAAACGCTACGCCAACCTCGATGGTTACCAGGTGCTGATCTCGATGATTGATGAGAACGTCAATCATGATATCCAGTCTGCTATCAACGAACTGAAATCACAGCTTGTCGATAAAGTGATCATCAACGTGCCGCTGGAGACCGAACAGGCGCAGCGCATCGCGTCTGACAACGATGATATCGTCTGTCTGTTTCTCGATGTTGATCCTTACAGTTCGGTGTTTAACGTTTCGTTTAACCCGGCAGACGGAACCCGTGCCAGCGTCAAACACCTGTACGATTTGGGGCACCGGGAGATTGCCTTACTGGCCGGACCGGAGAGTTCCGTCTCTGCGAAGCTGCGCCTGAAAAGCTGGATCGAAACCCTTAACGGCTATGGACTGAAACCGGTGATGGTTTTCCACGGTAACTGGGACGCGCAGAGTGGTTACGCCGGTGCGCTACAGATGCTGCGTGAAACGCCAAACTTTACCGCCGTGTTGGTAGGTAACGACCAGATGGCGCTGGGCGTATTAAGCGCGTTTCATCAGCACCAGGTGGCGATCCCCGGTGAGAAATCGGTCATCGGTTATGACGACACTTACGAAAGCTCGTTCTTTTATCCGGCGCTGACCACCGTCTCGCTGGATCTTGATTTACAGGGTAAGGAAGCGGTTCGGCGGCTACTCGACAGCGGTCACGGCGATGCCACTCGCAGCTCTTCGGTACTGCCGGCGCGGCTCATTGTGCGCCATTCCACCGGGGCACTGCAGGCGCAGGGCACCAACCTGCAAGAGATTGCCCAGCAACTGCAAGCCATTGCGCACAAGTTATGGAAATGATCGCGCTTTAATGTCGCCTGTCACCCGGCATGTGTGCCGGGTGATATCACCGCACCGGTTCACTTTACAATCCCTTATTCCGTCTTTCCGCCATGTCTATATTTTCGGGCTTGCGCTGAGGCTGCATTTATTTTCGGATTTTTAATTTTATTAATTAACAGAAAAATAACAGGCAACTTGTTAATATTTCTCAATTCATTGAATGCAATAAACGGCAAGTAAAAAATGCTCTTGCCTGGTAGCGGTTCATCAATTTGCTGTTAAGATAACACTTGCGTGAGGATTAATGTCGACGTTTTAGTGGAAGTGTTATTAAGCGTTTACTTAACTGATAAACATCTTGTGGTCTTAGCGGTAACAGTAAATTGGATATATTTAATATTTTAACTTTCGGGCGTTATTTTTCGATGTAATAGCGTTTTATTTTATCTGTTCCATTAATTTATCTTCCACGACTGTTACGAATTGTTCAGTTGGTGTCGTGGTGCGTTCGCATTAGCTGTAGGGCACTCTGCCCGTATTTGACCGGAATAGATTACAGGAACGCTTATTTTTAAATATAAGGAAGTTCTATATGGAAAGGATGGGGAAACCTAATTCAGGTAAGTTAGTACCGCAATTCTCTGTAACCTCGCAACCCGGCATGGCGCACTACCCACTAAATAGCGTGCCGAATATGAAAACCCCGCTTACGCGCCTTTCCTGCGCAGTGAGACTTACCTTTCCAATACTCCTTTTTTTTACGGGCATTCCTTATGCAATGGCCGTAAATATTACGCAAAACACCCTTTACGATAAGCCGGTTAACGATATTAATGATGGCCTTAACTTCACTTCGAATAGCGGTCTGGAAATTACCGCCGGGGCTGGCACCGTGAATGTCACAAACGGCGCAGGTCCGTATGCAGTAGAGATGGACAACGCTTATTTATGGTTACATGGCGGTTCGCTTAATGGCGCAGGCGATCTGCTTGTGAAGGGGCAGTCGCAGATTCAGTTCGGCGGAGCACAGATCGGTGGTGTCCCCGCCTTGACAAACGGATACGGCGGCACATTTACATTCGGTAATCTTGTGACAGGCGCCGGTGCTGGCACGTCAACGGCTATCAATATTTATGATGCGCAGTCGGTAATCGTGGCCAGCAGCATCAACCTGCAGTCTGAAACAAGCCAGTATGTCCAGACTGGTGGCATGACCACGGTGGCGCATGATATGTCAATTTCACCCAGTGGCGGCGCGGCGAGTGGTGGGTTGTCGGTTAGCGGTTCTGCGATCCTGAATGTAGGCGATAATCTCACCGCCGATCTCGCTGGCGGTGGCATAGGGTTACATATTGCCGATGGCGCAACCGTCAACGTTGGCGGCGATTTAACGCTTTCTAATAATCAAATACTCAATGATATCAATGCGGTTGCGGAAAAGGCATTAATTCGCAATGCGGACGTGCATGTTAACGGCGATATGAACCTTAACGGTACGCATGCCGGCGACACGGCCTGGCAAATACATGGCGGTTCTTCCGGGCAACACGTGGTAATCGACGAAAATATGAATCTCAATGCCTCGGCCACCGGTAATAACATGAAAACGGTACTCGGTCATAATGCCTGGGTGGAAGTGGGAGAAAATATTAACCTTAGCAGCGTATCTGGAGCAAATAACACCCTTTATATTGGCGATGCATTAACGGATGAACTAAATCACATTCGGGCAAGTCGCATTATTATGAGTGGGGGCGGCGATAATAAAGTTATTTTTAATAATAATTTCTCTACGCAGTCGAATGATGACGGCTATGTTTTTAATATGCAAATATTGGGTGAGGGTGGTGTTGAATATCAGTCGGGGCATACCACGCTCGGTTTAGAGTCAGATTATAGTGGTGATACAGTAATTAGCGGCGGTTTAGTCACCATTAAACATACGAAAGCGCTGGGATCAAATACTATAACAATTAATACTGACGCCAACGACCGGTCGCAAGGTCTGGAAATTGCCGGGATGGAACACTATGCCTTCACCAATAGAATGATCGGCACGGGTATGACTACCGTATCAGGGGATGTCATCATTTTTATT
Source organism: Enterobacter sp. R4-368 (assembly GCF_000410515.1). NCBI lineage: Bacteria > Pseudomonadati > Pseudomonadota > Gammaproteobacteria > Enterobacterales > Enterobacteriaceae > Enterobacter > Enterobacter sp. R4-368. The sequence goes on along the minus strand of NC_021500.1, from coordinate 1,184,962 downwards.
AATAAAAACACCTATGCCGGAATGTGGAATATCACTGGGAAAGCAGCAGCCAGTAAGGATTTATTATTCAGTAATAACGCCTTTGGCACGGGTACTATGAATGTCGATGCAAGTGGGGAATTCACTGCGCAAACAGACGCTGCTTTCGAATTTAATAATCACCTGACCGGTACGGGCGACTTTATCGCCGATAATAACTATAACTCATTTAATTTTACCGCTAATGTCGGACGTGATTTTTCCGGCGATGTCTATCTCAGGAATAATGATTTTCTGCTGGGTGGGGTCAATACCACCGCGCTCACCCAGGCCACACTGCATGTTGAAAACGGCAACACCACCACCGTTGGCACAGGCACCCAGTCGATTGGCGGTCTGGCTTTCAACGGCGGCACAATGGTGTTTGGTGATATCGACACCCTGCCTTTGGTGGAGGCGGCCGGAAATGTGGATTTGTCCGGGCGGGGCACAATTCAGATCAGCAACAGCTTGCAAAATACGTCACAGACGCCGGATACCAGCAAACCGCTCCTGCAACAGGATGAGTCCGGTGTTGCGCTCAGGTTAGTGGAAAGCCAGCAAGCCGTGACTGGCGCCGGCGGAAATTTGCTGCTCGTCGATGAACATGGTCAGGCTGTTTCCGCGGAAATGGAGCACGATGTTACGCAAAATGGCCAGACGGTGGCGAAAGGGCACTATGACTATCGTCTTACCAGCGGTAGTGGCGCGGATGGTATGTATATCAATTACGGGCTGACCGAGCTTGAACTGCTGGCGCAGGGCAATGACGCCCTGACATTGAATGCCGAAGGCAACAGCGGTAACGCCGCCGATCTGAGCGCGAAAGTCAGCGGAAGCGGTGATTTACAAATTAATACCGATACCGCGGTTTCATTATCCAATCGGGATAACGACTACACCGGCGTGACGCGGATGGTGGCAGGTGAGTTGCGCTTAGCAAACGATCAGACTCTGGGCAACACTTCCTTAGTCGACATGGCCTCCGCAACGGTGCTGGACATTCATGGCTACCAGCAAACTCTGGGCGCGGTGGAGAGCCAGCAGGGATCGCGGATTGATCTGGCGGGCGGCAACCTGACGGTGACCAACGGCGGTGCTATCGCTGGTGCGCTTACCGGCAGCGGCGCGTTGAATTTCACGGGTGGGCAGATGGCTATCCACGGTGACAATACCGCGCTCAGCGCCGACATCACCATAAAATCGGGGGCGTCAGTCACCCTTGATACTCCCCGGGGGCTGGGGACCGCGGGCATCGACAACCTCGGTTTTCTCAAATTTAACAGCGCCTCCGGTCTGTTTGAAAATCAGCTCACCAATAACGGCATCGTTGTGCTGAACGGCAGCGACATTCAGTTTTCCGCGGACAACACCCATTTCGGCGGGACGGTTGAGATTCGCGATGGCAGCCAGCTTACGGTGAATACAGGAAATCAGCTGAGCTCCGCTTCGATAATCAATGACGGAACGCTTCGGCTGGTGACTAACGATGACTGGACAGTGCAAAACAGCGTGACCGGTTCCGGCGGGCTGGAAAAAAGTGGCCTCGGTATCATTACGCTTTCGCAGGCTGCCGCACTCTACAGAGGCGAGACGAATATCCGGACTGGCGGTGTGAAGTTTGGCTCCCCCGAGGAGCCATTTACGCTTGAATCATCGCACGTCAATATCTATCAGGGCGCGGAGCTTATCGGCAACGGCGCGGTCGCGGGCGATGTCACGAATGCCGGCACGTTGTCGATTGGAGCCGGGAAGCAGTCTGCACGCGCGGCCGGTGCTGCCGCAGTGAGCGATGTTTTAACCATTAACGGCAACCTGAGTAACAGCGGCACGGTTCAGATAGGTGCGGCCAACAGTGGCAAAGCGCCGGGTAACCAGCTGGTAGTGAAAGGAGATTACCAGGGCAGAATCGGTTTGATTAATTTCAATACCGTTCTGGCGGATGACAGCGCCGCAACGGAAACGCTGCGCGTGGAAGGGGGTACCAGCGGTACGACTATGGTCAGCGTTAACAATGTTGGCGGCACGGGCAGGCAAACGCTGAACGGGATCCGGCTCATCCAGGTTAATGGTCGCTCCGCCGGGCGATTTACCCAGCTGGGGCGAATTGTCGCAGGCGCGTATGAATACAGGCTGGTGCGCGGCAACGGACAGGATCGTGCGCACTGGTATTTAAGCAACCAGATGCAAGAAATCATACCGCCTGATCCGGAGGACCCGCCGGTCGACCCCGAAGAGCCACCGTCTGAACCCGAAGATCCACCGAGCGAGCCGGAGCAGCCACCGACTGAACCCGATCAGCCGCCGTCTGAATCCGAAGATCCACCGACCGAGCCGGAGCAGCCACCGACTGAACCCGGTCAGCCGCCGTCTGAGCTGCCCGCACCTGACCCGACGCCACCGCAATCCACTAAGCCGATAAACCGGCCGGAAGGGGGAAGCTACACAGGAAATCTGGCGGCAGCCAACCGCATGTTTGCCATCCGTTTGCAGGATAGCGAGACCGATAACGCGCAGCAGGGCGATACCGCAGAGAGCAGCATGTGGATGCATCAGGCGGGGACACGTAACCGCTCGCGCGACGACAGCGGGCAATTGAAAACCGCGTCGACTCAGTACGTAATGATGCTCGGCGGCGACCTGGTACAGTGGCGCGACGGTCGCCAGGGGCGCGGGCGTGTGGGCGTCATGGCCGGGTACGGAAACAACCACAGCCACACGCACTCGACCGTCAGCGGTTACGACGCTGACGGTCGGGTAAATGGCTACACGGCAGGCGCATACGGCGCATGGTATGCCGACGATCTGAATAAAACCGGTCTGTATGTGGGAAGTTGGGCGCAGTATAGCTGGTTCAGCAATTCCGTCAGCGGTGAGGAACTCGCTACCGAGGCGTATCACGCCAAAGGCGTCAGTGCGTCCGTTGAAACCGCCTGGAACTGGAAAGCCGCTGAGTTTTCCGGCAGCAATGGTTCGCGGACAAGCTGGCACATCCAGCCGCAGGCGCAGGCTATCTGGATGGGAGTAAAAGCTGAAGATCACCGCGAAGCAAACGGCACGCGCGTCAGTGGCGAAGGGAGTAACGCGCTACAAACGCGGCTCGGGATCCGCAGTTGGTTGAACAGCTATGGCGGGCGTGATAATGGCAACGGGCGCACGTTACAGCCGTTTATCGAAGCCAACTGGATCCACAATACCCGACAGTTCGCCACACGTATGGATGGTGAAAGAATCAGCCAGGCGGGCGCGGAGAATGTCGGCGAAGTGAAAATCGGCATTACTGGCAGGTTGAACCCGCAGCTGAGTCTGTGGGGCAATGTCGGCCATCAACTCGGCAGCAAAAGCTATAGCAGTACGCAAGCGACCTTGGGTGTTCGTTATGAATTCAAATAGTTGCCTGTACACTTCTCTTTGTAAGGTTTGCCCGCATGTGGTGCTTGTACAGGAAGGCCGGTTTACAACACCGGGCGGGCGCATTATTCTGAGTGGCGGTTACTCAACGGTTAACCACAACATATTGATTTTTAAATGACTCGGGGTGCCCTTCTTCGTGAAGGCTGAGAAATACCCGTACCACCTGATCTGGATAATGCCAGCATAGGGAGCCGAAATTCGGCTTATTTATCATGAGATTGACTCTCTTTTTGTTAGTGCGCAATGCACTTGAGGTACAAAAAGGGCGCAATCATGGGGTACAGAAATCTTCTATACACATTTCAGCGAAACGGCATGCAAATCCGGCTTTCAAATGGCAGGATGTATAAGAAATCACTACTCACTGATAGCTTCCGTGAAGCCTCTGCTTTGATGATTGGCGTTACGCCTCACATTCCTTTTATTAAATCATTAGCTACGCCGCTCCTCGTGTTCGAATCATTTTTGTCTAATCTGATTGCGTCAGAACGCAAGGCTGTGAGAAATCCACTTTTGCCCCACCAGCAGATAGCTCCTCCTGCTGAAACCGTGGAATCTCAACCGCCAGCCGAACCCGGAAAAGTGCTAACACTCGCGGATGCGTGGGCGACGTACAAAGACGAAAAGGGGAGAAACTGGACGAAATCGATCTCAATGGCGAATGAGCGTTATATCGACGTATTGCTAACTGTCTTGGGCGGAGAAACTAATGTCGCGGCTATCACCAGGCAGGACAATAAACAGGTGATGAGATCATTGAATATCTCCCAAAACGCGTTTTTCAACCTTATCGCTCGATGACTATTCAGTAATAGATCTAATGCGATGATGTTCCTCCTGATGAGCTGGTTGGTGTTGAGGCCATCCACAAGCATCTCAAGCTCTATAAATCACTATTCAAAACTTTTCTCACTGAGGGCAAAGACGTGTTGCAGAAGCCGCCAACTGATGGCGTCGTGTCCTTTTCCCTCTTGACTCTGCCCGTCTTCACTGCGAGCAGATGGCTGCCGGAGAACTGCATAGCCCGGTGATATCGCGCTCGAAAGATGAAATCGGTACGATGCTCAGCTCGCTGGAGCAGATGCGTCTTTCGTTGGTGGATATCATTGCACAGGTTCGTCATTCAAGCGGAAGCGTGGCTCATGCCGCCGAAGAGATTGCCGCAGGAAATACGGATCTCTCGGCACGAACAGAGTCGCAGGCCGCTTCCCTTGGCGAAACGGCTGCCGGTAGAGAACAACTGATTTCCACGGTGAAACACGCCTCAGAAAACACGCACCCGGCTAACCAGCTTGCCAGCAACATGCGCACCTCTGCGCAAGAGGGAAGCGGTGCTTTCAATGAAGGAAACCGAAAGCAGCTCAGGCAAAATCGACACAATTATCGGTCTGATTGAAGATATTGCTTTCCAGACTAATATCCTGGTGCTTGACGCGGCCGTTGAGGCAGACCGAGCTCGCGAGCAGGGGCGCGGTTTTGCCGTTGTCGCTAGCGAAGCCCGCAATCTGGCGCAGCGCTCGTCGGTTGCTGCGAAAGAGATTAAGGAGTTGATTGAGCAGTCCGGCACTCAGGCTCAGCCTGGCAGCGAAAGGGGGGAGCGAGCGGGCGAAAGCATGAAGTGCATTATCGCTTCCGTTAAATAGGTGTCCGAACTGATGCCGGAGATTAATCTCTCCACCAATGAGCAAAGCCGCGCTATTGAGCAGATCAATATTGCTGTCGCGCAAATGGATTCCGTTACCCAGCAGAAAGCCGCACTCGTTGAGGAAGCCTCTGCCGCGGCCCATTCGCTGAAAGTGCAGTCGCAATGACTTAAACAGGCTGTGGCTGACTTCAAACTTAACTGATGACAAACGGTGACAGGCAGGCTTCGGCCTGCCTTTCTTTTTATGGTCGCGTTATCTTTGAAGGTGATTTTGCGCTCCGGTTCCAGCAACGCGAGGCGTTTGAAAGGTAGTGGGGGTTGGTAAGGCTGGGCTGGGTTAAGCAAAAATCAGACTGCAGGAAAAAAGTGCGAAACAATCAAAATTAGGAGTTTTCTTACGATTTGATAAGCAGTAAACTATCCTTTTACCTATCATATAAGAAAATGAAATATACGATTCCAGCCAAGTTGTTCTTCGGTGTTTTAGCACTGACTTTTGTTTGTTTAACATACTTGTTGATTAATGTGGCGATTTAAAAATGAATAATCAAACGACAGAGATAGATTTACTCGAGTTGCTTTTCTTTATAAAAAAGAAAAGTATAAGCATCATTTTCTCAATGGCGGCAGCGCTGATTTTAGCAATTGTTTTTTTGTTGGTAGAGAAAGATAAAGTAAATATAAGCTATGAAATAAAAATAAACAGTGATGCTCCCAGTATGATTATTAATTGTAATACTGACTTTGATTGCAAATCGAATTTCATTGAATCGATTATTAAAGGCATTAGTGACAGATTTACTATTCAGGCAGATGAAAGAACAAAAGTAATTAATCTCACCTGGAGAGGCAATACTTCAGAAAAACCGATTGCTGATGCTGCAATTAAAACGATATATCAAAAAATCAACTCCTGGTATATTCAGGATTATCAAGCGTATAAAAGAATAATTGATGATAATAAAAACAACGTGATGAATGGTAGTGAACTATATACAAAAATAGCCTTTATTACAAAGCTGGACTATTCGAATGAAAAGGATTTTATATTTATCAGTAAAAGTGATGTCAGTAAGAAATATAAAACAGGTATATTTATCGTGTTGTCGTTAATGATGGGGTTTATTTTATCAGCTTTTTATCATTTAACGAAAAGAAGCATAATTGAATATAATGAAAAGAAAATATTCAAAAAAACGCAAATTAACTAAAAAGCATGGTTGCTTGTTACCAAAAGTAATGCCAGCGTAGCGTATAAATAAAGTATAAGCCCGCTGAGTGAATTATCCAAAAAATGTTGTTCACTCGAGAGTTGCGGGCTTTTTACAGTAGTAAATGGAAACAGGAATAACCAGATGGGTGTTGTACAGCACCCATTTTCTTAGCAGGCTAAGTATTAAAAAATTTAACGGATTCATCTTTAATCAACACGATTGATAACCGGGAACATCAGGATAGATCTATAAAAATCCGTTTCGGGTATTGTATTGATACTGACAACATAACCATATTGCTTTCCTGCCCATATTTATTTTATCAACCACGGTTCGGTACATACTGAGAGAGCCCCGTTTGCCTGGCTGGGGCAGAGCAGGTTAGCAGAATAGAGATGGACTGCTGAGCCGACGGAAAAGTTGAATCAGATTCAACTGATTCAGGGTACCCTTCCTTGTGTAGGCTGAGAAATAACTGTATTACCCGATCTGTAAGATACCCACGTCAGTAACGACGGGATTTTCCGCCGTTGAGTACCCGAATAATTTTCAAAAATAAATAAAGCCCCACTTTTTTAGGTTCGGGGCCAGATCTGGCGCGCTTAAATTTACCGTAGGCTGTACGTTAAAAAATAGCGACCTGCGTGCTGTTCGATGCTGTATACCCTGCCGCTGTAATCAACCCGAACCGTGTCACCGTCAACGGCGATCGCCGATAGGGTGCTGCTGCCAGTCAGGAATGGAAAGTCGCCGTAAAGCTGCTGTAAGCTAGCTCCATCGGCGTTGCGTTGGTAATACCGGTATACGGTCGGGACGGTGGCACCGCCTTCGCTGTTCTGCGTGGTGTAAAGCCATGTGCCTGGGGCGATCTGGCGCACGCTCTGAAGCGTGTCGCCTGCTCGCGGATATGGCTGATAACTCAGCCAGCGAAGATGGCCAGCAACACAGTTAACAGCCAATGGGCCGCATTAATGCGCACCTTCTGATAAAACCATAAATAAGTTTGCGGCAATGCGACGTTACGTCCGTAGCCGTGGCTGCGTGCTTCTCTCATTTCTCTCATATTGTTTTGTAGGAACTGCCGTCTACTTTTAGGGTCGATGCCTGGCGGTGATGCCATCTTCCTTCTCCTTTTGCCTTTGAAAGTTATGGGAACAATGGGACGGCAACTGATTGATAAGCAAGCATTAAAAAACGTTCTTTACGGCGTAGAGAAAGATACCTGTGATTTTAGGAACCATAGAAATCAACGTGTCAGGCTGCCTGAAGGTATCGATGTTGTGTTCATGACCGCTATGAAATCATTAAATTCTCATGACTTGCACCTGCTTGTTGAAAAGCCGATTAGCCGGTGAAACCGTCGTCGTAATGTGGGCGTACCCGCGTGGGTTGTGATGAGAGGCAGATGCCGTTTTTGAAGGGGTTGTGTCTTTGTTTCCCCGCTGGCATGATCCTGAACAGGGATTAATGAGAGCATTAATCGCAAGTAGTTGAATTTGTTTTAAATGACTCGGGGTGCCCTTCTTTGTGAAGGCTGAGAAATACCCGTACCACCTGATCTGGATAATGCCAGCGTAGGGAAGTCAGATGCCTGCCCGGCATCCCTTCTTCACGCCGGGCAGGAGCGAAACCATGCAACCTGACCTGCTTGATCGTGTGCAACTCGCACATGCGTTACAGCAATTCCGCCGCCGTTCTCCCCTTGTGCACTGTATGACCAATGACGTCGTACAAACCTTTACCGCTAACGTGCTACTGGCGCTTGGCGCATCACCCGCGATGGTGATTGATAGCGAAGAAGCGCCGCAGTTCAGCGCCATTGCCGATGCCCTGTTAATCAACGTGGGTACCTTAACGCGCGAACGCGCCGCAGCGATGCGCGCGGCGGTCGAGAGCGCGAAAGCCGCGCATAAACCCTGGACACTCGATCCCGTTGCCGTTGCCGTTGGCGCGCTCACGCTACGCACACAATTCTGCCAGCAACTGCTGGCGTTGCGCCCGGCGGCGATCCGGGGGAATGCTTCGGAAATCCTCGCGCTTGCCGGTATGAGCGCCGGCGGGCGCGGCGTGGATACCACCGACACCGCCAGCGCGGCACTGCCTGCGGCGCAGGCGCTGGCGCGACAAAGCGGGGCGATTGTCGCGGTAAGCGGCGAAGTGGATTACATCACCGATGGCCCGCGTGTGTTGATGGTGGCCGGCGGTGATGTGCTGATGACGCGCGTGGTGGGTACTGGCTGCGCACTCTCTGCGGTGGTGGCCGCCTGCTGCGCACTGCCGGGCGATAAGCTGGAAAATGTCGCTGCGGCCTGCGCGTTTATGGCACAAGCCGGTAGCCTGGCCTGTGCGAAGAGCGCAGGACCGGGCAGTTTTGTTCCCGCCTTTCTGGACGCGCTGTACATGCTGGGAGGCAATGCATGAAACGCATCAACGCATTAACCATTGCCGGCACCGATCCCAGCGGTGGGGCGGGCATTCAGGCGGATCTGAAAACTTTTTCCGCGCTGGGCGCATACGGCTGTTCGGTGATCACCGCGCTGGTGGCACAAAACACCCGTGGCGTGCAGTCGGTGTACCGCATTGAACCCGACTTTGTCGCCGCACAGCTTGATTCCGTGCTCAGCGACGTGCGTATTGACACCACCAAAATCGGCATGCTGGCGGAAACGGACATTGTTGAAGCGGTCGCGGAACGGCTGCGTCGCTATCAGGTACGCAATGTGGTGCTGGATACGGTGATGCTCGCCAAAAGTGGCGACCCGCTGTTATCGCCCTCAGCGGTCACTGCGCTGCGTCAGCATTTACTGCCACAGGTTTCACTTATTACGCCTAATTTGCCGGAAGCCGCCGCGCTGCTTGATGCGCCACATGCCCGCAGCGAACAGGAGATGCATGCGCAGGGCGAAGCGCTGCTGGCGCTCGGCTGTGAAGCGGTGCTGATGAAAGGCGGTCATCTGGATGACGCCGAAAGCCCTGACTGGCTGTTCACGCGCGATGGGGCGCTGCGCTTTAGCGCCCCGCGTGTGAAAACGAAAAACACCCACGGTACGGGCTGTACGCTCTCCGCCGCGCTGGCGGCGCTGCGCCCGCACCATGACGACTGGGCATCCACCGTGGTGGAAGCAAAACAGTGGTTAACGGCGGCGCTCGCGCAGGCAGATACGCTGGAAGTGGGGCACGGCATTGGACCGGTGCATCACTTTCACCAGTGGTGGTAAACCGCTATATGAAACGTGCCAGCAGATAATGCTGAAAAAAAGGCCAGCGGTGGAAAATCTGACAAGAGGGAACCAGGCTTATCTCTGCCTGCCGTCAGGCAGGTAAGGATAATCCAATTCGCTTTGCGCGAAGCTTACGGGAGCATAGCTATGACTGATATTGTGCAGTTACTTGGCAAAGACGCCGACAGCCTTCTGCAACACCGTTGTATGACCATCCCCGCTGACCAGCTCTATCTGCCAGGACACGATTATGTTGATCGCGTAATGGTCGATAACAACCGCCCGCCGGCGGTGCTGCGAAATATGCAGACGCTGTATAACCACGGGCGGCTGGCGGGCACGGGCTATCTGTCTATTTTGCCGGTCGACCAGGGCATTGAGCACTCGGCGGGCGCGTCGTTTGCCGCCAACCCGCTCTACTTCGATCCGAAGAACATTGTCGAGCTGGCGATTGAAGCCGGTTGTAACTGCGTGGCATCCACTTACGGTGTGCTGGCGTCGGTTTCGCGCCGTTATGCGCACCGCATTCCTTTCCTGGTAAAACTGAACCACAACGAAACGCTCAGCTACCCTACCGAATATGACCAGACGTTGTACGCCAGCGTCGAGCAGGCGTTCAATATGGGCGCCGTCGCCGTCGGGGCGACGATCTATTTCGGTTCAGCGGAATCACGCCGCCAGATTGAAGAAATTTCCGCCGCCTTTGAACGCGCGCATGAGCTCGGTATGGTCACCGTATTGTGGGCGTACCTGCGTAACTCATCGTTCAAGAAAGATGGCGTTGATTACCACGTTTCCGCCGATTTAACCGGCCAGGCGAACCATATTGCCGCCACCATTGGCGCCGATATTGTGAAGCAGAAGATGGCGGAAAATAACGGCGGCTACAAAGCGGTGAATTTTGGCTATACCGACGAGCGCGTCTACAGCAAGCTGACCAGCGACAATCCGATTGACCTGGTGCGTTACCAGCTGGCGAACTGCTACATGGGCCGGGCCGGGCTGATTAACTCCGGCGGCGCGGCGGGCGGCGATACCGATCTCGGCGACGCGGTTCGTACGGCGGTTATCAATAAACGCGCGGGCGGCATGGGGCTGATCCTGGGCCGTAAAGCGTTCAAGAAAACCATGGCCGAGGGCGTGAAGCTGATTAACGCTGTGCAGGATGTCTATCTTGACGAGAAAGTGACCATCGCCTGATTACCTTTTACCCTCTCCCTGGCGGGGGAGGGTAAATAATCCATCCCCTTTATTTCATCTTACCTGCGTCTCAATCCCCTGATTGCATTCCGTCTTTTTGTGAAAAACCTCACGCCGCGTCGTGCATATGTCTAAAAAATGCCCCTCGTTTAGCGAAACTTGCCCGAAGTTACGCGCTATTTTTGTGCATAATATTTATTTATAAAACGGCTTTTCAAAAAAAATATCAGGGAACCACAATGAAAATTGAATCAGTAAACGTCACCGTGTTTCAGCATCCCACGCGCCGCGTTTCCGACAGCGCCGGGCACTCGCATCCAGGGCCGGAAAAACAGGCCAGCATGGCGATGCTGACGATCGCCGCAGACGATGGCAGCAAAGGCTATTCCTTTGCGCCGCCGGAAGTGGTGCGCCCGTTTGTGCTCAACGCTTTTTTTCGCAAAGTGATGCTCGGGCAGGATCCGTTTAACCGCGAGCGCATCTGGCAGGATCTGGTGCACTGGCAACGCGGCAGTGCGCACCAGTTAACCGAGCGCACACTGTCATTTGTTGAACAAGCGCTGTGGGATTTGATTGGCCGCAAATTAAACATATCGGTGTACAAGCTGCTGGGCGGTTATCGCGACAAAGTCCCGGCGTATGGCAGCACCATGTGCGGCGACGAGCTGGAAGGCGGGCTTTCGACGCCGGACTCGTACGCCGCCTTCGCCGAAAAACTGGTGGCGCGCGGCTACAAAGCCATCAAATTACACACCTGGATGCCACCGGTGAAATTCGCGCCGAACCCGAAAATGGACGTCAAAGCCTGCGCCGCGGTGCGTGAAGCGGTCGGCCCGGATATTGAACTGATGCTTGATGGCTACCACTGGTACAGCCGCACCGACGCGCTCTATATCGGCAAGGAGCTGGAAAAACTCAACTTCGCCTGGTTTGAAGAACCGATGGACGAAGCGAGCATGTCCTCTTACGCGTGGCTTGCGGAAAATCTGTCGATTCCGGTTATCGGGCCGGAAAGCCTGGGCGGGAAACACCATAGCCGCGCCGACTGGGTAAACGCGGGCGCCTGTGACATTCTGCGCGCCGGAGCCAACGGCGTGGGCGGCATTTCGCCAGCGCTGAAAGTGGCGAACCTGGCGGAATCATTCGGCATGGATTGTGAAGTGCACGGCAACGGCGCGGCGAGCCTGGCGGTGATTGGCGCCATCCGCAACTGCCGCTGGTACGAGCGCGGTTTGCTGCACCCGTTCCTCGATTATGATCAACCGGCGGCGTACTTAAACAGCCTGATTGATCCGATGGATGAAGAGGGCTTTGTTCATCTGCCGCAGCGACCGGGGCTCGGCGAGGACATCAATTTCGCCTATATCGAAGCCAATACCGTCAGCCACGACTGACAGATAATAAATACCCTTGTCATTCACTCTCCGGTCCGCTGATTTCAGCGGGGGGCTTAACCCCCTCGCTGCGAGATGTTCTCAAATTAATAAACTATGGGTTGCTGAGATAGCCGTCAGTCGCAATGCAGCAAAAAAGGCCTGGCGGCGCTTGCGCTCACCAGGTCTGTCAATTTGCTTGCAACACGCTCGTAAGGCTGCGGCGCGTTAACGCAATAACGGGCAATCCGGTGGCAACCGGCATTGCAGCGCATTCGGCACCACTTCAATGCGAAACCGCTCGCCGCGCAGCGGTTCGCCGTCGAGATTAAACGTCATTTCATGCGGGGCATTAATTTCAAACCACGCCGATTTCCCGTCGACAATATGCGGGTTATCTTCCGGCTGTGTCAGGGTGGTGAACAGCGCGGGAAGCAGTTCATCACCGGTGAAAATCCGTAGCTGTAATAAGCCGTCATTGATCAGCGCCTGCGGGCAGAGTTGCTGTCCGCCGCCCGCCTGGCGGCCATTGCCGATGCCGATCACCAGTGCATCGCCCTGCCAGTGAAAATCCTCACCACTTATTTCGCAGCGATCCGCTTTCAGCATATCCATGCGCATCAGGCCGTGGATCAGATAGGAGACGCCGCCGAGCGCGGCTTTAAGTTTTTCCGGCGTTTCACTGGTAATGCGGGTGCCAAAACCGCCGGTCGCCATATTGATAAAGCAGGTTTTATCGTTCACGCGGGCGATATCAATTGGCACCGCTTTGCCGACAATCGCCAGCTGTAAGGCCTTATCCAGGCCTTCCGGGATACCGGCGCTGGTGGCGAAATCATTGGCGGTGCCGAGCGGCAAAATGCCCAGCGCCGGGATGGTCTCGCTTTTGCAGTTCACCAGCGCGGTCGCCACTTCGTTGATGGTGCCATCGCCGCCACCGGCAATCACCGTGGCAACGCCAAGCTGCCGCGCCTCTTCGACATAGCGCACCGCGTCGCCTTTTTCCCAGGTGACGCGCACCTGAATATCCATGCCTTCGTCGCGCAATAGCGTTACCGCTTCGCGCAGGGCTTCGTCCCCGGCGCTTTTACCGTTGAGGATTAACAAACTTGTGGGAAATGCGCTCATTCTTTTCATCCTGATTGAATTCGATGAGAAAAGTGTATCTCAGGAGAGAAAAGTGGGGAGAAAAAGCAGAGAAAGGATGAAAAAAAATCAGCCTGCGTAAGGGAGATTACGCAGGCTAAGGAGGTGGTTCCTGGTACAGCTAGCATTTATGGGTTATGTTTTTCAGCGAGAAGGATAATACCCGTATTAAACGGGGCGGTATGTGATCCGATTCTAAGATTTTTCGCGCCGAAAAAATAACCCTGCTCAATCACTTCGCGTGAGGATTGCGGGTTGACTGCCCGGTGAAATTGCGCATTAACAGCGCATATTCCAGCGCCATATCCTGCGGAACCGGCAGCCAGACCGTATAACCGTCTCCCGGCGCGACCGGCATGGCTTCGCCTTTGGCGTTTTCCATGTGCTCCAGCGTAAAGTTGACGTTGCCCTGCGGTGTCATCAACTCCAGGCTGTCGCCAACGGAAAACTTATTTTTCACCGCTACAGCCGCAAGGTCGCCTTTGCGCTCACCGGTGAATTCACCGACAAACTGCTGGCGTTCGGAAACGGAATAACCGTATTCATAGTTCTGGTAGTCGTCATGGGTGTGACGGCGCAGGAAACCTTCGGTGTAACCCCGGTGCGCCAGGCCTTCCAGCGTCTCCAGCAGCGAAGTATCGAACGGCTTGCCCGCCGCGGCGTCGTCAATCGCTTTGCGATAAACCTGCGCAGTACGCGCGCAGTAGTAGAAGGATTTAGTGCGGCCTTCAATCTTCAGAGAGTGCACCCCCATCTGCGTTAACCGCTCAACATGCGCAATCGCCCGCAGATCTTTCGAGTTCATGATGTAAGTGCCGTGCTCGTCTTCAAAGGCGGTCATGTACTCGCCCGGACGCTGGGCTTCTTCAATCATGAACACTTTATCGGTCGGCGCGCCGACGCCGAGTGTCGGTTCAATGTTCTGCACCGGGATCGGTTCATGCACGTGTACGATATTGCCGATGGCATCTTCTTTGCCTTCCTGCACCTTGTATTCCCAGCGACAGGCATTGGTACAGGTGCCCTGGTTCGGATCGCGTTTATTGATATAACCCGAGAGCAGGCAGCGGCCGGAATAAGCCATGCACAGCGCGCCGTGCACGAAGATTTCGATCTCCATCTCCGGCACCTGGGCGCGGATTTCGGCAATCTCTTCTAAAGAGAGCTCGCGGGAGAGGATCACGCGGCTCAGCCCCATTTGCTGCCAGAACTTCACGGTCGCCCAGTTAACGGCGTTGGCCTGTACCGACAGATGAATCGGCATCTGCGGGAAGTTTTCCCGCACCAGCATGATTAAACCGGGATCGGACATAATCAGCGCGTCCGGCCCCATATCCACCACCGGTTTCAGATCGCGAATAAACGTTTTCAGCTTGGCGTTGTGCGGGGCAATATTCACCACCACGTAAAACTGCTTACCCAGCGCGTGGGCTTCGTTAATGCCGATTTGCAGGTTTTCGTGGTTGAATTCGTTATTGCGCACGCGCAGCGAGTAACGCGGTTGGCCCGCGTAAACCGCGTCTGCGCCGTAGGCGAAAGCGTAACGCATATTTTTCAGCGTTCCCGCCGGGGAGAGGAGTTCCGGTTTAAACATGATGTTCTCGTTCTGATGACAGGTCAGATAGCCTCACCGAAGTGAGGCCGCAGGGGAGTTCCCCTAAATTTAGGGCGGGAATTGTAGCGCCGTGGGGCAGGGGAGTAAACCCGCGCGTTAGTTCACGCGCAGGTAGGTGCCATCTGCGCTGACGTTATGGCCGAAACCGCAATTCGTCGCATCATCCGTTTTCATCTCCAGCGTGTTGAGATCCGCCGCCAGACTCAGCGAAATGGTGCATTGGGAAATGCCTTCATCACGCAAAATGATGTCGCCTTTGCCGTTTTTCAGCGTCACTTTTTCGCTGAAATCACCCATATTCGGCCCGGAGTACAGCCCCATGATGCCGAAATAAAGACCGGACCAGTCCGCCTGCCAGCTCTCTTTATCCTGTGGTTTAAGCGTGATGACTTCCCACTCGCTGCGTCCGGCGTACTGCCAGTATTCACCCGCGGCGGAAGCCGGTTTTGGCAGCGCCTGCAGCTTGTCCTGGATACGCGAGAGGTTATATTTCGACTTTTCGTCGTCCGGCATAATGGACAGCCACGCCTGCGCTTTGCGGTAGTCGCCCTGGCGGATCCAGGTAAGCGCGACATTGTTGTAGGCGGTGGCTATCAACACATCATTCGGTTTATCTTTGCCTGATTCGCACTGCTCCAGCCATGCCGCCTGTTCTTCGAAAGCCTCGCGCGCTTTGGGGTAATCTTTCGCTTTGTAATATTGATCGCCTTTTTTGGCGTAATCGGCGATTTTCGCGCAGTCTGCATCCATCTGTGCTTCGGTTAGCTCTGCCTGGCAGTTGAATGCTGCAAATAAGAGTGTCAGCGCACCGTAGTAGTATTTCCTCACTATCCCTTTCCTTTTATTGTTGTCAGGCCTGGCGGCTGACGAAACGATACTATGCCCCAGGCGGCAGCCATCATACAGAGGATTGCGCCGTTGTTCACTGAAGACATATTCACCGGAGTTATACTTGACGACAGGCCGTGTCAGGCTGCTGTCGGGTCGCTGTCAGGTGCGGATCGTGTTGCTGTCTGCGGGGTTGGGTGACACTACAGGCCGGATTCATCAGGAGAAAGAGTATGAGCGATAACAAAGTAAAAGCATTACGTCTGGCTCGGGCCTGGTCACAGGAACAACTGGCAGAGATGGCGGCGCTGAGCGTCAGAACCGTGCAGAGAATTGAAAATGGCGATCAGCCTTCGCTGGAAACACTCAGCGCACTGGCGGCGGTGTTTGGCGTCAGCGTCACCGAGCTTTCCGCGCAGAGCGAGGCCGGCGAAGAGGCGCTGGATAAACGCATCACCGCCGCGCGGGAACAGCTCGACGCCGAAAGCAGTTTCTGGCGCATGTTGATCACCGCCGTTATCGTCTGCGTGCTGCTGTTTTTCCTCAACCGCAGCACCTCGCCGGAGAGCCATTGGTCATTATGGGTGGCGGCGATTTGGGGCGGGCTGGTGGCGGTGAAAGGGTTGCGGATTTTTGTCTTCGCGAATCTGATTAGCCAGTGGCATAAACAGCGTTTGCAGCGGTTGCTGCGTAAATAACTCGACCGGAGCGTGTCGGGCGCATGCGCCCGACATACGGCTTACGCCAGTTTGCAGGCGTCGGCTTCCCAGCGGTAACCGACACCGTAAACGGCGCGGATAAAGGATTGTTCTTCATCCAGCGCTTCGAGTTTGCGACGCAGGTTTTTGATATGGCTGTCGATGGTACGGTCCGTTACCACGCGGTAGTCGTCATACAGATGGTTAAGCAACTGCTCGCGGGAGAACACTTTGCCCGGCTCGCTGGAGAGGGTTTTCAGCAGGCGAAACTCAGCGGGCGTGAGATCCAGCAGCTTGTTGTGCCAGCTCGCCTGAAAACGCCCTTCATCGACAATCAGCGGGCTTTCAGCATCCAGCCGTTCCAGCTCACGCTGCGGTTTGCAACGGCGCAGAATGGTTTTCACGCGCGCCACCACTTCACGCGGGCTGTAAGGTTTGCAGATGTAATCATCCGCGCCAATCTCCAGCCCCAGCAGGCGGTCGATCTCTTCGATTTTCGCCGTCACCATAATAATGGGCACGTTAGAAAAACGGCGGATTTCCCGACATAACGTTAACCCGTCGGTACCGGGCAGCATCAAATCCAGCAGGATCAGATCCGGCGGCGTCTGGCGCACGTAAGAGAGCACCTGATCGCCGTGGTTAATCAGCGTTGGCGCGTAGCTTGCCGCGCGCAGATAGTCGAGCAGCAACTGCCCAAGCTTAGGCTCATCTTCAACAACCAGGATGCGTGGCGTGTTTTCATCGATCGGTAACTCAGTCATACATCTCTCGTTTTTTCGCGTTCAAGCGGTAGTTCAACTGTAATGCTAACCCCGCCGAATGGCGAGTGCGCCGCGTGGATAGCGCCACCGTGCGCTTCCACAATATTCAAACAAATAGCCAGCCCCAGGCCGGAGCCGCCGCTGGCACGGTTACGCGAGCCTTCCGTGCGATAAAAACGCTCGAACAGCCGTTTGAGTTGCTCATCGCTGACGCCCGGTGCGCTGTCGGCAAAACGCATCACCAGCGTGTTGTCGCGGGTCATGACCTGGATAAGCGTTTGCCCGCCCGCATCGGTGTAGCGCAGGCTGTTTTCCAGCAGGTTGTTAAATAACTGCATCAGGCGATCGGGATCGCCAAACACCGTGGCGCTGGCGGGCACTTCAAGAGAAAGGGTCAGATTGCGGCTGGCGTAACGCTCGCGGAAAGCGCCTGCGGCGACTTCGACCAGCGACACCACATCCACCGGCGCTTTCTGGTAGGCCAGCGCCCCTTCATCGGACATCGATAACTGGTGCAGGTCATTGACCAGCTTGGTGAGCGTGGCGACTTCTGCCTGCAGCGAGGCTACCGATTCCGGCGTGAACTGCCGCACACCATCCTGAATCGCCTCCAGTTCGCCGCGCAGCACCGCCAGCGGCGTGCGCAGTTCGTGCGAAATATCCGCCATAAAATCGCGGCGCATTTGCTGATTGCGCTCCAGCGTGCTGGCGAGCTGGTTAAAGTCGCGCGCCAGCCAGCCAAGCTCATCCTGGCTACCGGGATTGACCCGGGTGGAGAAATCGCCCGAGGCGAGCCGGTGGGTGCCATCGACCAGCCGTTTTACCGGCGCCAGTAAACCGCGCGCCAGCGGGAAAGTCGCCAGCGCGGCGAGCAGCGTGGCAAGGCCGACAATCAGCCAACTGGTGCGGCGCTGCTGGCGTTCAAAGTTGATATCGGTGTTGCGCGTCAGGCGCTCAATCGGCGAAGCGATAACCCAGCCGACGGTCGCGTTATTCACGACAATTGCCCGGCGTGTGCCATCCTTTGGCACCGGTGAGCGCGGGCCGACCAGCACATTATTATCCTGATCGGCGACCCAGAATTTGGTGCGCCAGCCGTGCGGCGGCATATCCGGCGGCGGCGGGCCAGGGGAGCGCTCCATTTCGTCATTCGGGCCGGAACGCATGTCACGCTCCCCGCCGGGTTCCATGCCTGGCGGTGCATTGTTGTCCATCTCGCGCGGCGGTTCGCCAGGCCGGTCTTCTTCACGGTCGTTATCGCGTTCGAATGAACGCAAGAGCTGGAAAATCACCCGGTCATTGTTGCGCAGAAACTGCCAGCTACCGTTTTGCGCATACTGCTCAGCCAGCGAGTCGCTCAGCATTTGCAGGCGCTGTTCGTTGCCGCGCTTAATGTAGTCAATAAAACCGTGCTCAAAGCTGAGACGCACTGCCCAGTGCATGGTGATCAGCAGAACAATACAGGTGGCTAAAATCGCCAGAAACAGTTTGGCCGTAATACCCGGCCGCCAGAACTTCATGACGCTCTCCTGTTGCGACGGGCAATCACGACGTTCTGGCTGGCGTCATTCGGGACGCGGGCGAAGAGCAACGCCGGAAGTGAAATAATCACCGCCATGCTGAGATAGGTGTAAAGGAAAACATGGTGCGCCACGCCGCTGTCTGCGGACAGATGCTGCTGACCAAACAGGCCGAGCAGCAGCCCGGCGACAGTCACCCCGATACTCATCGATAACTGCATGATCATCGACAGCAGGCTGTTGCCGCCGCTGGCCAGCTCATCGGGCAGATCTTTGAGCGTTAAGGTGTTCATGGAGGAGAAGCGCATCGAGTTGATCATCCCCTGGCAGAACAGCACCACCGGCAGCAGGTAATACCAGCCGAGCAGCGCTGTTGCCATAAACAGCAGGCTGATGGCGGCCAGGCCAAGCGTGGAGCAGACCAGCGCGCGGCGGTAACCAAAGCGGTTCACCACCTGCACCACGATGCGTTTCATTCCCATGCTGCCCAGCACCATCGGGATCATCATCAGCCCGGCATGAAAGGGCGAAAACCCCAGGCCAATCTGCAAAAACACCGGCGTCATAAACGGCAACATACCGCTGCCGATGCGCCCGGCGAAACTCCCGGCCAGACCCAGCGAAAAAGAGGGCGTGCGGAACAACCGCAGATTAAATAATGCACCGTCGTTGCCTCTGGCATGCAGCAGATAAAAGAGCATCGCCGCCGCGCCCACCGCCACCAGCGCGCCGAGTTGCCACGACGTTAGCCCCAGCCCGCGATTGCCATCGAGCGCCAGCGTCAGCGTTGCCATGCCGCCCGCGAGCAGCACAAAACCCGCCATATCAAAGCGGCGGGTTTGCAGGGTGTAGTTGGGCATCAGGCTGAGGGTGGCGATCGCACCGAGAATGCCCACCGGCAGATTAATCAGGAAAATCCAGTGCCAGGAGGCATATTCCACCAGGATACCACCAAGCGCCGGGCCGAGCAGCGGGCCTACCTGCCCCGGCAGGGTGACAAAAGTCATCGCCGCCATGTACTGATCGCGTGGGACAATTTTCATCACCGTTAGCCTGCCGACCGGCACCATCATCGCGCCGCCGACACCTTGCAGCACGCGCGCCATGACTAACTGATCGAGTGTCGACGCCTGCGCGCAAAACAGTGAGCCGGTGGTAAACAGCACAATGGCGGCAAAAAAGATGTTCCGCACGCCAACCCGGTCTGCCAGCCAGCCGCTGGCGGGCAGCATCACCGCTACCGTCAGCACATAGGCGACCACCACCATATGCATGTGCAGCGGGCTCTCCCCGAGGCTTTTCGCCATCGAGGGGAGCGCCGTGTTAACAATGGTGGTATCCAGCGACTGCATAAAAAAGCCAAAGGCGACGATCCATAGCTGCCAGCGGATATTTTTCGGTAGCTCATTCATTCACTAACTGGCTCTCTTTCGTGTCGGCTAAAGCGCATACGCAGGCGGTCGAAGAAGAGATAGACCACCGGCGTGGTGTACAGGGTGAGTAACTGGCTCATTACCAGCCCGCCCACAATCGTAATACCGAGCGGCTGGCGTAGCTCTGAGCCGTCGCCACCGGAGATCACTAATGGCAGCGCGCCAAACAGCGCCGCCAGCGTGGTCATCATGATCGGGCGAAAACGCAGCAGGCAGGCCTGGAAAATCGCCTCTTCAGCCGTGAGATTACCCTGGCGCTGCGCTTCGAGCGCGAAGTCGACCATCATAATCGCGTTTTTCTTTACAATCCCAATCAACAGCATAATGCCAATTAGCGCGATCAAACTGAATGGCGCGCCGAAAAGCTCAAGCGCCAGCAGCGCGCCCACGCCCGCCGAGGGCAGGGTAGAGAGAATGGTCAGCGGGTGAACATAGCTTTCGTACAAAATCCCCAGCACGATATAGACCGTCGCAATGGCCGCCAGGATCAGGATGACCTGCGAGTTCATTGTTTCCTGGAACACCTGCGCGGTGCCGGCAAAACTGCCGCGCACGCTGGAAGGCACGCCAAGCTGCGTCATCGCGCGGTTAATGGCGTCGCTGGCTTGCGATAACGAGGTTCCCGTTGGCAGGTTAAAGGCAATGGTCGAGGCCGCCGACAGCCCCTGGTGATTCACCGACAGCGGCGCGTTTGCGGGCTGCCAGTGCGCGAAGTAGGAGAGCGGGATCGTTTCGCCGTCACTGTTGATGACGTACATCTTATCCAGCGCGCTGACATCCTGGGTGTAGCGCGGGTCGACTTCCATCACCACTTTGTACTGGTTTAGCGGCTGGTAAATGGTGGAAATCTGCCGTTGACCGAAGGCATTATTCAGCAGGCTGTTGGCCGCCTGGACGCTGATACCGAGCCGCGACATGGTTTCACGGTCGTACACCAGATTCATCTCCGCGCCGTTATCCTGCTGATCCGAGTTAACGTCCGCAAGTTCCGGCAGCGCGGCAAGGGCTTTGCGAATTTTGGGCTCCCATTCGCGCAGGGCGCTGAGCGAGTCCGACAGCAAAGCGAACTGGTAGCTGGCATTGGCCTGGCGACCGCCGACGCGAATATCCTGCACGGCCATCAAAAACAGGCTCGCGCCCGGCTCTTTGGCCAGCTTGCCGCGCAGACGATCAATCACCTGTTGCGCAGTTTCGTGGCGCACACCGCGGGGTTTCAGGGTGATAAACATCATGCCGCTGTTAACACGTGAACCGCCGGTAAAACCGGTGACATTATCTACCGCCGGATCGTCACGGATGATCTTCATAAAGTCCTGCAATTTACCGCGCATCGCCTGGAATGAAATACTCTGATCGGCCTGAATACCACCCATCAGCACGCCGGTATCCTGTTCCGGGAAGAAGGTTTTCGGAATCGAAATATAGAGCCAGATATTGAGCGCGATGGTGCCAATTAACACCAACCCGACTAACCGCGCATGGTTGAGCACCCATTTCAACGATCGTGCGTATTGCTGTTGTAGCGCCACCAGCAGGCGGCCGAAGCCTTTTTCCCGGCTGCGCTCGCGCGGTTTATGCGCTTTTAACAACCAGCCGCACATCATCGGCGTTAGCGTCAGGGAAATGGCCAGCGAAATACCAATCGCCACCGAGAGCGTGACGGCGAATTCGCGCAGCAAACGTCCCGGAAGCCCCGCCATCAGCAGCAGCGGCAGGAATACGGCCACCAGCGAAATACTCATCGACAGCACGGTAAAGCCGACTTCTCGCGTGCCTTGCAGCGCTGCCTGCAACGGTTTCATCCCCGCTTCCAGATGGCGTGAGATATTTTCCAGCACCACAATCGCATCATCGACCACAAAACCGGTGGCAATGGTCAGCGCCATGAGCGACAGGTTATTCAGGCTAAAGCCGCATAAATACATGGCGGCAAACGTGCCGATAAGCGACACGGGGACGGCAACCGCCGGGATCAGCGTTGCGCGGCCTGAACGTAAAAACAGGAACACCACCAGGATCACCAGTGCCACCGAGATAACCAGCGTCTGTTCGACCTCGGCCAGCGAAGCGCGAATGGTCGGCGAGCGATCCTGGGCGATTTGCAAATCAATCGCCGCAGGAATGGTTTGCTGCAGGCCGGGCAGACGGGCGCGAATACTGTCCACCGTCTGAATAATATTGGCTTCCGGCAGTTTGCGGATCATCAGCAAAATGGCGGGCTTCGCATTGGTCATCCCGGCGTTGCGCACATCCTGCACCGAGTCAGTGACTTTAGCGACATCGCTTAAGCGCACGGCGGAGCCGTTTTTGTAGTGAATGATTAACGGTTGGTATTCGGCGGCGGTTTTCAGCTCGTCGTTGGTTTGCACCTGCCAGCGCCGCGTGCCGTCTTCCACTGCGCCCTGCGGTTTGCGCACGTTGGCATTGCTGATTGCCGTACGCACTGAATCCAGCGATACGCCCTGGTTAAACAGCGCCTGCGGGTTTAAATCCACACGCACGGCGGGCAGGGAACTGCCGCCAACGTCAACGTCGCCCACGCCATCAATCTGCGAGATGGTTTGCGCCAGTTGCGTCGAGGCGAAGTCATACAACTGCCCCTGCGAATAGGTGTCTGACGTAAGCGTCAAAATCATGATCGGCGCAGCCGACGGATTCGCTTTGCGATAGGTCGGGCGCGATGGCATGCCGCTTGGTAACAGGTTTTGCGCCGCGTTAATCGCCGCCTGCACATCGCGCGCCGCGCCATTGATATCGCGGTCGAAATTAAACTCAAGAATTATGCGCGTACTGCCCAGTGAACTGGATGAGGTCATTTCACTGACCCCGGCAATGCGCCCGAGCGAGCGCTCAAGCGGGGTGGCAACAGAGGAGGCCATGGTTTCCGGTGACGCGCCCGGCAGTGAGGCGCTAACCATAATCACCGGAAAATCGACCTGCGGCAGCGGGGCGACCGGCAGCAGCCGGAAGCCGAGAATGCCGCACAGTGTAATGGCGAGCGAAATCAAAATCGTCGCCACCGGGCGGTAAATGAAGAGGGCGAAAAACTTCACTTACGCCTCCTCTTCACGGCGTGGGAAACGCTTTTTCACTGCCAGCGACAGGCGATCGAATAACAGGTAAATCACCGGCGTCGTAAAGAGCGTCAGCACCTGGCTCACCAGCAAACCACCGACCATACCAATGCCCAGCGGACGGCGTAACTCTGCGCCGACGCCGGTGCTCAGCATTAACGGTAGCGCACCAAGCAGTGCCGCCAGGGTGGTCATTAATATCGGGCGAAAACGCAGTAAACAGGCCTGGAAAATCGCATCGCGCGGCGACATGCCCTCTTCGCGTTCGGCGGCGAGGGCGAAGTCGATCATCATGATGGCGTTTTTCTTGACGATACCAATAAGCAAAATAATGCCGATGATAGCAATCACATCCAGTTCACTGCCGGACACCATCAGCGCCAGCAGCGCGCCAACGCCAGCCGTTGGCAATGTCGACAGGATAGTGATGGGGTGAATAAAGCTCTCGTACAGCACGCCGAGCACGATATACATCGCCGCGACAGCCGCGACAATCAGCCAGATGGTGCTGCCAAGCGCCGCCTGGAACGCCAGTGTGCTGCCCTGGAATTGCGTGGTGATATCCGTCGGGAAGTTGAGCGTTTTCTCGCTATCCAGCACGGCCTGCACCGCATCGCCGAGCGAATACCCTTCCGCCACGTTGAAGGAGATCGTCGTCGACGGGAATTGATCCAGATGGTTGATACTCAGCGGTGCGTAGCGTTGCTCCACTTTCGCAATTGACGAGAGCGGCACGATGCCGCCATCGGTACTGGTCAGGCGAATGTTGTCGAGCGCGGAAAGCCCCGGCGTTTGCGCCGTGTCGTGTTCCAGCACCACGCGATACTGGTTTGCCTGGGTGTAAATGGTGGAGATCAACCGCTGACCAAACGCGTTATAAAGGGCGTTATCCACGTCCGCCATGTTGATGCCAAGGCGGCTGGCACTGTCGCGATCGACATTCACGTAGGCCACCAGGCCTTTGTCCTGCCAGTCGCTGCTGACATCTGCCAGTTGTGGCAGCGCCTGCAGTTTACTCACCAGTTGCGGCACCCAGGTACTGAGCGCATCCAGCGAGTTGGCCTGCAAGGTGAACTGATATTGCGTGCGGCTGACGGTGGTATCGATGGTTAAATCCTGCGTCGGTTGCAGGTAGAGTGCCACGCCGGGCACTTTCGCCGCCGCCTGTTGCAGGCGCTCAATCACTGGCTGGACCCGATCGTCGCGCTCATCCAGCGGTTTCAGGTTGATTTGCAATCGGGCGCTGTTAAGCGATGGGTTGGTGCCATCGACACCGACAAATGACGTCAGGCTTTCTACCGCCGGATCGCGCAGGATAATATCGGCCACCTGGCGCTGGCGCTCTGCCATGCTGGCAAAGGACGCGGATTGTGGTGCTTGCAGGGTTCCCTGGATAATGCCGTTGTCCTGCACCGGGAAGAAACCTTTCGGAATAAACACCCACAGCATGATCGACAAAAACAGGGTTCCGACCGCCACGCTCAACGTCAGCCATGGGTGATTGAGCACTTTGCTCAGTAGCCTGCCGTAGGCCGCGATGACGCGCTCGAAAAAACGCTCCGACGCGCGGGAAAAACGGTTCTGTTTGCGCAGGGATTCGGCGCTTAGCATGCGTGCGCACATCATCGGCGTCAGCGTCAGCGACACAATTGCGGAAATCAGGATCGCTATCGCCAGCGTGACGGCAAATTCGCGGAACAGGCGGCCGACGATATCCCCCATAAACAGCAGCGGGATCAGGACCGCAATCAACGAGAACGTCAGCGAGATAATGGTAAAACCGATCTCACCAGCCCCTTTCAGGGCGGCGGCCAGCGGTTTTTCGCCTTTTTCGATATAGCGCGAGATATTTTCGATAACCACAATGGCGTCGTCGACCACAAAGCCGGTGGCGATGGTCAGCGCCATTAGCGTCAGGTTGTTGATGGAGAAACCGAGAAATACCATCGCCGCGAATGTCCCGACCAGCGATAGCGGCACCGCCACGCCCGGAATAATGGTCGCCGGAATATTGCGCAGGAAGACGTAGATAATCATCACCACCAGCGCGATCGCCAGCATAAGTTCGAACTGGGTGTCGTCGACCGACGCGCGAATGTTGTTGGTTCTGTCTGACAGCACTTTCACCGTCACCGATTTTGGCAGGCTTTCGGTTAACTGCGGCAGCAGCGTGCGGATGCTATCGGCGGTGTCGATAATGTTCGCCCCCGGCTGGCGCTGGACGTTCATGACAATCGCTTGTTGCTTATTAGCCCATGCGCCAAGCCAGCTATTTTCTGCGCCTTGTTCAACGGTCGCGATATCGCCAAGCCGGATCGGTGCGCCATTCTGATACGCGACAATCAACTGGCGATACTCTTCGGCAGACTGCATCTGATCGTTGGCGGAGAGCGTGACGGCGCGGGTTGGACC
Organism: Enterobacter sp. R4-368; assembly: GCF_000410515.1. Lineage (NCBI taxonomy): Bacteria > Pseudomonadati > Pseudomonadota > Gammaproteobacteria > Enterobacterales > Enterobacteriaceae > Enterobacter > Enterobacter sp. R4-368. The sequence goes on along the minus strand of NC_021500.1, from coordinate 1,159,387 downwards.
GTCGAGGCTGCCTTTCGCCGAATTGACGTTGGCGTTACTGATGGCGGTGCGAATGGTTTCGCTGGTCAGCCCGAGAGCCGCAATCGCCTGGGCATTGAGTTTGACACGCACCGCCGGGCGCTGGCCGCCAGAAAGTGTCACCAGACCGACGCCGGAAACCTGCGAGATTTTCTGCGCGACGCGCGTTTCCACCATATCTTCCACCTGGGTCATGGGCATGGCGGAAGAGGTGACGGCGAGCGTCATAATCGGTGGGTCTGCCGGGTTAACTTTGCTGTAGACCGGCGGGTTGGGCAGATCGGAGGGGAGCAGGCTGTTAGCGGCATTCATCGCCGCCTGCACTTCCTGCTCGGCGACATCCAGCGGCAAACTGAGCTGGAACTGCAAGGTCACCACCGACGCGCCGCCGAAACTTTGCGACGACATCTGTTTTAAGCCGGACATCTGACCAAACTGGCGCTCCAGCGGCGCGGTGATCGCCGAAGTGACCACATCGGGGCTGGCACCGGGGTAGAGCGTCACTACCTGAATGGTCGGGTAATCAACTTCAGGCAGCGCGGAAACGGGCAGAAAACGGTAGCCGATAATACCGGCCAGCAGGATCGCCACCATCAACAGCGTGGTGGCGACCGGACGCAAAATAAACAGACGGGAAGGGCCGCCCGTCCGGCCCGGCGGTAGCAACTGCATCAGGACTGCGCTCCTTTGGCCGGATGTTCACGCTTTGCCGGTACGGCGTCGGCGTTTTTCGCATCCACGACTTCCACTTTCGCCCCTTCGGTCAGGCGGTCAATGCCGTCCGTCACCACGCGATCGCCCGCCGACAGACCGGCGGCAATCACCACTTTCTGGCTGTCCTGAATACCTGGCGTGACGGTGTGTTTGCTGACCTGGTTCTTGTCGTTCAGAACCCAGACGAAGTTGCCTTCGTTGCCCATTTGCAGGGCGGCTGCCGGGATCACTACCGCGTCCTGCTGCGTGGCAACCAGCATGCGCGCGTTGACGAACTGGTTGGGGAACAGGGCATCGTCCTGGTTATCAAAGCGGGCTTTCAGTTTGATGGTGCCGGTGGTGGCGTCAATCTGGTTATCGAGGCTTAACAATGTGCCGCTGCTCAGCTTCTGTTTATTGGTGCGATCCCAGGCTTCCACCACCAGTTGCTGGCCTGCTTTTTGCGCCTGCACCACGGTGGCGATTTCGCTTTCCGGCAGGGTAAACACCAGATCGATGGGGTGGGTTTGCGTCAACACCACGATGCCGGTGGTGTCGCTGCTGCTGATTTGGTTACCAATATCCACCTGTTTTAAACCCACTCGCCCGGAAATGGGGGCGGTTATGCGGCTCCAGTCCAGCTCTAACTGCGCGCTGGCTACAGCGGCTTCATCGGCTTTCACGGTGCCTTCCGATTCGGTGACCAGCGCCTGCTGGCTATCGAGATCCTGGCGCGAAACCAGGCTGGTTTTCGCCAGTTGCTGGTAGCGCGAAAGATCGCGGCGGGCGTTGGCGAGTGTGGCTTTATCTTTCGCCAACTGGCCCTGCGCTTGCGCCAGCGCCACGTTGAACTGGCTTGGGTCGATTTCCGCCAGCAGATCGCCGGCTTTTACTTGCTGGCCTTCCTGGAAATGGATCGCCATAAGCTGGCCCGAAACGCGGCTGCGCACGGTAACGGTATTAGCGGCGGTAATGGTGCCGAGCCCGGAGAGATAACGCGGTACGGCTTCGCGGGTTGCCGTTGCGGCCTGCACCGGCGGCAGCGCGCCGCCGCGCATACCGTGGCGACCTCCGCCCGGCGCGCCCTGGCGCTGAGTCTGCCCGGTGGCGGTAGAAGAAGTCTCTTTATGTGCGAACTGGTACCAGGCTACGCCCGCTACCGCCATGACCACGGCCGCGACAAGCGTGCGGCGAAACGTAACACTGCCTTTCATCGTTATAGGTATCTCATCGGAAAACTAATGGCGAAATAATACTAGTTTAGTAACGGCATGCCCCGGAAAAATGGAGGAAAAATGAAACACTGTCTGGAAACGTATGGCAGGTAGGGTAATTTGCGTTAGGGGGATTTTAAAGAAGAAAATAATGCCGGGAGGGATCCTCCCGGCAAGATATTAACGGAACAGTGTCTGCGCCCAGCGCGCAAGACCGGCGGTGACGGAGCCGAAGTCATCGCCGCTCGCAATCGGGATCCCCGGCAGGGTTTGCGCCAGCGCTTTTTTAATCAGCGGTGAACGCGCGCTACCGCCGGTGAGATAAATCATTTCCGGCGTTTCCGCACTGTTTTCCAGCGCCAGTTGCACCTGTTCAAGGATGCGTTGCAGTGGCTGATTTAGCGCGCTTTCCAGACCATCCTGGTCAATCGCCGCCGCGAGGTCATCGCTAATAAATGGCAAGGGAGCGGTAACCTGGGTGTCGTCGGAAAGGGCGATTTTGCTCTCTTCGGCGCTGCGCACTAACCGGTAGCTCAGACGCTGCCGCCAGACTTTTACCAGCAGCGCTACTTTCTCCGCGTCGCGCGCGTCGCGCAGGAGATCGTTAAGCAGGCGGCCATTGGCGGCGCTGTAAAACTCGGTCTGCGCGGGAACATCGTTAATCGCTACCGCATTCCACCAGGGCAGTATCGGCAGCGCGATGCCTTTTTCTGTCTGACCGCCCATGCCGAGCAGCGGCATCAGGCTTTTGAACGCCAGCGCAATGTCTAAATCGTTACCGCCAACGCGGCAGCCGCTATGCCCTAACAGGCTGGCGGCGCGCTCTTGCTTATCGCGCCACTGCGGCCCCATCAGCAATAATGAGCAGTCTGTCGTACCGCCGCCGATATCGACCACCAGCACACGTTTTTCGGCGCTTAACGTTGCTTCAAAATCGAGCCCGGCGGCGACCGGTTCGAACTGGAACACCACATCACGGAACCCGGCGCGTTTTGCGGCACGCTCCAGGATGCCTTGCGCCTGCGCGTTCGCCTCATCGCCGCCCAGCCCCTGGAAGTTGATCGGGCGACCAATCACGGCCTGATCAATGCTTTCCGGCAGTTGCGTTTCTGCCTGCTGGCGGATATGCAGCATCATGGCGCACACCAGGTCTTCGAACAGGGCGATTTGCTGCGGTTTCAGGCCGCTGGCGCCCAGGAAGGATTTCGGTGATTTAACAAAGTACACCTCTTCCGGGTCGCTGACGTATTGACGCAATGAAGCCAGCCCGAACTGCACGCTGGCGGCGCTAACCTCAATATCTTCCTCGCGGTTAAAGCTCATCGCCCGGCGCAGCAGCGCCTGGGTTTCGCCGTCTGTCGCCGGAACCTGATGGTGGCGATAGAGCCACTCGCTGACCGCTTCACGCGTCGGTGCGCAGAGCATCGACGGGAGTAAGGTACTGTTATTTTCCATTTTCAGCAGTTGCGCTGCGCCGTCGCGCATCACCGCGACCGAGCAGTTTGCCGTACCGTAGTCAAAGCCAACAAACACGTGTTTATCCCCATGCCAGTGAAGAAGGGGGGCGACTTTAGCCGAATGCGTGGCGGGCGACAACCGGAATATGAAAGCAAGGCGGAAAATCCCCGGTTTGTTATGCTGTTAGCGTCACTATTCAGGAGTTGCTATGTACACACTGCACTGGCGCAAGCCGTATGACTGGGCGTGGATGTTCGATTTTTTACGCGCGCGCGCCGTGGCGGGCGTTGAGGAGATTAGCGCAACGCGTTATGTGCGCACATTCCATTATCACGGGCATCGCGGGTTAATCACCGCCGAGCCTGACGAAGCCACCGCGACGCTGAAGGTCACGCTCAGCGATGGGCTTGTGCCAGTGGCTGAATACTGCCTCGCGCGCCTGCGTGGTTTGTTTGATCTGGATTGTGATGCAGAAATCGTCAACACCGCGCTGGGCTCACTGGGTGCGGCGCGTCCCGGTTTACGTTTGCCGGGCAGCGTGGATCCGTTTGAACAGGCGGTGCGGGCGATTCTGGGGCAACTGGTGAGCGTGGCGATGGCGGCGAAGCTGACCGCAAAAGTGGCGCAGCGCTTCGGTGAACCGCTGGCAGAAGCGCCGGGAATGATCTGCTTTCCCGCGCCGCAGCAACTGGCACAAGCGCAACCGGAAGAACTCAAAGCGCTGGGCATGCCGTTAAAACGCGCGGAGTCGCTCATTTTTCTCGCGCAGACGGTCTGCGACGGTACATTCCCGCTCACTCCACCCGCGGATGTGGAACAAGGGGTGAAAGCGCTGCAAACCTGGCCGGGTATCGGTCGCTGGACTGCGAACTACTTCGCGCTGCGTGGCTGGCAGGCGAAAGATGTGTTCCTGCCGGATGATTACCTGATTAAGCAGCGTTTTGCCGGGATGACACCCGCGCAAATCCGCCGCTACGCGGCGCGCTGGCAGCCGTGGCGCTCATATGCGTTGTTGCATGTCTGGTATACCGATGGCTGGCAGCCGGAAGGGGAATAAGGCTGTTAATTGCGCACAAGAGGAAAATAAGGCGTTATTGTCGCAGCAAGTTTGGAACCGGCCAGCGCGGAAAAACCGGAGCGTACACGTAGTACGTGAGGATTTTGAGCACTGCCCGGTTTCAAAATGGCAAGTAAAATAGCCTTATTACCTCTTGTCAGTTAATGGCGAAATAACTGGTATTCAGCATCAAATCCAGCGGCTGCGCCTGCGAAATAATATCCCCGTAGATCAAATCAATACCGATCCCCGACAGGGTATCCATCATCAGCGGCTGATGAGTCGGCCCGGCGATACTTTTCACGCCCAGTCGCTGCGCGTGACCCTGAATAATGGTCACCATCATCTCGTCCATCAGGTTGCCGTGGACATTGGTGACTAACTCAGGCTCCAGCAACAGGTAGTCGGCCATATGCGGTGTGAGGTGGTTAAACACTTCCAGATCGTGACCGATATGGCTGAAAATAATGCGGCAACCCGCATGGCGCAGGCGTTTGAGATTCTCATTAATGGTGTTGCCTTCACGCATCAGCGCATCGGCATGAATAATCAGATGCAGCAAACGCCCCGGCAGTGGCCCGCTTTCCAGCATTTGCAGTAGTTCCGTCACCAAAGACTGACTTGCCAGCCCAACGACGGACAGGGGCAGGGCGACACCAAGGCCTTTACCCGCGACGGCTGTCGCATGGTTGCGGAAAAATTCATGAAACACCCGTCTGTCGAGTGCGCGGATAAGTTCCGGTTCCGACAACCCTGAGCGGAACGCGTGCTCCTCCATCACCTCCCCTTCGCTGGTCCACAGGCGCAGCGACAGCAGCCAGAAATTGCAGGCCTCCGGCACACGCGGAGAGGCCACGCCGCGTGCAATCATCAGCAAATGGTTGTCTTTGATCATATGCCACTGCTCATCCAGCGACATCAAGCTGCGCTCATGCTGCATCAGCCCTTGCTGCGCTTCGTAGACGGTAACGATGCCGCGGCCATTGTTTTTGGAGGCGTAACAGGCGATATCCGCCTGCGACATAACGTCTGAGGCCTGGTAATTGGTCTCATCAATAATCGTAATCCCTGCGCTGGCACCGATGCGGTGCAAACGGCCTTCCCACATAAACTGGTAATCATTGATGGCTTCAATCATCCGCCCGGAGATATAGCGTGCACTCTCGACATTACAGTCCGGCAGCAGCAGGCCAAACTCATCACCGCCCAGGCGGGCGAGAATATCGGTGGATCGCAGCATGCTGAGCATCAGCGAAGAAATTTCACGCAACAAGGCATCACCGGCGGCATGCCCGGCGGTGTCATTCACGGCCTTAAAGCGGTCGAGATCGATAAACACCAGCGCGTGTCGCTGGTGGAACTCCTGCACTGTCACCAGCAGACGCTTGAGATGATTTTCAAAACTGACGCGGTTCGCCAGATGGGTGAGAGCATCGTGAGAGGCGCTGTAACTGAGCTGGCGCAGCATTTTGCGCGACTCGGTGACATCCTGAATAACCAGCACCGAGCCGATATTTTGCCCGTCCAGCGTGCTTAACGGCGTGACGCTATAGTGGATATCAAAGCTGCCGCCGGTGCGACAGTGCAGCACCACATCCTGCTCAATCGCAGTACGCGACATATCGCCGCTATGAATGTTTTCCATCACCGGACCGTTATCGCCGAAGGTGATACGCAGCACTGTCAACAAAGGCTGACCAATGGCGTGTTCTTGTGGCCAGCCACTCATTTTTTCCGCCACCGGATTCATAAAGGTGACTTTCATATCAACATCGGTACACAGCACCGCTTCGCCGATGGAATCCAGCGTAATGTGCAGTCGCTCTTTTTCCTGGAACAGCGCATCGTTCAGCTGTTTTACCTCGGTCATGTCCATATTGACGCCGAGCAGCCGCTCAACTTCGCCGTTCTTATTGAGTACGCGGTTGGCAAGGGTGCGGATATGGCGAATCCCCTCTTTAACCGGCACTCTGAATTCCAGTTTGAAGGCGACGCGGGCGGCCAGCGCATCGCGGATAACGCGCTCGGTTTCCGGGCGATCTTCCGGCAAAATGCGTTCGTACCACAGATGCCAGGTCGGTTTCATATGCGCGGGGACTTCGTACATCTCAAACATCCGTTTATCCCAGCTAATGATGTCGGGCTCCAGCTCCCATTCCCAGATACCGATACCACCTGCTTCATTTGCAAGGGTAATGCGCTCCATCAGGCGCTTGTTCACCCACTCGGTCTGCTTCAGATCGTTAATATCTTCTATCTGGGCAATGAAATAGAGCGGGGTGCCGTCGGCATGGCGCACGACGGAAACGGCCAGCAGCCCCCAGACCAGATCGCCATTACGCGTGTAATAGCGCTTTTCCAGCGAGTAGGTGGGAATGTCGCCGCGCACCAGTTGGTCAAGCAGCTCGAGGTCTTTGTGTAAATCTTCCGGCCAGGTGAGCTGCTGAAAGTTCATTAAACGCAGTTCATCCTGGCTGTAACCCAGAAACTGGCACAGCGCTTTGTTGGCCTGCAGCCACTGCCCATCGGTGCCGACTAACGCCATACCAATGGCGGAATATTCCATGGCGTTACGAAAACGCTCTTCGCTTTCGGTAATGTGCTTACGCTCGGCGCGAAAGGCGTACATCACCATGGTCATAACGTTAACCGGCAGCAGGATCATCAAAAACGGCAGCCAGGGCGCGTTGGTCATCACGCTGCTTTTCGGCGCGATAATCAGGTTCGGCTCCCGCGCGATGATCAACGACACCATCATGACGGTGATCAAAAAGACCAGAAACGCTTCCATGCGCGGCAGACGAACCGCGCTCCACATCAACAGCACAATGACGGCGGTGAAAGGCCACGGTAAATAGTGCAGCGCCAGCCAGCTGAGCGTCAGCGTAACGGCAAGCGTCGCCAGCGTTTCCAGCAGCAATTGCGGTTTACGATGGCGCAGCAAATAGTGCGGTTTGAATAACAGCCCAAGCGGCACCAGCGCCAGCGCGCCGATGGATTCTGACAACACCCAGACAATAAAGGTCCGCAAAACGTTTTCTGGCGGTACCAGCAAACAGATTAGCGCCCCGCCAACCAGCGGCGGAACCACCGCGCTACCAATAGCAAGGCGGATCCAGTCGCCCAGATTTTGCAGCGGGTTATACCAGGGCAGCAATTTACGCAGCATTACCGCGCCGATGGCCGCTTCGACAACATTCACGGCGGTATAGCGCAGGTCGACAAAAGAGGCGGAAAAAAGCAGCACGGTGGCGGCAACATTCCCCAGCGCGCAGGTGAACGCGATGCCGGGCCACATCTTGCCCGCGTGGCGGTAAAATGCCACAGTCATGATCGCGGTGGGAAACCAGAGCGGGGCAATGATGGTACCAAAGCGGATCAGTTCCAGCGAGAACAGGGTAAAAATAAAAGAGAGTAACCCTAAACTGAGGAGCCGCAGTCCAGGATAGGGTGTGGTAACCAAAACGCGCTGGTGTTGTTTCTTCATTACCGCTTAATCCGCAAGCCCTGTGCCGTCCGGAACAGAGTCCGACGAATGAAATTTGAAATTTGGATTATGCTAGTACAAACAATTTACAATTCCTATGGCGGGCGCTCATAATTTGACATCATAGTGTTATTAATTACTTAGTGGATGAATAAAACGCGTATCGCGCTCCATTTTTGAGCAGTTTGCTTTGCGAAGAATGCGTTTCGCGGGTAAAAATTGGCGACTTTTTATCACACCTGAATCCCGTGTCTATTCGACTGGTATCGTGACGGTGAAATCCCTATAATTGCGGCGTTTGACGCTCTGGCGTCGCCCTTCCTTTACATCCAGGTTATCAGGTCGCTAAATTTATGACTGATCAGTCTCATCAGTGCGTCATTATCGGTATCGCCGGCGCATCCGCTTCAGGTAAAAGCCTTATTGCCAGCACACTTTACCGCGAACTGCGCGAGCAGGTAGGTGATGAACATATTGGCGTTATTCCGGAAGACAGTTACTACAAAGATCAAAGCCATCTGTCGATGGAAGAACGTGTAAAAACCAACTATGACCATCCGAGCGCGATGGATCACAGCCTGTTATTCCAGCATTTAGAATCGCTTAAACGCGGCGAAGCCATTGAATTACCGGTTTATAGCTACGTTGAACATACCCGTACGCAAGAAACTATTCGCATTGAAGCCAAAAAAGTCATCATCCTGGAAGGGATCCTGCTGCTGACCGATTCACGCCTGCGCGATGCGATGAACTTCTCGATTTTCGTCGATACGCCGCTGGATATCTGCCTGATGCGCCGTATCAAACGTGACGTTAACGAGCGTGGTCGTTCAATGGATTCGGTAATGGCGCAATACCAGAAAACCGTGCGTCCAATGTTCCTGCAGTTTATTGAACCCTCCAAACAGTACGCCGATATTATCGTGCCGCGCGGCGGTAAAAACCGCATCGCCATTGATATTCTGAAAGCCAAAATCAGCCAATTCTTTGAGTAATAATGTTAGATTGTCACCGTTCGTATTAATTTGCCCGGCCCCTGAGGCGCGCTCAGGGGTATGTCGCATCAAAAGGAGAATGTGCCATGCGTCTTTGTGACCGAGATATTGAAGCCTGGTTGAACGACGGTCGGCTCGCGATTAATCCGCGCCCGCCGGTTGAGCGTATTAACGGTGCGACGGTTGATGTCCGCCTGGGCAACAAATTCCGCACATTCAGTGGGCACACGGCGGCGTTTATCGATCTCAGTGGCCCGAAACACGAAGTCAGCGCGGCGCTTGATCGGGTGATGAGCGATGAAATTGTGCTGGCAGAAGGCGACGCTTTTTACCTGCACCCTGGCGAACTGGCGCTGGCGGTGACGTATGAATCCGTCACGCTGCCTGCGGATTTGGTCGGCTGGCTGGACGGTCGCTCTTCGCTGGCGCGTCTGGGTTTGATGGTGCATGTTACCGCGCACCGTATCGATCCCGGCTGGTCAGGCTGTATCGTGCTGGAGTTCTATAATTCAGGCAAACTGCCGCTGGCGCTGCGCCCGGGTATGCTGATTGGTGCGTTGAGTTTCGAGCCGCTCTCCGGCCCGGCAGAACGCCCTTATAACCGCCGTGAAGATGCGAAATATCGCGATCAGCAAGGCGCGGTCGCCAGCCGTATTGATAAAGACTGAGTGAAGCAGACCTACTGAGGACGCCATGAGAAGAGTGTTAACCACGCTGATGATTCTGTTGGTCGTGCTGGTAGCCGGCCTTTCGGCGCTGGTGCTACTGGTCAATCCCAACGATTTTCGCGCTTATATGGTGCGTCAGGTTGAAGCCCGTAGCGGTTACCAATTGCAGCTTGATGGCCCGTTGCGCTGGCATGTCTGGCCGCAGCTTAGCATTCTCTCAGGGCGGATGACCTTAACCGCTCCCGGTGCGCAGACGCCGGTGGTCGCCGCCGATAATATGCGCCTTGACGTTAACCTGTGGCCGTTGCTGTCGCACCAGCTGCATGTCAAACAGGTGATGCTGAAAGGCGCGGTTATCCAGTTAACGCCGCAAAGCGCCGCTGCGCCGCAACAAGGCGCCCCCGTGGCACCGCGTGAAAACAATCTGCCGCAGGTGGAAGAGGATCGCGGCTGGTCATGGGACATCGCCAGTCTGCAAGTGGCTGATAGCGTGCTGGTGTTCCAGCACGATGATGATGAACAACTGACGGTGCGCGATATTCGCCTGCAAATGGAGCAGGATTCGTTGCACCAGGCAAAGCTTGATTTCGCCGGGCGGATTAACCGCAATCAACGTGATTTAACCCTCTCTTTCAGCGCGCAAGTGGATGCTCGCGACTATCCGCATAACCTCACCGCAGCCATCGATAACGTGAAATGGCAATTGCAGGGCGGCGATGTCCCGACGCAGGGCATCGAAGGGGAAGGACGCTTACAGGCGCAGTGGCAACGTGCTCAGCAGCGCCTGACGCTCAACGATCTGAGCCTGCGCGCGAACGACACCTCGCTCACCGGTAACGGCAGCGTGACGTTTGGCAACCTGCCGGTGTGGGCGCTCGATTTGCAGTTTGACTCCCTCAATCTTGATAATTTGTTACCGCCGGAGCAGACCGCCGATAACAGCGGCTCGCCGCAGCAGCAAGGGCAGGCGCAAAACCGCCTGCCGCGCCCGGTTATCTCCACCAGCCTGGATATACCGCAGTACGAAGGGTTACGCAGTTTTACCGCACAGATTGGCATTAGCGCGAAAAGCGTGCGCTGGCGCGGTATGCAGTTTGCGGATGTGGTCGGACAATTCAACAATAATGCCGGTTTGCTGTCGATTCCTACCCTGCAAGGCAAAATGGGCAACGGGCAGATCTCGTTACCTGGCGAGCTGGATGTGCGCGGTGAGGGATCGCTCGCGACCTTCCAGCCAAAACTGGATAACGTGGAAATCGGCACCATCCTGAAAGCCTTTAATTACCCGATTGCCCTGACCGGCAGCCTGAGCATGGCGGGCGATTTTTCCGGGCCGCGTATCGACGCCGAGAATTTCCGCCGCCACTGGCAGGGCGAGGCGCATGTTGATTTGAAAAACAGCCGTATGGAAGGGCTCAACTTCCAGCAACTGGTGCAACAGGCCGTGGCGCGCAGCAGCGATGTGCAGTCGCAGGAAAACTACGATAACGCCACGCGCCTTGATAGCTTCACCAGCGATGTATCGCTGGATAAAGGTCAGATGAAATTCAGTGATATGCAGGGTAGTTCAGCGCTGCTTTCTTTGACCGGCGAAGGCGAGATGGATCTGGTGAAAGAGCAGGCGGATACGCGCTTTGAAGTGCGCGTGATGGAAGGCTGGAAAGGGGAGAGCGAGCTTATCGATTTCCTGAAAAATACCCCAGTTCCACTGCGCGTATACGGTAAATGGCAGACGCTCAACTACAGCCTGCAAGTGGATCAACTGCTGCGTAAACATCTGCAGGATGAAGCGAAACGCCGGTTAAATGACTGGGCGGATCGCAATAAAGAGCGCCAGAGCGGCAAAGATGTGAAAAAACTGCTTGAGAAGATGTAAGCGAGCCAGCGTGCCGGGTGGACACTGCGCCACCCGGCAACGCAATTTACAAAATGCCTTCCAGCGCCAGGTGCTGTAACAACATAATGGTTTTGCCGTCGGCAATCTCTCCGCTGCGGATAGCCGCCAGTGCGGCGCTAAAATCCATCTCCACCACTTCGATATCCTCGCCTTCATCTGCTAAACCGCCGCCATTGCTGATGCGCCGGCTGTCATCATATTCGGCGATAAAAAAGTGCAATTTTTCGCTGACTGAACCGGGGCTCATCCACGCTTCAAACACTTTTTGCACCTGCTCAAGGCGGTAACCGGTCTCCTCTTCTGCTTCCTGTTTTATGCGCTCTTCTGCGGCAAGCTCATCCAGTAAGCCGGCTGCCGCTTCCAGTAAAAAGCCGCTGTGCTGGTTAACGAATAGCGGCAAGCGAAACTGCCGGGTGAGGATCACGCTGCGTTTGCTCAGGTTATACAGCAGGATCACCGCGCCATTGCCGCGATCGTAAACTTCGCGGCTCTGGCGCTGCCATTCGCCGTCTCTGCGACGAAAGTCAAAGGTGTACTTCGTCAGTTTGCCCCAGTCTTCGGATAAGGGTTTGGTCGCAATAATGCGTATTTGTGCATTTTCAGATGGCATATTCGCTCCTCAGGACGTAAGATCGCATCTTAACGTGCACTTTCGTGCATTAACAAGATATTTCGTGCAATCAGGAGCACCTCATGTTGACCTCACAACGCAAACAACTGATCCTTGCCCGCCTCGCTGAAGAGGGACAGGTGCTGTCAAAAAATCTCAGTGAGCAGTTCGGCATATCAGAAGATACGGTGCGCCGCGATTTACGCGAACTGGCGGCGGAAGGGCGCTTGCAGCGGGTGCACGGCGGTGCGTTACCGGCATCGGCGGCGGTGGTCACCTTTTCCGAGCGACAAACATTGCAATCGGATGCCAAGCGGCGGATCGCGCAGAAAGGGGCAGAGCTGGTATCCCCCGGGCAGGTGGTGATGATCGATGGCGGCACCACTACCAGTGAGTTAATCCGTTTTTTCCCGGAAGACTTGCGCATTACGGTTGTCACCCACAGCCCGAGTATCGCTGTCGGGCTGGCACAACATCCGTTGATTAACGTGGTGATGATTGGCGGCCAGCTTTATAAACACTCTATCGTTAATGTCGGCGCGGCGGCGCTGGAGGGGATTGCTCGCGTGCGCACCGATCTCTTTTTTATGGGGGTGACCGGCGTGCATGTTGAAGCGGGTTTAAGCACCGGTGATTTCGAAGAGTCGCGTATCAAGCATGCCATGGCGCGAAGGGCGGCGGAGACGGTGGTGCTGGCCTCTCCGGAAAAATTAAACACCGCTTCACCGTGGGTGATCGGTGATATCGGACTTATCAATACGCTGGTGGTCGATGCGCAAACCGATGAGCACACACTGGAGCCGTTTGCCCAGCGTGGTATTGCGATTGTCAAAGCGTAGGAAAGCAGGCGGGAATGGCCGGGGCGAACCCCGGCATGTTTTACACTTCGTAATCGAGATTATTGTCGCTGCCAAGCGGAATAAGCTGCACTTTTTGTACCCGGTGGCTTTCGACATCCAGCGTTTTTAGCAGGTAATCACCCACCTGAACCTCTTCTCCTGGCTGCGGAATGCGTTGCAGATACTCCATTAGCAGCCCGGCAATGGTGTGATACTCGCGTTTATCGTCGAGCGGCAGCGGTACATACTGCACCAGATCTTCCAGCGGCATATGGCCGTTCGCCGTCCAGCTACCGTCACTGTTTTTCTGAATATCGTGGCGCGCGTCAATCTCTTCGACTTCGTTGGGCAAATTGCCAGCGATGGTTTCCATCACATCGCTTAGAGTGACCACCCCTTCAACGGAGCCAAACTCATCCACCACAAACGCAAAATGAGTACGGGCATTACGGAACTGTTCCAGCGCCTGCAACAACGGCAATCCTTCCGGGAACACCAGCGGTTGTCGTACCAGCACACGCAGATCGAGCGGTTCGCCGTGTAACGATTGCTGGAGCAGATCGAGGATATGCACCACGCCCAGCAGGGTATCATCCTCTTCGCCACCGGTAACCACCACGCGCGTATGCTGGTTTTTATCCAGCAGGGCACGGACTTCAGCTTCCGGCGCGCTCAGATCGATATGTTCAATATCGTGACGCGACGTCATGATGCTGCTCACCGTGCGCTGATTAAGATTCAGCACGCGCTCAATCATCCGCCGCTCTTGCGGGTTGAAAATCTGGCCATCGTCGCCGTCGCGCAACATCGAGGCGGTATCGGCATCCAGCTCTGCATCTTCTTTACGCCCGCTCAGCAAGCGCATGACCGTTTCGGTGGTGCGCTGTCGCAGCGTTCGGTTGGCGAACAGAAAACGGCGGCGGTTGAAAATTGCCAACTGGTTCAGCGCTTCAATCATGACCGAGAAGCCAATGGCGGCGTACAGGTAACCTTTCGGAATATGGAAACCAAAGCCGTCGGCCACCAGGCTGAAACCGATCATCAGCAGGAAGCTGAGACACAGAATAACAATCGTAGGATGGTTATTGACGAAGCGGGTGAGGGTTTTACTCGCCAGCAGCATCAGCGAAATGGCGATAACCACCGCCGCCATCATCACGGCCAGGTGATCAACCATCCCCACGGCGGTGATCACGGAATCCAGTGAGAAAACCGCGTCCAGCACAACAATCTGCGTCACCACGGCCCAGAATTTCGCGCCGCGCCGCTGCGTGGGGTTGTCGCTGTCTTTCCCTTCGAGGCGCTCGTTGAGTTCAACCGTTGCTTTAAATAACAGGAATAGCCCGCCCACTAACATGATTAAATCGCGGGCGCTGAAACTGAGGCCGCGTACGGTAAATAAAGGTTGGGTCAGCGTGACCAGCCAGGAAATTGAGGCCAGCAGCAGCAGACGCATCAGCATGGCGAGTATCAGACCGGTGACGCGCGCGCGGTCACGCTGTGCTGGCGGCAATTTCTCGGCGAGAATTGCAATAAAAACCAGGTTATCAATACCGAGCACCAGTTCAATCACTACCAATGTGACCAGACCAGCCCAGATTGACGGATCGGCAATCCATTCCATCGTTAACGTAACACCTTATGTGATATGACAATTGTCACAATGCGATCATGGATAAAGCTGAGATAAATTGCAATGTCAGCCTGCGATTTATCTTATTTTAGGAGGTTATTTAAAACGCTTTAAATGTTATTCCCTTATTGTTTCTGGGATTAACTATCACTATTTAAATATGGAAAATAAGAAAAGTCGCATGGGTAATACCATGTCAGTTTTTTGTCAATATGCGGTAAATCCTAAAAAGCTAAAATTTTGGTCTTAATATTATTCTTAAAAAGATGTTTATCTCTGAATGTCGCCTTGCCTGCTATTCGCTTAGCTGCAACAATTCCTCCAGCATCGTTCAAATATACCAGCGTCTTTATTTTCAGCATTGTTAATCAGTGCGAAAGCCGGTACCTGCCGTATTTTATCTGGTTGGCAAATAGCGCCACCAGAAAGAGGATGTAATGGATGACTATCAATGACTTAGCGTCAATCAGTGAATTGGTAACTGAAAGCCAGGGGCGGTAGCGTGCCTGCGGGTATGTCAATCAGCCTGGATTATTCTGTAATCGCATGTGGTTGAATAAACGCTTTTTAGGACTGATGCCAGTTATATTTCTCAAGAATTAACTGCATTCTGAATCTGTGTACAGCTTGAGCGCTTATTTAAATCGCACAGGATAATTACTCTGCCAAAGTGATAATTAATCAATGATGAAATCTAAAACGAAATTGATGCCATTATTGGTGTCCATTAGCTTGATGAGTGGCTGCACCGTCTTCCCCGGGAGCAATATGTCTACGATGGGAAAGGATGTGATTAAACAGCAGGATGCTGATTTTGATATAGACCGTATGGTGAATGTCTATCCATTAACCCCACGTCTGATTGAACAATTGCGCCCGCGCAACAATGTTGCTCAACCGAATATGTCACTGGATCAGGAGATTTCCGCCTACCAGTACCGCGTTGGCCCAGGGGATGTGCTGAACGTAACCGTGTGGGATCACCCGGAACTTACCACGCCAGCCGGTCAGTATCGTAGTTCGAGCGATGCCGGTAACTGGGTACAACCCGATGGCACCATGTTCTATCCGTATGTCGGCAAGATCCACGTTGCCGGTAAGACGCTGAATGAGATCCGTAGTGATATTACCAGCCGTTTAGCGACCTATATTGCTGACCCGCAGGTGGACGTTAATATCGCCGCGTTCCGCTCGCAAAAAGCCTATATCTCCGGCCAGGTGGCAAAATCTGGTCAGCAGGCGATCACCAACGTACCGCTTACCGTTCTTGACGCGATCAATGCCGCAGGTGGTCTGACCGACAGCGCAGACTGGCGCAACGTCGTGCTGACACACCAGGGCCAGGAGCAGCGCATTTCACTGCAGGCGCTGATGCAAAACGGCGATCTAAGCCAGAACCGTTTGCTCTACCCCGGCGACATTCTGTTTGTTCCGCGTAATGACGATCTGAAAGTGTTCGTGATGGGCGAAGTGAAAAAACAGAGCACGCTCAAAATGGACTTCAGCGGCATGACGCTGACCGAAGCGCTCGGCCAGGCCGAAGGTATCGATCTGACCACCTCCAACGCCAGCGGCATTTTTGTTATTCGTCCGCTCAAAGGCAACGAAAGTGGCCGTGGCAACAAGATCGCCAACATCTACCAGCTCGATATGTCGGATGCCACATCGCTGGTTATGGCAACGAACTTCCGTCTCCAGCCGTATGACGTGGTGTATGTCACGACTGCACCGGTTGCGCGTTGGAACCGTCTTATCAACCAGTTGCTGCCGACAATCAGTGGCGTTCGCTACATGACCAACACGGCCAACGACATCCAAAATCTGCAATGACTATGTTCAACAAAATTCTGGTGGTATGCGTGGGGAACATTTGCCGTTCCCCGACGGCAGAACGGCTGCTGAAAAAATACCAGCCCGCTTTAACGGTGGCGTCAGCCGGGCTGGGAGCGCTGGTTGGACGTAGCGCGGACGCCAACGCCGTGAGTGTGGCGGCGGATCATCAACTCTCTCTGGAAGGGCACTGCGCACGACAAATTACCGGAAAAATGTGCCGCGAATACGACCTGATTCTGGTGATGGAAAAACGTCATATTGCCCGCCTGTGCGAGATTGCCCCGGAAATGCGTGGAAAGGTCATGTTATTTGGCCACTGGGATAACGAGCGGGAGATCCCCGACCCGTATCGCAAAAGTCGTGAAGCTTTTGAAGCTATTTACACCTTACTTGACCAGTCTGCCCGCCATTGGGCGCAGGCATTGCAAGCTCAGCAGGGATAATAATGACAGAGAAAACACACCATTCGCATTCTGCTGCCCCGGCGGTGGGCAACGACGAAATCGATATTGGCCGTTTGCTCGGCACAATCATTGAAGCTCGCTGGTGGGTGCTGGGCATCACCTCGGTCTTCGCACTGATTGCTGTTGTCTACTGCCTGTTCGCCACCCCCATTTACAGCGCTGACGCGCTGGTGCAAATCGAGCAGAACACCGGAAGTTCGCTGGTACAGGATCTGAACAGTGCGCTGTCGAACAAGCCACCGGCGTCGGACGCGGAAATCCAGCTTATCCAGTCACGCCTGGTACTGGGTAAAACCGTTGACGATCTTGATCTGGATATCTCCGTGGTCAAGAACACCTTCCCGCTGTTTGGCGCAGGGTGGGATCGCCTGATGGGACGGCAGAACGAGACGGTGAAAGTCACCACGTTCACGCTGCCAAAAGGCATGAACGATCAGACTTTCACATTAAAAGTACTCAGCCCGAAACAGTATCTGCTAAGCAGCGACGGTGGTTTTGAAGCGCGCGGCGAAGTGGGGCAGCAACTCAGCAAGCAAGGCGTCACCATGATGGTGAGCGCCATTCAGGCCTCGAATGACAGCGAGTTCACCGTGACCAAGTTTTCTACGCTTGGCATGATTAACAACCTGCAAAACAACCTGACGGTAACCGAAAACGGCAAAGACACCGGCGTGCTGAGCCTCACCTATACCGGCGAAGACCGTGATCAGATCCGCGCTATTCTGGACAGCATCACGCGCAACTACCTTGAGCAAAACATTGAGCGTAAATCCGAAGAAGCGGCCAAAAGCCTGGTCTTCCTCGATAAGCAACTGCCGGAAGTGCGCAAAAACCTCGATGAGGCCGAGGAAAAACTGAACACCTACCGTCAGCGCAAAGACTCCGTCGACTTGCCGCTGGAAGCGAAATCGGTGCTCGATTCGATGGTCAACATCGACGCGCAGTTGAACGAACTGACTTTCCGCGAAGCCGAAATCTCCAAGCTCTATACCAAAGCGCACCCGGCGTACCGCACCCTGCTGGAAAAACGTAAAGCGCTGGAAGATGAGAAAGCGAAGCTGAACGATCGCATCACCGCGATGCCGGAAACGCAACAGGAGATTGTGCGTCTGACGCGCGATGTCGAATCAGGCCAGCAGGTTTATATGCAGTTGCTGAACAAACAGCAGGAGCTGCGTATCACCCAGGCGAGCACCGTTGGTGATGTGCGTATCGTCGACCCGGCCATTGCACAACCGGGCGTACTGAAGCCGAAGAAAGCGCTGATCATCCTTGGCAGCATTATCCTGGGCCTGATTGTTTCGGTGGTCGGTGTGCTGCTGCGCTCGCTGTTTAACCGCGGCATCGAAAGCCCGCAAGTGCTCGAAGAACAGGGCATCAGCGTTTACGCCAGCATTCCGCTGTCGGAATGGCAAAAAGCGCGCGATAGCGTCAAAACCATCAAAGGGGTTAAACGCTATAAGCAGAGCCAACTGCTGGCGGTGGGGAATCCGACGGATCTGGCCATCGAAGCGGTGCGCAGCCTGCGTACCAGCCTGCACTTCGCCATGATGCAGGCTAATAACAACGTGTTGATGATGACCGGGGTCAGCCCGTCAATCGGTAAAACCTTTGTCTGCGCCAACCTGGCTGCGGTGATTAGCCAGACCAATAAACGCGTGCTGCTGATCGACTGTGACATGCGTAAAGGCTACACCCACGAACTGCTGGGCACCGACAACGTGAATGGCCTGTCTGAAGTGCTGGCCGGGAAGGGCGCTATCGAAAGTTGCGCGAAGCCGACCTCTATCAGCAACTTCGACCTTGTTCCGCGCGGTCAGGTGCCGCCAAACCCATCTGAACTGCTGATGAGCGAACGCTTCAGTCAGCTGGTGAAATGGGCCAGCAGCCACTATGACCTGGTGCTGATCGATACCCCGCCGATCCTGGCGGTAACGGATGCGGCAGTCGTGGGTCGCCATGCCGGGACCACGCTGATGGTGGCGCGTTACGCGGTGAATACGCTCAAAGAGATCCAGACCAGCCTGAGCCGCTTCGAGCAAAACGGTATTCAGGTGAAAGGGGTGATCCTGAACTCGATTTTCCGCCGCGCGACCGGCTACCAGGATTACGGCTACTACGAGTACGAATACAAGTCCGATTCAAAATAACCAGACCTTACCTCTATCCCTCAACGCGCTGCGCCTTTTCCCTGACGGGAAAAGGCGGCAGTAAGGGCGAAAGCGGCATGTTGAACGCATTAGGGAACGCATCATGAGTACAACAGCAAACCCATTAATTTCAATTTATATGCCAACCTGGAACCGGCAACAGCTGGCGATCCGCGCGATTAAATCGGTGCTGCGCCAGGATTACCCGCACTGGGAAATGATCATTGTTGATGACTGCTCCGCAAGCTTCGAGCAGTTGCAACAGTTTGTTGATGAGCTGGGCGACCCGCGTGTCAGTTACACGCGCAACGCCTTTAACTCCGGTGCCTGCGCGGTGCGCAACCAGGCGATTTTGCAGGCGAAAGGCCAGTACATTACCGGTATTGACGATGACGATGAATGGACACCAAACCGCCTGTCCGTTTTTCTGGCGCACAAACATCTGCTTAATACCCGCGCCTTTTTGTACGCCAACGATTATGTCTGTCAGGGCGAAGTCTATTCGCAACCGGCGAGCTTGCCGCTGTACCCGAAATCGCCGTTCTCGCGCAAGCTGTTCTACAAGCGCAACATCGTTGGCAACCAGGTTTTCACCTGGGGCTGGCGTTTTAAAGAGAGCTTGTTTGATACCCAACTGAAGGCGGCGCAGGATTACGACATTTTCCTGCGAATGGTCGAGGAGTACGGCGAGCCGTGGAAAATCGAAGAAGCCACGCAGATCCTGCACATTAACCACGGTGAAATGCAGATCACTTCTTCACCGAAGAAGTTTTCCGGCTACTTCCACTTTTATCGTAAGCACAAAGACAAATTCGATCGCGCCAGCAAGAAATATCAGCTGTTTACCCTCTACCAAATTCGCAATAAGCGGATGAACTGGCGCACCTTGTTGACGCTGTTTTCTCTGCGTAACGGTAAGCGTCTGGCTGATGGGTTGCGGGGGAAATAATGCGTCTGGAAGATTTTCGCGCTAATCACTGGAATTTGCGCCCGTGCTGCATGGTTGCGGCGTACCGCATTGCCCATTTTTGCTCCGTGTGGCGCAAAAAGCATGTCATCAACAATCTCTGGGCCGCGCCCGTCATTTTGTTGTACCGCTTTGTCACGGAATGCCTGTTTGGCTATGAAATTCAGGCCGCCGCGACGATTGGTCGCCGCTTTACCATTCATCATGGCTATGCGGTGGTGATCAATAAAAATACCGTCGCCGGGGATGATTTCACCATTCGTCATGGTGTCACTATCGGCAACCGCGGGTCCGATAGCATGGCCTGCCCGGTGATTGGCAACAATGTTGAACTGGGTGCCAACGTGGTGATGATTGGCGATATCACCATTGGTAACAACGTCACCATTGGCGCGGGAAGCGTGGTGCTCGACAGCGTGCCGGACAACGCGCTGGTGGTCGGTGAGAAAGCGCGCGTGAAGGTGATTAAATGAATATTTTGCAATTTAACGTGCGCCTTGCAGAAGGCGGTGCCGCAGGGGTTGCGCTCGATTTACATCAGCGCGCGCTGCAACAGGGCATTTCATCACGTTTTATTTACGGCTATGGCAAAGGCGGCAAAAAAAGCGTCAGCCACGACAACTATCCGCAGGTCTATAAACAGACGCCACGTCTGACTTCCATCGCTAATCTGGCGCTGTTTCGCCTGTTTAACCGCGATGTTTTCGGCAACCTGAATAATCTCTATCGCACCGTGACCCGTACGGATGGCCCGGTGGTATTGCATTTTCATGTAATGCACAGCTATTGGCTGAATTTGCATGAACTGGTGACGTTTTGCCAGAAGGTGAAAGCGCACAAACCGGATGTCACTTTTGTCTGGACGCTGCATGACCACTGGAGTGTGACCGGGCGCTGTGCCTTTACCGATGGCTGTGAAGGCTGGAAAGAGAATTGCCGCAAATGCCCGACGCTGTCGAACTACCCGCCGGTGAAGGTTGACCGCGCGCATAAACTGGTCGACAGCAAGCGTCAGTTATTTAACGACATGCTGGCGCTCGGCTGCCAGTTTATCTCTCCCAGCCAGCACGTGGCGGACGCCTTTAATAGCCTGTATGGCGCCGGGCGCTGCAGCATTATCAATAACGGTATTGATGTGGCGACAGAAGCGATTCTGGCCGAGCTGGCTCCGGTGAAAGTGACGCAAGGTAAACCGAAGATTGCGGTGGTGGCGCACGATCTACGCTATGACGGGAAAACCAACCAACAACTGGTACGCGACATCATGGCGATGGATGACCGTGTGGAGCTGCATACCTTCGGTAAGTTTTCACCGTTTGAGGGCAGCAATGTCATCAACCACGGTTTTCTGACCGATAAGCGCAAATTGATGAGTGAACTCAACGAGATGGATGCGCTGGTTTTTAGCTCTCGCGTGGATAACTATCCGCTAATTCTGTGCGAAGCGTTATCTATCGGTGTGCCGGTGATTGCCACCCACAGCGATGCGGCACGCGAAGTGTTGCAGAAGTCGGGCGGGAAAACGTTCAGCGAGCAGGAGGTGTTGCCGCTGGTACAGTGCCATAAAGCCGACATTGCCCAGGCGGTATTTGGCGAAAGCCTCGACGCGTTCCGCGCGCGCAGCCGCCAGGCGTACAGTGGCCAACAGATGCTGGAGGAGTATGTCTCATTCTATCAAGGTCTGTAGCTACCTCCTGCTGCCGCTCATTTACCTGCTGGTTAACGTCAAACTCCTCCAGTTAGGAGAGAGTTTTCCGATCACTATCGTGACGTTTTTGCCAGTGCTGCTGTTGCTCTATGTTGAGCGCATCAGTGTAAAAAAACTGATGATAGCGCTGGGAGCCGGGGCAGGGCTGACGCTGTTTAACTTCATTTTTGGTAAGTCGCTGGACGCCAGTAAATATGTCACCTCGACGATGTTGTTCGTTTATATCGTGATCATCATCGGCATGGTGTGGAGCATCCGCTTCAAAACCATTTCACCGCATAATTACCGTAAGATCTTGAGATTTTTCTATGCGGTAGTGGCATTCGTGGTGCTGCTGGCGGCGATGGAAATGGCGCAGATTATCCTCACTGGCGGCAGCAGTTTAATGGAGACGATTTCGAAATATCTCATCTATAGCAACAGTTACGTGCTGAATTTTATCAAGTTCGGCGGTAAACGTACTACGGCGTTATATTTCGAACCGGCATTCTTCGCTCTGGCGTTAATCTCAATTTGGCTCAGCATCAAACAGTTTGGTATCAAAACGCCGAAGACCGATGCTATGATTTTGGCAGGGATAGTTCTTTCGGGATCGTTCTCAGGGGTAATGACATTTATCCTGTTTTATCTGCTGGAATGGGCTTTCCAGTATCTGAACAAAGAGGCGATCCGTAAAAAGTTACCATTGGCAATTATTTCACTGGCAGTCTTTATTGTTGGCGTTGTATTTGCTTTTCCATATATCGCAGAACGAATCGGCGATTTAGGTACGGAAGGCTCTTCCTCGTATTATCGTATTATCGGTCCGCTGGTGATGGTGGGATATTCACTGACCAATATTGATGGTGTAGTAAGATTTGGCTCACTTTACGAATATGTCGCATCATTCGGAATCTTTAACGGTGCGGACGTCGGGAAAACAATAGACAATGGGTTGTATCTGCTGATCATTTATTTTTCATGGTTTGCGGTATTACTAACCGGATGGTATCTGTTTAAAGTTGGGAAAATGACGATAAATGCCTTTGGCAACAATCAGAATTTTCGCGTTCAACTTTATCTGTTCACTCCGATATCGTTGTTTTTTACGGGGTCTATCTTTAGCCCGGAATATGCGTTTTTAATTGTTTGTCCGTTTATTCTGCGCAAAGCGTTGAATATCGCGGCTACATAAAGAGGTGGGTCAAATGCTGCTAAGTGTTATTACTGTCGCGTTTCGTAATTATGAAGGTGTGATGAAAACCTGGCAGTCGCTGGCTCACCTGGCGAAAGCGCAAAATATTGAATTCGAATGGATTGTGGTTGACGGCGGTTCTCAGGATGGTACTGAGGAATTTCTGAAAAACCTCAACGGTCAGTACAATTTACGCTATATCAGCGAACGCGATAAAGGCATCTATGATGCTATGAATAAAGGGATCGATATGGCCGCAGGACGCTTTGCGCTGTTTCTTAATTCCGGCGATATTTTCCATGAAGAAATTGTGGATGTTGTTCGTCAGTTGAATGATGAGCAAGAAAACGCAATGTATATTGGCGATGCGCTGCTGGATTTCGGTGATGGCACAAAAATACGTCGTGGCGCAAAACATGGCTGGTATATTTACCACAGCTTACCGGCCAGTCATCAGGCTATATTTTTCCCGGTAAATGGTCTGAAAACTTACCCCTACGATCTGCAATATAAAGTCTCTTCCGATTACGCATTAGCCGCCAGAATGTTTAAAGCGGGTTTCCCGTTTAAGCGTTTGAAAGGCCTTGTGTCTGAATTTTCGATGGGCGGCGTATCAACATCTAATAACCTTGAATTATGTCAGGATGCTCGCAATGTGCAGCGTAAAATATTACGCATGCCGGGCTTCTGGGCACAGTTGTCTTATATGTTGCGTTTACGGACGACCGGCAAAACGAAAGCCTTATATAACAAAGCATAACGCTCAGATATAAGGAAAAATGATGCAGGATTTAAAAGGATTCTCCGTGCCGAAAGGTTTTCGGGGCGGCAACGCTATTAAGGTTCAACTGTGGTGGGCGGTTCAGGCGACATTATTTGCCTGGTCCCCGCAGGTGCTGTATCGCTGGCGCGCATTCCTGTTGCGCTTATTTGGCGCAAAGGTTGGAAAAGGCGTGGTTATTCGTCCATCGGTAAAAATTACTTATCCGTGGAAATTAACATTAGGCGATTACAGCTGGGTAGGAGATGACGCAGTGTTATACACGCTGGGTGATATTTCTATCGGTGCGAATTCAGTGGTTTCTCAGAAATGTTATTTGTGCACCGGCAGTCACGATTATATGAGCGCGCATTTTGATATTAACGCGACGCCAATCGTGATTGGTGAGAAGTGCTGGCTGGCGACAGATGTGTTTGTCGCGCCGGGCGTCTCCATCGGCGACGGGACGGTAGTCGGTGCGCGCAGCAGTGTTTTTAAATCGCTTCCGGCAAATGTGATTTGCCGTGGCAATCCCGCAGTGGTGACGCGCGAACGCGTTGAAAAGGTAACTCCCTGAACTGGGACTATTGAGGAAAATAAATTATGTCTAAAGTCGCTCTCATCACCGGCGTAACCGGGCAAGATGGCTCTTATCTGGCTGAACTGCTTCTGGAGAAGGGTTACGAAGTTCACGGCATTAAACGCCGCGCTTCCTCATTCAATACCGAGCGTGTGGATCACATCTATCAGGATCCGCACACCAGCAACCCGAAATTCCATCTGCACTACGGTGACCTGACCGATACCTCCAACCTGACGCGTATCCTGCAGGAAGTGCAGCCGGATGAAGTCTACAACCTGGGTGCGATGAGCCACGTGGCTGTGTCGTTCGAATCTCCGGAATATACCGCCGACGTTGATGCCATGGGTACGCTGCGTCTGCTGGAAGCCATTCGCTTCCTGGGTCTGGAGAAGAAAACCCGTTTCTACCAGGCGTCCACTTCTGAGCTGTACGGCCTGGTGCAGGAAATCCCGCAGAAAGAGACCACGCCGTTCTATCCCCGCTCTCCATACGCGGTTGCCAAACTGTACGCGTACTGGATCACCGTGAACTACCGTGAATCCTACGGTATGTACGCCTGCAACGGCATTCTGTTCAACCACGAGTCTCCGCGCCGCGGCGAAACCTTCGTGACCCGCAAAATTACCCGCGCTATCGCCAACATCGCTCAGGGTCTGGAATCCTGCCTGTACCTCGGCAACATGGACTCCCTGCGTGACTGGGGCCATGCCAAAGATTACGTGAAAATGCAGTGGATGATGCTGCAACAGGAAAAACCGGAAGACTTCGTTATCGCGACCGGCGTGCAGTACTCCGTGCGTCAGTTCGTCGAAATGGCGGCGGCACAGCTGGGTATCAAACTGCGCTTTGAAGGCACCGGCGTGGAAGAGAAAGGCATTGTTGTTTCCGTGACCGGCCATGACGCACCGGGCGTGAAA
This sequence comes from Enterobacter sp. R4-368, assembly GCF_000410515.1. NCBI lineage: Bacteria > Pseudomonadati > Pseudomonadota > Gammaproteobacteria > Enterobacterales > Enterobacteriaceae > Enterobacter > Enterobacter sp. R4-368. The sequence goes on along the minus strand of NC_021500.1, from coordinate 1,134,262 downwards.
CCGGGCGATGTGATTGTCGCCGTTGACCCGCGTTACTTCCGTCCTGCTGAAGTGGAAACCCTGCTGGGCGACCCGAGCAAAGCGCACGAAAAACTGGGCTGGAAACCGGAAATCACCCTGCAGGAGATGGTCTCTGAAATGGTGGCAAAAGATCTGGAAGCAGCGAAAAAACACTCACTGCTTAAGGCCCACGGTTACGAGGTTGCCATCGCGCTGGAGTCCTGAGCATGACCAAACAACGTGTTTTTGTGGCTGGCCATCGCGGGATGGTGGGGTCAGCCATCGTACGGCAGCTCGAACAGCGGGCGGATATCGAACTGGTGCTGCGTTCCCGCGAGGAGCTGAACCTGTTAGATAGCGCGGCTGTGAATGCGTTTTTCGCCAGTGAGCGTATCGACCAGGTTTACCTGGCGGCGGCGAAAGTGGGCGGTATTGTGGCGAACAATACCTACCCGGCGGACTTCATCTACGAAAATATGATGATTGAGAGCAACATCATTCACGCCGCGCACAAGAACGACGTGAACAAACTGTTGTTCCTCGGTTCGTCCTGCATCTATCCGAAACTGGCTCACCAGCCGATTGCGGAAAGTGAGCTGTTGCAGGGGACGCTGGAGCCGACCAACGAGCCGTACGCGATTGCCAAAATCGCCGGTATTAAGTTGTGCGAATCCTACAACCGTCAGTATGACCGTGATTACCGCTCGGTGATGCCGACCAACCTGTACGGGCCGCACGACAACTTCCACCCGAGCAACTCGCACGTTATTCCTGCGCTGCTGCGCCGTTTCCACGAAGCGACGCAGGAAAATGCGCCGGATGTGGTGGTGTGGGGCAGCGGCACGCCGATGCGTGAATTCCTGCATGTGGATGATATGGCCGCGGCCAGCATTCATGTTCAGGAGCTGGCGCGCGAAGTGTGGCAGGAGAATACCGAACCGATGCTGTCGCATATCAACGTCGGCACCGGCGTGGACTGCACCATTCGTGAACTGGCGCAAACCGTGGCAAGCGTGGTCGGTTACAAAGGTCGCGTGGTGTTTGACGCCACCAAACCGGACGGCACGCCGCGCAAACTGCTGGATGTGACCCGCCTGCATCAGCTTGGCTGGTATCACGAGATCTCACTGGAAGCGGGGCTTTCCAGCACCTACCAGTGGTTCCTTGAAAACCAGCACCGGTTCCGGGGGTAAGTATGTTTTTGAGTCAGGAAGATTTTGCCACGGTGGTGCGTTCAACCCCGCTGATTTCCATCGATTTGATCGTGGAGAACTCACGCGGCGAGTTTTTACTCGGTAAGCGCACTAACCGTCCGGCCCAGGGATACTGGTTTGTGCCGGGCGGACGCGTGCAAAAGGACGAGCCGCTGGCGGCCGCTTTCGAGCGACTGACTCAGGCGGAACTGGGACTGCGCCTGCCGATGTCGGCAGGCGAGTTTTACGGCGTCTGGCAGCACTTCTATGACGACAACTTTTCCGGCCCGGATTTCACCACGCATTACATTGTGCTGGGCTTCCGCCTGCGTGTGGATGAGGACACCCTCGCGCTGCCGACGGAGCAGCACAATGATTACCGCTGGGGAACGCCGGAGTCGCTGATTGCCGACCCGCTGGTGCATGACAACAGCCGCGCCTATTTCCTCGACGCGCAGGGAGTACCGGGCTTATGAAAATCCTGGTCTATGGCATCAACTATTCGCCGGAGCTGACCGGGATCGGTAAGTACACCGGCGAAATGGTGGAATGGATGGCCCGTCAGGGCCATGACGTGCGTGTCATTACCGCACCGCCGTACTACCCGGAGTGGAAAGTGGGCGCGCATTACAGCGCCTGGCGCTGGCGCAAAGAGCAGGGCGTTGCCACCGTGTGGCGCTGCCCGCTGTATGTGCCCGCGCAGCCATCGACCTTAAAACGGCTGCTGCATCTGGGCAGCTTTGCCCTGAGCAGCTTCTTCCCGTTGATGGCGCAGCGTCGCTGGAAACCGGATCGCATTATCGGCGTCGTGCCGACCCTGTTTTGTACGCCGGGCATGCGCCTGCTGGCAAAACTGAGCGGTGCGAAAACCGTGCTGCACATTCAGGATTATGAAGTCGATGCCATGCTGGGGTTAGGCATGGCGGGCAAAGGTAAAAACGGTCGCGTGGCGAAGCTGGCGACCGCCTTTGAGCGTAGCAACCTGCATAACGTTGACAACGTGTCGACTATCTCCCGTTCGATGATGAACAAAGCGCGGGAAAAAGGTGTGGCTGCGGACAACATTATTTTCTTCCCGAACTGGTCCGAAGTGGCGCGTTTTCGCGATATCGACGACGGAGCCGTCGCGCAACTGCGCCGCACGCTCGGCCTGCCGGATGACAAAAAAATCATTCTTTACTCCGGCAATATCGGTGAGAAGCAGGGGCTGGAAAACGTCATTGAAGCGGCGGCCAAACTGCACCATCAGCCGTGGCTGTTTGTGATTGTCGGCCAGGGCGGTGGCAAGGCGAGGCTGGAAAAAATGGTCAGCGAGCGCGGGCTTCACAACGTGAAATTCTTCCCGTTGCAGCCGTACGATGCGTTGCCTGCCTTATTAAAAATGGGCGATTGCCATCTGGTGATCCAAAAACGCGGCGCGGCTGACGCGGTGCTGCCGTCCAAACTGACCAACATTCTGGCGGTCGGCGGCAATGCCGTCATTACCGCCGAAGAGAGTACCGAACTTGGCCAGCTGTGCCTGACCCAGCCTGGCATTGCGGTCTGCGTTGAACCGGAATCGGTGGACGCGCTGACCTGGGGCATTGAACGCGCACTGGCGATGCCCAAAAACAACACGGTGGCACGTGAATATGCCGAACGCACGCTCGAAAAAGAGAACGTGTTAAGCCAGTTTATTGCAGATATCAGCCCGGAGAATTCCACTCAGCCCGCACCAGCCCGCGAAAGCGTGCATGACGGCGAACTGAACTTCGATGGCAATGGGGATAAATCATGAGTCAAACACAACTCTATCCGGTCGTGATGGCCGGCGGCTCTGGCAGTCGTTTGTGGCCGCTGTCCCGTGTGCTTTACCCTAAACAGTTTCTCTGCCTGAAAGGCGAACTCACCATGTTGCAAACCACCATTTGCCGCCTGAATGGCGTGGAGTGCGAAAGCCCGGTGGTGATTTGTAACGAACAGCACCGCTTTATCGTCGCGGAGCAACTGCGTCAGCTGCACAAGCTGACCGAAAACATCATCCTCGAACCGGCAGGCCGCAACACGGCTCCGGCTATCGCACTGGCGGCGCTGGCGGTAAAACGTCACAACCCGGATAGCGATCCGCTGATGCTGGTACTGGCCGCTGACCATGTGATCCAGGATGAAGAGGCGTTTCGCACGTCAGTACGCAATGCGATCCCTTACGCCGAAGCGGGCAAACTGGTGACCTTTGGTATCGTGCCGGATCTGCCGGAAACTGGGTATGGCTACATTCGCCGCGGCGCGGTTTCTGCCGGTGAAGTCGATGCGGTAGCGTTTGAAGTGGCGCAGTTTGTTGAAAAACCCAACCTCGAAACGGCGCAGGGTTATGTGGCAAGCGGCGAGTATTACTGGAACAGCGGCATGTTCCTGTTCCGTGCCGGTCGCTACCTCGAAGAGCTGAAAAAATACCGCCCGGATATTCTTGAGGCCTGCGAAAAAGCGATGGACGCCACCGACCCGGATATGGACTTTATCCGCGTCGATGAGGCGTCTTTCCTCGCCTGCCCGGAAGAGTCGATTGACTACGCAGTTATGGAACGCACCGCCGATGCGGTAGTGGTGCCGATGGACGCGGGCTGGAGCGATGTTGGTTCCTGGTCGTCGCTGTGGGAAATCAGCCAGCACACGCCGGAGGGAAACGTCCATCACGGCGACGTCATCACCCATAAAACCGAAAACAGCTACGTTTACGCCGAATCGGGGCTGGTGACGACCGTCGGGGTGAAAGATCTGGTGGTGGTGCAGACCAAAGATGCGGTGCTGATTGCCGACCGTAACGCCGTGCAGGATGTGAAAAAAGTGGTCGAGAAAATCAAAGCCGACGGGCGCCACGAACACCATATCCACCGCGAAGTCTACCGTCCGTGGGGCAAATATGACTCCATCGATTCCGGCGATCGCTACCAGGTAAAACGCATTACCGTGAAGCCGGGCGAAGGACTTTCCGTACAGATGCATCACCACCGCGCTGAACACTGGGTGGTGGTTGCCGGTACGGCAAAAGTGACGATTGACGGTGAGGTGAAACTGCTGGGCGAAAACGAATCTATCTATATTCCGCTCGGCGCGCGCCACTGTCTGGAAAACCCCGGGAAAATTCCGCTCGATCTGATCGAGGTGCGCTCCGGTTCGTACCTTGAAGAGGATGACATTGTGCGGTTTGCCGATCGTTACGGCCGTATTTAATTCCTGTGCCGGATAACGCGAACGTTATCCGGTTTATAAATTTAAATTAATCAACAAGATATGGCCATTTTACGGTCACGGCTGACTGTTGCCTGAAGAAGAGGTAATGATGGAAAAATTAACCTGTTTTAAAGCTTACGATATTCGCGGCAAGCTGGGCGAAGAACTGAATGAAGATATTGCATGGCGTATTGGCCGCGCCTATGGGGAATACCTGAAGCCGCAGACCATCGTGCTGGGCGGCGATGTGCGCCAGACCAGCGAAGCGCTGAAACTGGCGCTGGCAAAAGGGTTGCAGGACGCCGGTGTGAATGTGCTGGATATTGGTCTTTCCGGCACCGAAGAGATCTATTTTGCCACTTTCCATCTGGGCGTTGACGGCGGTATCGAAGTGACCGCCAGCCACAACCCGATGGATTATAACGGCATGAAACTGGTGCGTAAGGGCGCGCGTCCGATCAGCGGCGATACCGGCCTGCGCGATGTCCAGCGCCTGGCGGAAGCCAATGACTTCCCGCCGGTGAACCCGGCAAAACGCGGCAGCTACGAGCAAATTAATCTGCGCGACGCCTATATCGATCACCTGATGGGCTATATCGACACCAACAACCTCAAGCCGCTGAAACTGGTAATTAACTCCGGTAACGGAGCGGCAGGTCCGGTGGTGGACGCCATTGAAGCCCGCTTTAAGGCACTGAATGTGCCGGTGACTTTCGTCAAAGTGCATAACGAACCGGACGGCACCTTCCCGCACGGTATTCCTAACCCGCTGCTGCCGGAGTGCCGCGACGATACCCGCAATGCGGTGATTGAGCATAACGCCGATATGGGCATTGCTTTCGATGGCGACTTTGACCGTTGCTTCCTGTTCGACGGGGAAGGGCAGTTTATCGAGGGCTACTACATTGTTGGCCTGCTGGCCGAAGCGTTCCTCGAAAAACATCCTGGCGCGAAAATTATTCATGACCCGCGCTTGTCGTGGAACACGGTCGATGTGGTTGGCCGCGCGGGCGGTACGCCGGTGATGTCGAAGACCGGCCATGCCTTTATCAAAGAGCGGATGCGCGAAGAAGACGCCATTTACGGTGGCGAAATGAGCGCGCACCACTACTTCCGTGACTTTGCCTACTGCGACAGCGGCATGATCCCGTGGCTGCTGGTCACCGAGCTGCTGTGCCTGAAAGGCAAGACGCTGGCGCAACTGGTGCGCGACCGCATGGTGGCGTTCCCGGCGAGCGGCGAGATCAACAGCAAGCTGGCGGATCCGGTGACGGCGATCAACCGCGTTGAACAACACTTCACGCCGGGTGCGCTGGAGATCGACCGTACGGACGGCATCAGCATCGCATTTGCCGACTGGCGTTTTAACTTGCGCTCTTCCAACACAGAACCCGTTGTACGTCTGAACGTTGAATCGCGGCACGACGAGGAACTGATGAAAGCGCGAACGCAGGAAATTCTGGCACTGTTAAATCAATAACGATAAGGCGTTCCTCTCCCCGATGCCGGGGAGGGTGAACATTACAGGCAGGTACAACAATGACTCATCTCAAAAAACGCGACCGGGCCAAAACGAATGCATCGTTAATCTCTATCGTGCAGCGCTTCTCCGACATCACCATTATGTTCGGTGGCCTGTGGTTGGTGTGTAAGGTCAATGCGCTGCCGTTCTTCTACATGCATCTGCTGATGGCTCTGATTACGCTGGTTGTTTTCCAGATGATCGGCGGAATGACCGATTTTTACCGCTCCTGGCGGGGCGTAAAAATCATGACTGAACTGACGCTGCTGTTGCAGAACTGGACGCTGAGCCTGATTTTCAGCGCCGGTTTGCTGGCGTTCAACAATGATTTTGACAATACCTTCAACATTTATCTCGCCTGGTATTTGTTGACCTCAATGGGGCTGATGATGAGCCGGGCGGTGATCCGCTTTGGCGCAGGCTGGTTGCGTAACCTTGGCTACAACACGCGGCGCGTGGCGGTGGCCGGTGATATGCCGATGGGCCAGGAACTGCTGGAAGGTTTTCGCAATGAGCCCTGGCTCGGGTTTGATGTGGTCGGGGTTTACCACGATCCACAACCGGGTGGCATTACAACCGGCTGGGCGGGAAATCTCGACCAACTGGTGGAGGATGCGAAAAGCGGGAAAATTCACAACGTCTACATCGCCATGTCGATGAACGATGCGGCCTGCATTAAAAAGCTGGTGCGCCAGCTCGCCGATACCACCTGTTCGGTGATCCTTATCCCTGACGTTTTCACCTTTAATATCCTGCACTCGCGTGTGGAAGAGGTGAACGGCGTGCCGGTGGTGCCGCTGTATGACACGCCGCTTTCTGGTGTTAACCGCATCCTGAAACGTCTGGAAGATATTGTCCTCTCCTCGCTGATTTTGCTGCTCATCTCCCCGGTGCTGCTGGCGATTTCCGTGGCGGTGAAACTCAGCTCGCCGGGGCCGGTTATCTTTCGCCAGACGCGCTATGGCATGGACGGTAAGCCAATCAAGGTGTGGAAATTCCGCTCCATGAAGGTGATGGAAAACGACAAAGTGGTGACCCAGGCAACGCAGAACGATCCGCGCGTGACGAAAGTCGGCAGCTTCCTGCGCCGCACGTCGCTCGATGAACTGCCGCAGTTTATCAATGTGCTGACCGGCGGGATGTCGATTGTTGGCCCGCGCCCGCACGCGGTGGCGCATAACGAGCAGTACCGCTCACTGATTGAGGGCTACATGCTGCGCCATAAAGTGAAACCCGGTATTACCGGTTGGGCGCAAATCAACGGCTGGCGCGGTGAAACCGACACGCTGGAGAAAATGGAAAAACGTATTGAGTTCGATCTCGAGTACATCCGTGAATGGAGCCTGTGGTTCGATATCAAAATCGTTTTTCTGACCATCTTTAAAGGCTTTGTTAACAAAGCGGCGTATTAAGGAAAGGTCATGAGCCTGAGAGAAAAAACCATCAGCGGCGCGAAGTGGTCCGCCATGGCGACCCTGACCATTATTGGTCTGGGGCTGGTGCAGATGACCGTGCTGGCGCGCATTATCGATAACCACCAGTTCGGTCTGCTGACCGTCTCGCTGGTGATTATCGCGCTGGCGGATACGCTGTCGGATTTCGGCATCGCAAACTCGATTATTCAGCGTAAAGAGATAAGCCATCTCGAACTGACCACGTTGTACTGGCTCAATGTTGGGCTGGGCATCGTGGTCTGCATCGCCGTTTTCTCCCTGAGCGGGGTGATCGCCGATGTGCTGAATAACCCGGATCTGGCACCGCTTATTAAAACGCTGTCACTGGCCTTCGTGGTGATCCCACACGGCCAGCAATTTCGCGCTTTGATGCAAAAAGAGCTGGAGTTCAACAAGATAGGCGCCATTGAAACGCTGTCGGTGCTGGCGGGCTTCAGCTTTACGGTTATCAGTGCGTTCTTCTGGCCGCTGGCGATGACCGCGATCCTCGGTTATCTGGTCAACAGCGCCGTGCGCACGCTGCTGTTTGGCTATTTCGGGCGCAAAATTTACCGCCCCGGGCTGCATTTCTCGCTGGCGTCGGTCAGCTCCAACCTGCGTTTTGGCGCCTGGCTGACGGCAGACAGCATCATCAACTATGTGAACACCAACCTCTCCACGCTGGTGCTGGCGCGTATTCTCGGTGCCAGTGTCGCCGGGGGCTACAACCTGGCGTACAACGTGGCGGTAGTGCCGCCGATGAAGCTCAACCCTATCATCACTCGCGTGCTGTTCCCGGCGTTTGCCAAAATTCAGGACGACACCGAGAAGCTGCGCGTGAACTTCTACAAACTGCTGTCGGTGGTCGGGATCATTAACTTCCCGATCCTGCTGGGGCTGATGGTGGTGTCGAATAACTTTGTGCCGCTGGTGTTTGGCGACAAATGGAACAGCATCATTCCCATCCTGCAATTGCTCTGTATCGTCGGGCTGTTGCGCGCGGTGGGTAACCCGATCGGCTCGCTGCTGATGGCGAAAGCGCGGGTGGATATCAGCTTTAAATTCAACGTCTTTAAAACGTTTCTCTTTATCCCCGCCATCATTGTCGGTGGACATCTGGCGGGGGCGCTCGGCGTGACGCTCGGCTTCCTGCTGGTGCAAATCATCAACACCGTTCTGAGCTACTTCGTGATGATCAAACCGGTGCTCGGTTCCAGCTACCGTCAATACATCCTGAGCCTGTGGCTGCCCTTTTACCTGTCGCTGCCGACGCTGGTGGTGAGCTATGGCCTGGGTCTGGCGCTGAGCGGACATCTGCCGCTGGCGGCGATGCTGGCGATTCAGGTCGCGGCGGGCGTGGTGGCGTTCGCCGGGATGCTGATTGTGTCGCGTAATGCGCTGGTGGTGGAGATGAAACGCCAGTTTTGCCGCAACGAGAAACTTAAAACGCTGCTTCGCGCAGGATAAGAAACCTGATTGAACCCCTTTATGAGGTCGTTATGAAATTATTGATCCTTGGCAATCACACATGCGGCAACCGTGGTGACAGCGCTATTTTACGTGGATTGCTGGATGCGATTGCCCTGATTGAGCCGGATGCAGAGGTGGATGTGATGAGCCGCTATCCGGTGAGCTCATCCTGGTTACTCAACCGCCCGGTGATGGGCGACCCGCTCTATAGCCAGATGAAAGAGCAGAACAACGCCGCCGGATTGATGGGGCGCGTGAAGAAGGTGCTGCGCCGCCGTTACCAGCACCAGGTGCTGCTCTCCAGGGTGACGGATACCGGGAAGTTGCGCAATATCGCTATTGCACAAGGGTTTACCGATTTTGTCCGCCGTCTGGCGGACTATGACGCGATTATTCAGGTCGGCGGCTCTTTCTTTGTCGATCTGTATGGTGTGCCGCAGTTTGAACACGCGCTGTGTACGTTTATGGCGAAAAAACCGATCTACATGATTGGTCACAGCGTGGGACCGTTCCAGAACGAGGCGTTTAACCAACTGGCGAATTATGTTTTTGGCCATTGTGATGCGCTGATCCTGCGTGAAACAGTCAGCCTGAACCTGATGAAGCAGAGCAATATCACCACGGATAAAGTCGAGCAGGGCGTCGATACCGCCTGGCTGGTGGATCACCATCAGCATGATTTTGTGGCCAGCTATGCGGTGCAGCACTGGCTGGATCTGGCGGCAAAAGAGAAAACCGTGGCGATTACGCTGCGTGAACTGGCGCCGTTTGATAAACGACTCAACACTACCCAACAGGCCTATGAACAGGCTTTTGCCGAGGTGGTAAACCGGATCATTGATGCGGGTTATCAGGTTATTGCGCTCTCCACCTGCACCGGTATCGACAGCTACAACAAAGATGACCGCATGGTGGCGCTCAATCTGCGCCAGTATGTCAGCGACCCGTCGCGCTACCACGTGGTGATGGATGAACTGAACGATCTGGAGATGGGCAAGATCCTTGGCGCGTGTGATTTAACGGTGGGTACACGCCTGCACTCCGCGATTATCTCGATGAACTTTGGAACACCGGCGATTGCTATCAACTATGAACACAAGTCGGCAGGCATCATGCAGCAACTCGGGATGCCGGAAATGGCGGTCGACATTCGCCATCTGCTGGATGGTTCGCTGGCGGCGATGGCGGCCGACACGCTGGGGCAACTGCCTGCGATTAACCAGCGTCTGGCAACGGCGGTGGCGGCGGAGCGCGAGCATGGCATGAAAATGGTCAAATCGGTGCTCGATCGCGTACAGGGGGTGAAATGAAAGTCAGCTTCTTTTTGCTGAAGTTCCCCTTATCTTCCGAAACTTTTGTGCTCAACCAGATCGTTGCCTTTATCAATATGGGTTTTGAGGTTGAGATTGTCGCCCTGCATAAGGGCGATATGAACAATACACACGCGGCGTATACCGAGTACCGGCTGGCGGAAAAAACGCACTGGCTGCTGGCCGAGCCGGAAGGGAAGATGGCAAAACTGAGCTATCGCGGGCAGGCGATAGCGCGGGGTATCTGGAAATCCTCCACCTGGAAAGCGTTGAATATGTCGCGCTATGGTGACGAAGCCCGCAACCTGATCCTGCCAGCCATTTGCGGCCTCGCGCCGCGCACATTCAGCGCCGATGTCTTTATCGCCCACTTTGGCCCGGCAGGCGTTACCGCCGCCAAACTGCGGGAACTTGGCGTTCTTAAAGGCAAAATCGCCACCGTATTCCACGGCATCGATATCTCGCATCGCGACGTGCTGAACCACTATACGCCTGAGTATCAGCAGCTTTTCCAGCGCGGCGATCTGATGTTGCCGATCAGCGAGTTATGGGCCGGCAGACTGAAAAACATGGGCTGCCCGGAGACCAAAATTGCTGTGTCGCGCATGGGGGTTGATATGGCCCGCTTTAGCCTGCGCTCAGTGAAAAACCCCGGTAGTCCATTGCACATTATCTCTGTGGCGCGCCTGACCGAGAAAAAAGGGCTGCATGTCGCTATTGAAGCGTGCCGTCTGTTGAAAGAACGCGGCGTGGATTTCAAATATCGCATCCTCGGTATTGGCCCATGGGAACGCCGCTTACGCACACTTATCGAACAATTCCAGCTGGAAGATGTGATTGAAATGCCGGGCTTTAAACCCAGCCATGAAGTGAAAGCGCTGCTTGATGAAGCCGACGTCTTTTTGCTGCCGTCAGTTACCGGCGCGGATGGGGATATGGAAGGGATCCCGGTTGCGCTGATGGAGGCGATGGCGGTGGGGATCCCGGTGGTTTCAACCGTTCATAGCGGCATTCCGGAGTTGATCGAGGCCGGACAGTCCGGCTGGCTGGTACCGGAAAATGATGCCGAGGCGCTGGCGCAGCGTCTGGCTGCTTTCCGTGATATGGAGAGCCGGGATTTAACACCGGTGGTGACGCGGGCGCGTGAAAAAGTCGAGAACGACTTCAACCAGAAGATCATCAACCAGCAACTTGCCAGTCTGTTGCAGACGCTTTAACAGAGGTTTTATGACCGTGAAGAAAACAGCAACTGCGCTATCGCGACGCACTTTCCTGGCCGCCGGTTCCGCGCTGGCGGCACTTCCTTTGCTACATATTCCCGCTGCCCGCGCGTTGGGACGTAACGACACGGTCAGCATCAGTGATTACAACCGCAATGACTGGCCCGCGGCGTTTAAACAAGCTTTTGCTGACGGGCAAACGGTGGAAGTTCCCGCAGGTGTGGTCTGCGACAATATCAACACTGGTATTTTCATTCCTGCCGGCAAAACACTGCTGGTGCGCGGCGCGCTGAAAGGTAACGGGCGCGGGCGCTTTGTGTTACAGGACGGTAGCCGGGTGGTGGGGGAGAAGGGCGGTAATTTCTATAACATCACGCTGGATGTGCGCGGTTCAGACTGTGTGATCAAGGGCGTGAGTATGAGTGGCTTTGGCCCGGTGATGCAGATTTACATTGGCGGAAAAGAGGCGCGCACGATGCGCAATTTGGTCATCGATAACATCACGGTGAGCAAAGCGAACTATGGCATTTTACGCCAGGGTTTCCACAATCAACTAGACGGTGTGCGGATAACCAATGGTCATTTCAGCGACTTACAAGGTGATGCTATCGAATGGAATGTGGCTATCAATGACCGCAATATTCTGATCTCCGACCATGTGATTGATAATATTAACTGCACCAACGGCAAGATTAACTGGGGCATTGGTATTGGCCTGGCGGGCAGCACCTATGACAATAACTACCCCGAAGATCAAGCTGTTAAAAACTTTGTCGTGGCGAATATTACCGGTAGCAACTGCCGTCAGTTAGTGCATGTGGAAAACGGTAAACATTTTATTATTCGCAATGTGAAAGCGAAAAACATCACCCCGGATTTCAGTAAGAAAGCCGGGATTGATAATGCGACGGTGGCGATTTACGGCTGTGATAATTTCGTCATTGATAATGTTTCAATGGTCAATAGCGCCGGTATGTTGATTGGCTATGGTGTTATCAAAGGCGATTATTTGTCGATCCCGCAGAATTTCAAACTCAACGATATCCAGCAGGACAACAGCAGCAGCAAATATAAGCTGCGCGGTATCCAGATCTCGTCCGGTAATGCTACGTCGTTTGTGGCGATCACTAACGTGAAAATGCAGAGCGCGACGCTGGAGTTGCACAATAAACCGCAACATCTTTTCCTGCGTAATATCAACGTGACGCAACAGGCGGCCAACGGCCCGGCACTGAAGCTGAACTTCGATTTACGCAAAGATGTGCGCGGGCGTTTTATGGCGAAACAGGACACCTTGCTGTCATTGGCGAATATTCACGCAGTCAATGAAAACGGGCAAAGTTCAGTCGATATCGACAGAGTCGATCAGCATGTGGTGAATGTCGATAATTTGAACTTCCGTTTGCCGGCGAAGCGGCTCTAAGCGCGGGAAATGGCCTTTTACGATAAATCCTGGTGCTTTAACACCGGGGTTAGGATTACATCTACTGCCTTGCAGGGACATTAGGCGTAACATCTTTCACTTTCCTCGCTGCAAACGCACTGGCGAAAACAGGTTAAAGGTTTATAATTCATCCAATTATTATAGGTGGAAGAAATAATGGTTAATTTGAAAGCAGTTATTCCGGTAGCCGGTCTGGGGATGCATATGCTCCCGGCCACGAAAGCGATTCCAAAAGAGATGCTACCGATCGTCGACAAGCCGATGATTCAGTACATCGTCGACGAAGTTGTTGCTGCAGGGATCAAAGAAATCGTTCTGGTGACTCACTCGTCAAAAAACGCGGTGGAAAACCACTTCGACACCTCCTACGAACTTGAAGCGCTGCTTGAACAGCGAGTTAAACGTCAGCTGCTGGCGGAAGTGCAGTCTATTTGTCCGCCAGGCGTGACAATTATGAACGTGCGTCAGGCGCAGCCGCTGGGGTTAGGCCACTCTATCCTCTGTGCGCGCCCGATCGTTGGCGACAACCCGTTTGTCGTGGTGCTGCCGGATATCGTGCTGGATACGGCGACTGCCGATCCGCTGCGTTACAACCTCGCGGCGATGGTGGCACGTTTTGCTGAGACTGGTCGTAGCCAGGTGCTGGCAAAACGTATGAAAGGCGATCTCTCTGAATACTCAGTGATCCAGACTAAAGAGCCGCTGGATACGGAAGGCAAAGTCAGCCGCATTGTGCAGTTTATTGAAAAACCGGATCAGCCGCAGACACTGGATTCCGACCTGATGGCAGTGGGGCGCTATGTCCTTTCCGCTGATATCTGGCCAGAACTCGAAAAAACCGAACCAGGCGCGTGGGGGCGTATCCAGCTGACCGATGCGATTGCTCAGCTTGCGGAAAAACAGTCTGTTGATGCGATGTTGATGACCGGCGACAGCTATGACTGCGGTAAGAAAATGGGGTACATGCAGGCCTTTGTAAACTACGGTCTGCGTAACCTGAAAGAAGGTCAGAAATTCCGCGAAAGTATTAAGAAATTGCTTGCACAATAAAGATTAAAAATGTTGTGTAACTAAGATTTTTGGAGCAGGGCAGAAAGGGTTGCCAGAAGGACATTTGATCCTTTGGTTATTCTTACTGCCCTTTTTATTTCCATTATAAAATCAACGATTAAAAAAGGTAGGAATGGGTAATTCTTGCGCTGACGTAAGCAAGATTTTTCCTTGTTTCCGTCCCTGTTTCGGCGGAGAATAGCCGCTTAGCATTTTGTGCCAAGTGGTAGATTCAAATAAGAGCAGCGCAGTTTTTAACATCATAAATTGCCGACAAAAGCACACAGTACACAGGTAGCTGAAGAGCCTGGGGCGGTAGCGTGTCTGAAATATATACACGTAAGTTAATAACCTACTCTTGACTAACCTTAAGTTAATACATAGTAAAGTAAAAGCGGAAGAAACTCGTGAAAATACTGGTCACAGGTGGTGCAGGTTTTATTGGGTCTGCAGTGGTTCGTCACATCATTAATAACACTACTGATCATGTGGTTAATGTAGATAAATTAACCTACGCCGGGAACCTGGAATCACTGGCGGAAATAAATAATGACCCGCGTTATGTTTTTGAACGTGCGGATATTTGTGATAGTGACGCCATGGCGCGGATTTTTGCTGAGCATCAACCTGATGCGGTCATGCACCTGGCGGCAGAAAGCCATGTTGATCGCTCGATTACGGGGCCTGCCGCGTTTATTGAGACAAATATTGTCGGCACCTATGTATTGCTTGAAGCGGCACGTCAATATTGGGTACAGCTTGATGAAGCACGCAAAGCTGCTTTCCGTTTCCATCATATCTCCACTGACGAAGTGTATGGTGATTTGCCCCACCCGGATGAAGTGGCGGCTGGCGAACCATTGCCCCTCTTCACTGAGCAAACTGCCTATGCGCCGAGCAGCCCTTACTCAGCCTCTAAAGCCTCCAGCGATCACCTGGTCCGCGCATGGCGCAGAACCTATGGTTTCCCGACAATTGTTACCAATTGCTCCAATAATTATGGACCGTTCCACTTCCCGGAAAAACTGATCCCGCTGGTTATCCTGAATGCCTTGGCAGGCAAAGCGTTGCCGGTGTATGGCAAGGGAGATCAAATTCGCGATTGGTTGTATGTCGAAGATCACGCGCGCGCGCTTTATACCGTGGTCACGCAAGGTGTTGCGGGTGAGACTTATAATATCGGTGGCCATAACGAAAAACAGAACCTCGATGTTGTCCACACGATTTGTGACTTGCTTGATGAAATCGTACCGAAGGCGACCTCTTATCGTGAGCAGATCACTTACGTAACTGACCGTCCGGGCCACGATCGCCGTTATGCAATCGATGCCGATAAAATCAGTAAAGAACTGGGCTGGAAACCGATTGAAACTTTTGAAAGCGGAATCCGTAAAACGGTTGAGTGGTACTTGTCCAACAGCGCATGGGTCGCGAACGTACAAAGTGGTGCCTACCAGTCATGGATTGAACAAAACTACGGGAAGCGCAGCGAATGAATATTCTGTTATTCGGAAAAACGGGACAAGTAGGCTGGGAGCTCCAGCGTTCGCTGGCTCCATTGGGCAACCTGATTGCGCTGGATGTTGATTCCACAGAATATTGCGGTGACTTCAGTAACCCGCAAGGTGTTGCTGAAACTGTGCGCCGTATACGACCTGACGTGATCGTCAACGCCGCCGCGCATACTGCGGTTGATAAAGCTGAATCCGAGCCGGAATTTGCCTCACTGCTGAATGCGAAAAGTGTTGAAGCTATTGCGCTTGAAGCCGCCAAAATTGATGCATGGGTGGTTCACTATTCAACCGATTATGTTTTCCCGGGTGATGGTCAAACGCCGTGGGTGGAAACAGATAGTGCTGCTCCCCTAAATGTCTATGGCCAGACAAAACTCGACGGTGAAATTGCTCTGCGCGAAAACTGCCCGAAGCACCTTATTTTCCGCACCAGCTGGGTTTACGCCGGAAAAGGGAACAATTTCGCTAAGACCATGCTCAAGCTGGCGAAAACGCGCCAGGAACTCTCGGTGATTAACGATCAGTTTGGTGCACCTACCGGTGCTGAGTTACTTGCAGATTGTACCGCTCATGCAATCCGTACAGCATTGATACAACCACAAGTAGCCGGTTTGTATCATCTGGTTGCTAGTGGTGAAACATGCTGGCATGACTACGCGGCGCTGGTTTTTGCTGAGGCCAGGGCAGCGGGAGTTGAACTCGCTTTGAGTAAATTAAATCCGGTAACGACAGAAAGTTTCCCAACGCCGGCGAAACGTCCGCACAATTCGCGACTGAACACAGATAAATTTCAGCACACTTTCGATCTGGTTCTCCCTGACTGGGAGCTCGGCGTGAAACGTATGCTGGCTGAGTTATTTAGCACAACGCCTATTTGACTATATGAAAAGTGCCTATGGGCAGGCATTTTTGCTCGGGATTACGAAATGAAAACACGTAAAGGAATTATACTGGCGGGTGGTTCGGGAACTCGGCTGTACCCGGTTACAATGGTTGTGAGTAAACAACTGCTGCCAATTTATGATAAGCCAATGATTTACTATCCGTTATCCACGCTTATGCTCGCGGGGATTCGTGATATTTTAATTATTAGTACCCCGCAGGATCTACCTCGCTTCGAACAATTACTTGGCGATGGTAGCCAGTGGGGTTTAAGCCTCCATTATAAAGTACAGCCAAGCCCTGATGGGTTAGCGCAGGCGTTTATTCTTGGTGAAGAGTTTATTGGTAATGACTCCTGCGCTCTGGTGCTGGGCGACAATATTTTCTATGGTCATGATTTGCCGAAGCTAATGGATACCGCTGTGAAACAGGAAAGCGGTGCAACTGTCTTTGCTTACCATGTTACCGATCCAGAGCGCTATGGGGTGGTCGAATTTGATAAAAATGGCACGGCAGTCAGCCTTGAAGAGAAACCGCTGGAACCGAAAAGTAATTATGCGGTAACCGGGCTCTATTTTTACGATAACGATGTTGTCGCCATGGCAAAAAGTCTTAAACCATCCGCCCGAGGCGAGCTGGAAATTACTGACATCAACCGTATCTATATGCAGCAGGGGCGTTTATCGGTGGCGATGATGGGCCGTGGTTACGCATGGCTGGACACCGGTACGCACCAGAGCTTAATCGAAGCCAGTAACTTTATCCAAACCATTGAAGCACGCCAGGGGCTCAAGGTCGCATGCCCTGAAGAGATTGCATTCCGTAAAGGATTTATCAGCGCTGAACAGGTGCGAAAGCTGGCAATTCCGCTGTCAAAAAATGCCTATGGGCAGTATCTCCAGAAGATGGTTAAAGGCTAATAAATGAATATTCTTGAGACGGAAATTCCGGATGTACTGATCATCGAGCCAAAAGTTTTCGGCGACGATCGCGGATTTTTCTATGAAAGTTATAACCAACTAGTATTAGAAGAGAGTATCGGTTGTAAGCTCTCATTTGTGCAGG
This sequence comes from Enterobacter sp. R4-368, assembly GCF_000410515.1. NCBI lineage: Bacteria > Pseudomonadati > Pseudomonadota > Gammaproteobacteria > Enterobacterales > Enterobacteriaceae > Enterobacter > Enterobacter sp. R4-368. Next base: position 1,116,949 of record NC_021500.1, on the reverse strand, counting down.
ACAATCATTCAAAGTCGAAGCAAGGAGTACTTCGCGGCCTGCATTATCAAGCCGAACCTTACTCACAAGCAAAATTGGTGCGCTGTGTAGTTGGAGAAGTGTTTGATGTCGCAGTTGATATTCGCCTTGATTCTCCAACTTTTGGACGCTGGGTTGGTATTAACCTTTCCGCAGAAAATAAACGCCAACTTTGGATCCCCGAAGGGTTTGCTCATGGTTTTTTAGTCCTAAGTGAAATGGCTGAATTTTTGTATAAAACAACAAATTATTATGCACCTGCAGCAGAGCGTGGCATTGCATGGAATGACCCAACATTAAATATCGAATGGCCAATACCATCGGATAAATTAATACTTTCATTAAAAGATATGCAAGCTGGCAGTTTTGCTGATTTAAAATAAGGAAGAAAAATGATTCCATTTAATAAACCCTATTTACAAGGGAATGAGTTGACATATATTGCGCAGGCAGTTAGCAGTGGGAAGATTTCTGGAGATGGCATTTTTACTAAAAAATGTCATGAGTTTTTTGAAAAAAAATATGGTTTTAAGAAAGTACTTCTTACTACGTCATGTACTGATGCATTGGAAATGGCTGCAATATTACTGAATATTCAGCCTGGCGATGAAGTGATTGCGCCATCGTACACCTTTGTTTCAACAGTAAATGCGTTCTCTCTTCGTGGTGCGAAATTGATTTTCGTCGATAGCTATAGTAACAATCCAAATATTGATCCCGTTGCTATTCGTAACAGTATTACCGAAAAAACTAAAGCGATTATTGTCGTTCATTATGCCGGGGTCGCCTGCGATATGGATGCGATTATGGCAATATCGAAAGAATTCAATATTCCAGTTGTTGAAGATGCAGCACAAGCGATCGACTCATATTATAATAACAAGCCATTGGGCAGTATTGGTACATTCGGTACTTTTTCTTTTCATGAGACGAAAAACATTATCTCAGGTGAAGGGGGAATGCTTGTCATCAACGACGATAAGTATATACAACGCGCTGAAATAATTAGAGAGAAAGGCACAAATCGTGCTTCATTCTTTAGAGGAGAAGTGAATAAATACGGATGGGTTGATATTGGTTCCTCGTTCTTACCTTCAGATATTATTGCAGCTTATCTCTATGCTCAGCTTGAAAACATGGATATCATCCAAACCAAAAGAATATCACTTTGGGAACAATATTACGCTGGTCTCAGCCGTCTTGCTGAAACAGGTGTCATAGCACTTCCAGCAATTCCAGCGTTTGCAAGTAATAACGCGCATATGTTTTACATTGTTTGTGAAAATATAAATGTCCGAACCGGGCTTATTCAGTATCTTAAGGATAACGGCATATACTCTGTTTTTCATTATCTCTCATTGAATAAAAGCGAGTATTATCTTACTAAGAACGAAAGTGTTGATCTCGAGAACAGCGATCGTTTCACTGACAGTTTGCTAAGACTCCCAATGTTCTATGAATTAGAATTGGAACAAGTGGATTATATATGCTCAAAAATAATTGACTTTTATTATGCGAAGTAATGCGTTCCGCTTGTTTTTGTGAGCTATTATGTTTAAAAAAATAGTTATTCTATATGTGGCTCAACTATACCGTGTTGCATTTCCTCTCTTTTTGGTCCCTTTGATTATTGGGCTCTTAGGTACGGAAAGATATGGTATAGTTTCTTTTTTTACGATGCTAATAACATTAATGGGGTTGTTGGACGCAGGAATAAGCGGGACTTTTATTAAATTAGTCGCTACTAATAAAAATCACCTTGTTACCTTCATGAAGGTTATCAAATTATTTATTAAAGTATTATGTGGTTTTGTTATCATTGCCGGATTTGTTAGTTTTGTTTTTAACTATTTTTCCTTATATATAGTTACCGATTGGTTACAAACGTCATTATCCAGAGAAGAAACCGTATATTGTATAAAACTCACAGGTATAATTCTTGCATTTTTATATTTGCGGTCGTATTTGCAAAGCTTTATAAATGGTATGGAACGACAGGATTTGATTGCTATATGGAACATGTTATATACCACAGCATTTTATGGTGGCTCATATCTAATCCTTTCCTTTTATTCAAATACGTTACCTGCTTTTTTTAATACATTGTTATTTCTATCTGTCATAGATATTATTGCGACATTAGGCTGCGTAGCTTATGTTATTATTAAACAGCATCGGCAACTGATAAATCGACATCCGGAAAGAGATAAAAACAGTACCGATAGTATTTCGTTTAGAAATATAGTTAAGTTTTCATTGCAATTATCTGGTTTGTCGATGATTTGGGTCATCGCTACTCAAGTCGATAAACTCGCGTTATCAACATACACAAATTTAACCCTCTACACTCATTACCAAATTGGTTCTCAACTAAGTGCGGTCGTGCTAGCACTGACTGCACCGTTATCACAATTCCTGCTACCCAGATTAAGCGCACTGGTTAAAGAAAAAAATTACAATAAATTTATTGAGTTGTTTAGCATTAGTTCTGTCGGATATGTAGTTATTCTCGGTCCGTTAGTCCCGTATATGTGCGTTTATGGAAACGATCTCATTTCATTGTGGCTTAAAAATAAAGATCTCGGATTTGCTGTTAATTTATATGCTAAATGGTTGGTCTCTGCTGCTTTTTTTGCGGGGATAATGAATTTTGTTTTTATATTATTATATTCTAAAGGTCAGTTAAAGTACCATTTTTATGCATATGCATTTTATTCTGCGATAACGATTCCGTTAACAATTCTTATCGCTAAATTATATGGTCCAGAATGGTCGTGTATATTCTACTTTATGCATACAATACTTTTCATGATATTATGGGGAGGTTTTTGTTTAAGTAAAGAAATTATAGGTTATATATCTTTATTACTACCCTTGGCTTCGGTTGTTTTAATATTATCTTTCTTGATTTTTTTAATTATACAAAAACTCCAAATTTTTATTCTATATAGGATAATATATGTCATTTTTCCTCCTGTTGCTAATATGATTATTATTTCCACTTTTCTTTATCTTTTACGTATGCCATTAATAGCCGCGATCAGAAATATGAAGTTAAAAAAATGGTATTAGCAAAGCGAGTTTAACCATGAATGTTTTACATTTATCTACAGGCGATAGCAAAGGTGCGTTTTATGGTGCATACAGAACGCATATAAATCTTCAAAGATATGGTCATGACTCCACAATGTTTGTAGTTGAAAAGACATCGAATGATGAGAGTGTAATCTCAGTGGAGCATATTAGACACAAGATTATCAACTTTTTTATTAAATTAATTCGACGGTCTCTGGTACGTTGGAATGATGTAGAGAATAAGTATTATTTATTCTACAATTCTACTTTTAGTTTGAACAAGCTTTTTAAAAGTTATAAGAAAAAACCAGATTTAATAATTATTTATTACGTTTCAGGTTTTCTTTCTGATTATGATATATATATAATACAAAAGAAATACCAATGCCCTGTTGCATTTTATCTCATGGATGCGGCTATGTTCACAGGTGGGTGCCATTACCCATGGAAATGTGAAGGCTATATAGATGGTTGCGATAATTGCCCGGCTATGAAACTCCCCAATTTAATTAAACTTCCGGCTTACGTTTTTAACAACAGGAAAAAATATTATCAAGAAATGGACTGTTTTTTCTTGTCGGCAAGTAAATGGCTTGACGAGCGTTGTAATCGAAGTGGAATAAAAGCAAAGTTAGGTATTAAAAAAGCAATTATAGGTATCGACGAGAATATATTTTGCCCTCGCCCTCTTGATTCAGCCAAGAAACATATTCAAATTAATATTCCGGAAGGGCGGCGAGTAATTTTTTTAGGTGCACAGTCTCTCGGTGACCCTAGAAAGGGGGTGAAATATGTTGTTGAAGCTCTTAATGTAATTAAAAAAAACCATCCTGAGCATCTTAGTAAAGTTTCTCTTTTGACTGTGGGAAATAAGGCCGAACTTCAGTTACCTGAGGATATTCCGGTCATCAATATCGGGTTTATTAGTGACAAAGATAAGTATCCATTCTTATACAACTTCGCAGACGGTTTCATTTGCCCTTCGATAGAAGATGCTGGTCCGATGATGATAAATGAGGCGTTGATGTCCGGTGTTCCTGTTGTTGCTTTTAAAGTTGGTGTGGCAGAGGATCTTATTATTGATGGTCGAAATGGATTTCTGGCACAAGAAGTTAATTCTAATGCGCTCGCAGAAGCAATTTTGAATTTGTTACAGTTGAATGATTCATCCTTAGAAGCTCAAAAAAAATATGCTCGGGAGTATGCCTTGGAAAAATGCTCGGCGCATACGCAAGTGCGTGATATAGAATTACTTATCAGTGAATTTCCAAATTCTTTTAATGGTGACTGAATTTTTTAAGGGAGTTGATATTTCGCCCTTGAAGTATTGTTTATTTAAGATTGATGATGAACAAAAATATGTATATTTAATGTATGATGTTGAAATAGCTTTACGAATCACCTTCGTTTACCTTATGATTTTTTAATGTTATAAGATTTTTTTGATATTAAATGAGTAAATATTAATTTCATAATGAATAGATACAATGCCGATTGTACTAGCGAAAAACATTTTTATCCATGACCATAAATCATAACCAGTATTTTGATAATACTATTTGAAAGGTCATGATTATAAAAGAGAGTTTTTAATGAGAAAAGTATTAATGTAGAATTATTTAATAATCGCATTGTTATCATTTCTAATTATGTGCCAAAGGTTTTTATCTTTTGTATAAAATCTTTTTTAATTAGACGGTCATTAAGGAAGTGTTTTTTATTCACCAACATGTATGGAATGTCTAATAATGTTAAACATAGTTTCGTTTGAAAGAATACTTCTTTTTTTGATAATGACAACTGTTGGTTCACCTTATCTTAGCTCATGGCTTCCTAAAGTCTCTGATATGCCAATAGGCCCACTTATTCGGTGTGTGGCCATTCTTCTGTTTTATGTAATAATCATCTATACGCTATTTCTATCTGGAAGCTTTAAAGTCAACGGGAGTTTAATCACGCTCTTTATCCTGATGCTATCAGGTACTCTGCTTTCGATTATAGATAATCGCTCAAATATTTTGCAAGTAGTTCTAGGATTGCATGCTCTGGTTTTCTACCCAATGGTTTTTAGTATTCTTGCCTGTTATTTTAATAATGATTATGACAATGATCGCTGGCGTAGAATTGCCTTTTTTTTAAAGCGAGTATTGACAGTGGTTTTTCTTATAACCAGCTCGATTGCGATTATTGATGTTGTAACTGGCGGAAATTTTACCTTAATGCTTGGTTACAACCCCAACTATGGGGGAGATAATTTTTCATTGATTAACCGATATTATGATTTAGTGAGAGCCAATGGTGGATTTGCCGATGCATTGGCTTTCGGTTACTTGATGGTTATCGCTTTCATCTTCTTTGTTTATAACATTTTTAGTAAATATGGTTCAAAATATACAAACCTATTAGGTGCCATATTGGCCATCATCGCCTGCTTTATGTCAATTACTCGCGGAGCGATCATTGCCTTAATATGTTCTGGGCTGATTTTTTTATGCCGGAGCAAGATTATCGTGAAAGCCAGCGCTTCATTAATGGCTTTCGTGCTGCTGGTTGCTATTTCGTTGAGTAGTTATTCAGATATATTTATTGGACGCTTCACCGACAGTGATAAAGGTTCAAAGTACTCCACGACGCAACGTTTTGATATGGCGTCAAACTCGATTGATTTTCTAGTCAACCATCCACTAGGTGAAGGCCTGGGATCTCAAGGTGCAGGAAGCACGCTCTCACAAACGACAGAAAGAATTAACACTGATAACTTTATCTTCCATGGTATGTTAGAAGCTGGCATTTTTGGCGGCTTGATGTTCCAATTGTTAATATTATATCAATTCAGAGTTTTTTATAAAAAAACAAAGGGAGCACGGCAGTTTTTCTTTGCATTATTTTTTTTGTACTGGTTATCTGCGGCGGTGAGTTCTTCGTTCCAGGCGGGTATCCTTTCTGTTTTATTTTGGATTGTGTGTTTTATTATTTACAGCGAAACGATAATCACAAGAAGAGAATCACTCTTGGAGTGCGGGAAGTAAGCTATGCTAATCTATAAAGTTAAGGGCAGATTACGTGCCTTGTATTACAGTTTAACTCGCAAGTTATCTATACGAATTCTGGGTAGTAATCCCAAAATTTTCGGCGCGAAGTATATGAAGATGACAAATTGCTCTATCGGAGACAATTGTTGGATACAAGCAGTAGATAAATATAAAACACAAAACTTCACTCCAGAAATCATTTTTGGTGAAAATGTAATGATGAGTTGTAATGTTCATATATCAGCTGTGAAAAAGATTGATATTGGAGATAATGTTTTATTAGGTTCTAATATTTATATTGGTGATCATTCCCATGGTTCAACTCGTCCTGCAAAATATGAGGCTCATATTCCTCCGGCATCACGTGATTTAGATGATATTGCAGAGATAAAAATTGGTAATAATATCTGGGTTTGCGACAATGTGGTCATATTAGCCGGTACATCCGTTGGTAAAGGTTCAATCATCGCAGCGAACTCAGTTGTGAAAGGCCACTTCGAAGAAAATAGTCTCATTGCAGGAAATCCAGCAAGATTCATAAGGAAACTGACTAATGGATAATGCCGCAACAATTTCAGTTGTTATACCAAGTTATAATCGGGTTCAGGAGTTAAAAGAACTCCTTAGCTCTGTACTATCACAAGAGGTTTATCCTGATGAAGTGCTAATCTGCGAAGATAATTCTCCGGAAAAACTAAATATTCAAAATATGGTTGATTCTTTTCGAAGTGAGTACGAAAATAATAAAATAAAACTTACTTTTATTATTAATGAGTTGAATCTTGGTTATGATAAGAATTTGAGAAAATGCATCGAAAGCGCCTCATGCGAATGGGCGGTAATTATGGGTAATGATGATCTGTTATTGCCTAATGCTATTTCAGAAGTTAAAGATTATATAGCAAAAAACCCACGAATCAATTTTATTTCACGTGCTTTTTTGCGCTTTAATCATGATATTTACAATCCCATTGGCTTGTCTTCGCTGAGCGATAAAGACTCAGTTTATAAATGGGGAGCATCAGAACCCAAAATGATTTTCAGGGCCGCAGGTTTTGTCGGTGGGTTGATTGTGAATGTTCCTTTCGCCAGATCTTTACATACGGAAGAATTCGATGGTTCACTCTATTATCAAATCTATTTAGCTGCATCTGCTTTTATAGGTGAAGGTATCGGCTATATCTCCCGGCCAATTATCGGGGGGCGTGCTGATAATCCGCCTATGTTTGGTCAGGCTGCGGACGACAAAGAAGTCCATGTCCCTGGCAGTTACACCGCCCGCGGGCGTGCTGCGATGTGGCGCGGCGTTCTCACCATAGCAAAAAGCGTGGGTGCCGCATATAATGTCGATCTTTATACACCGTTAAAACATGAGCTTACTACCAGACAGTCATTCCATATTTTTGAAATGAATGCGGGGCAAAGTATCAAAGTTAATAAAGAATTAAAGCAGGAGCTCTCCGCGCTAGGATTAATGAGCCATCCCGTGCCGCTTGCGTTCTATTTTCTTAACTGCACGTTGAGATCCAATGCGCGTTTTATCTATAAAGCTATCCGCAAAGTCATGCAATAATGACAAGGTTTTATCAATGAAAAACGATGTTAAAATATCCCTTGTTCATGAGTGGCTGTTAAGCTATGCAGGTTCAGAGCAAGTTTCCGCGCAAATATTAAAAGTTTTCCCAGAGGCGGATCTTTTTTCGGTGGTGGATTTTCTTACTCCGGAACAACGTGCAAAGTTCATGAATAAAAGAGCGAAGACTACCTTTATTCAACACTTACCCAAGGCACAAAAATATTATCAGAAATATTTGCCATTGATGCCTCTGGCGATTGAACAGTTAGATGTTTCTGGTGCCGATATAGTAATTTCAAGTGCGCATGCCGTGGCCAAAGGGGTAATTACTGGCCCGGATCAGTTACATATAAGTTATGTGCACTCACCTATCCGGTATGCTTGGGATCTTCAACATCAGTATTTGCGTGAATCCGGACTTAATAAAGGATTGAAAGGCTGGTTGGCTAAATGGATTCTGCACAAAATGCGTATATGGGATTGTCGCACACCGAATGGCGTAGATCATTTTTTAGCTAATTCACAATACATTGCACGCAGGATTAAGAAAGTATACGGACGAGAGGCTGATGTTATTTATCCACCAGTGGCTGTGGATGAATTCGAGTTGAGAAATGAAAAGTTTGATTTTTATCTTACAGCGTCGAGAATGGTTCCTTATAAAAGAATTGCTCTGATTGTTGAAGCTTTTAATGCCATGCCTGACAAAAAACTGATTGTAATTGGTGACGGTCCTGATTTCGAAAAAATAAAAAAGATTGCCGCAGCCAATGTCACCTTGATGGGGTATCAGCCATTTGCTGTTCTGCGCGAGCATATGCAAAACGCAAAAGCTTTTGTTTTTGCAGCAGAAGAGGATTTCGGCATTATTCCCGTTGAGGCGCAGGCTTGCGGTACGCCTGTTATCGCGTTTGGTAAAGGTGGTGCGCTTGAGACAGTCATCCCGCCTGAACACAGTAACCCGACAGGTATTTTCTTTATGGAACAAACCGCCAGCGCTATTATTGAAGCTGTTGAAATCTTCGAAAAAAGCTCGGTTGCATTTACACCAGAATCATGCCGTAAAAATGCTGAACGTTTTTCACAGCAGCGTTTTGAGCGTGAAATAAAAGAGTATGTCGAATCAAAATGGACGGAGTTTTGCCATTATCGACAGGTAAAACGTTAATATTGGTAGCGCTATGAAAAATATTATACCTGTGATCATGGCTGGCGGCAGCGGAAGCCGTTTATGGCCACTTTCGCGAGAAATGTATCCAAAACAGTTTCTTCAGGTTGGTGGCAGCATAACCATGCTGCAACAAACAGTTAAGCGCCTGGAAAAATTACAGACGTGTCCGCCTGTCGTCATCTGTAATAACGAGCATCGGTTTCTGGTTGCAGAGCAACTGCGAGCTATCGACCAATTGTCGGACAATATTATTCTGGAGCCTTCTGGTCGTAATACCGCACCCGCCATCGCCTTAGCGGCGTTTACGCTCCTCCAAAACAAGCAACAGAATGTTGACAATATCATGTTGGTGCTCGCGGCTGATCATGTCATTCAGAATGAGGATGCCTTTATCACTTCTGTTACGCAAGCTGTGGCCTATGCTGAACGCGGTAAACTAGTTACTTTTGGCATTGTTCCCTCACGTCCGGAAACCGGATATGGCTATATTCGCCGTGGACAGTCGCAAGGTAATGATGCATTTGTTGTTGCCGAGTTTGTCGAAAAACCGAGCTATGAAATTGCATGTGACTATTACTCCAGCGGTGAATACTACTGGAATAGCGGCTTGTTCATGTTCAAAGCCGAAAGTTACCTGGCAGAATTAAAAAAATACCGACCCGATATTTATGTGCAGTGCGAAAATGCGATGACGCAGACCCATCAAGATCTAGATTTTGTAAGGATTGACGAGCAGGCGTTTGCGCAATGTCCCGCGGAATCCATTGATTACGCAGTAATGGAGCATACCGATCATGCTGTTGTCGTCCCAATGGATGCTGGCTGGTCTGATGTCGGCTCATGGTCGTCGCTGTGGGATATTTCCCCTAAAGATGAACGTGGGAATGTAAAACAAGGAGATGTCCTCGAGTTTGATTGCCATAACATTTATGTCCATTCGGAAGACGCGCTGGTAGCTACCTTAGGGCTGAAAAATACCGTTGTGGTCCAGACCTGTGATGCGATTCTAATTGCTGATAAAGACCAAGTGCAGAATGTGAAAAAAGTGGTTGAACATCTTAAGTCTAGTCGACGGACTGAGCACCGCGATCACCAGGAGATCTATCGCCCTTGGGGAAGCATTAATACGCTGGTGCAAGGAGATGATTATCGCGTTCGTAAAGTCACTGTGCGCCCTGAAAAGCAACTCGCCGCGCAAATCCATCATCAGCGTGCTGAACACTGGATGGTACTTTGCGGGCGCGCAAAAGTGATTCTGCAAGATCGCGAATATTTCGTTGAAGAAAACCAGTCAACGTTTATTCCCGCAGGGCTGGTTCATGTATTGGCGAATGCAGGTTCAACTCCTCTGGAAATCATTGAAATTCAATCAGGTAAAAATTTGAGCGAAGACGATGTCATTCGTGTTGAAAATCCTGTTTCAGAGAAAAAATAAAATGTCAGATTTTTTAAGCAATCATGTGATTAACAATTCGAATATACAGTTTGGCACCAGCGGTGCAAGAGGGCTGGTTCAATATTTCACACCACAAGTATGCGGTGCATTTACTGCTAATTTTTTGAGCACTACAGCCGCCTCGTATACTTTTGATACCGTTGCGATTGGTATCGATAACCGCCCAAGTAGTTACGATATGGCACGTGCCTGTGCTGCTGTTGTCGAATATATGGGGTTCAAGCCATATTACTGTGGTGTCATTCCAACACCGGGACTGGCATATTACGCGCTTGAGAACAAAATCCCGGCGATCATGATAACCGGTAGTCATATCCCATTCGATCGTAATGGGTTAAAGTTTTACCACCCGACCGGTGAAATAACGAAGTCTGACGAAGCGGTAATTGCGACTGGGAGTACACGTTTTACCCTGCCCGCCAGATTGCCTGATTTGATCGTGAGCAACGATGCAAGTGCGCACTATATCGCGCGTTATACTTCTTTCTTCCCTAAAAATGCCCTTGCGGGAATACGGATTGGCATTTATGAACACTCCAGCGCCGGACGGGATATTTACCCTATACTGTTTTCGATGCTCGGCGCGGAGGTGGTTTCCCTTGGTCGTAGTGATCAGTTCGTGCCTATCGATACCGAAGCTGTGTCCGAAGAGGATCGACAGCGGGCTATTAACTGGTTACGCGAGTTTCATCTTGATGCCGTGTTTTCAACTGATGGTGATGGCGATCGGCCATTACTTAGTGATGAAAAGGGACGCTGGCTGCGTGGCGACATCCTCGGATTACTTTGCTCTTCACATCTGGGTATTGATGCGGCGGCGGTGCCAGTGAGTAGTAACAGTATTATCACAACTAGCGGTTTGATCCCTCACGTTGTGCTGACCAAAATAGGCTCGCCGTATGTTATCGCGGCCTTTGACGCATTACTGGACCAATTCGGTCGTGTTGCAGGTTTCGAAGCCAATGGAGGCTATCTCTTAGCCAGTGATATCCATCACGCGGGCCGTACGCTGAAAGCATTACCTACCCGTGATGCATTATTGCCGGTGGTAACGGCGCTGGTTTCAAGCCAGCATAAAAAAATTAGTCAACAATTAGCGGAGTTGCCAGCGCGTTATACCTCTTCGAACAGACTGCAGAATTTCTCTGTCGCCCGGAGTGTTGCTTTGCTGGATAAACTTGTGAATGATCCTGCGAAGACCTTAAGCGCTTGTGGTGTAACAAATGCGAGCTTTGTGGGGCGGGATATGACGGATGGCGTCAGGTTATGGTTGACTAACGATGATATTATTCATCTCCGACCTTCCGGAAATGCGCCTGAATTACGATGCTATGTTGAGTCCACCTCTCCACACAAAGCAGATGAGTTAGTCAGAGTTATTCTCTCTCATATCGAGGACCGTTTCTAATGATTAACGTAAGTCGGTTTTTCATTCAATTCGAATCGTGAGGGGATAATGGAATTTAAGGATGTGAAAAATAATTATAAACCCTTCTTGTGTCAGCTTCTTCTCGCGCTGTCTGATTTTATTTTTTTTAATCTGTCATTAGTTTTTTCATTGGCGCTAGTCTATTTTCTGTTCGCTGATTTACAGCGTTTTATTCCGCAGGAGCAGTTTCAATATCGTATCGTTTCCCATTTATTATTGTCATTAACCTGTGTTGCGTGGTTTTTAATCCGCCTGCGTCACTATTCTTACCGCAAACCGTTTTGGTATGAGCTGAAAGAGATCCTGCGTACAATTATCATTTTTGCGATCTTTGATTTGGCGTTGATTGCTTTTACTAAGTGGCAGTTCTCGCGTTTTGTCTGGGTGTTTTGCTGGAGCCTGGCGCTCTTTATGGTGCCCTTTTTCCGCTTCACCACGAAGTATCTGTTGAATCGGTTAGGCATCTGGAAAAAGAAAACCATCATTTTGGGCAGCGGTAAGAACGCGCGTGAAGCCTGGTTTGCCTTGCAGAGCGAAGAAATGCTGGGATTTGACGTCGCGGCTTTCTTTGATGATGAAACAACTCAGGACAAGCTTCTTGATTGCCCGATTTATAAAAATGCTGACGACATCTGGCAAGATCCCGATCTTAAACATGTGCATTTTATCATTGCCTTCGATGTTGATGAGATAGACAAGACGGTGGCGTGGCTGAGGGAGTTGTCCAAACACCAGTGTCGCTCAGTAACCGTCATTCCTTCATTGCGAGGGTTGCCGCTATATAACACGGACATGTCGTTTATTTTTAGCCATGAAGTAATGCTGCTGCGGATCAACAACAATCTCGCGAAACGCACTTCGCGTTTTCTTAAGCGTTCCTTTGATATCGTATGTACACTGTTTATCTTGCTCATTTCATCACCGTTGTTTATCTACCTGTGGTACAAGGTGACACGTGACGGCGGGCCAGCCATTTATGGGCACCAGCGGGTGGGCCGCGCTGGGAAACTTTTCCCATGCTACAAGTTCCGCTCTATGGTGATGAATTCGCAAGAAGTTTTACAAAACTTGCTAGAGAATGATCCGCAGGCGCGTGAAGAGTGGGACAGGGATTTTAAACTGAAGAATGATCCGCGCATCACGAAAGTAGGGCATTTTATCCGCAAAACCAGTCTTGATGAGCTACCTCAACTTTTTAACGTGCTGAAAGGCGAAATGAGTCTTGTCGGACCGCGCCCAGTGGTCACGAAAGAGCTAGAACGCTACGAACTAGATGTTGACTATTATTTAATGGTGAAACCCGGAATGACCGGCTTGTGGCAGGTTAGCGGGCGAAATGACGTGGACTATGATACACGTGTCTATTTTGACTCTTGGTATGTGAAGAATTGGTCTTTGTGGAACGATATTGCCATTCTCTTCAAAACGGTGAAGGTCGTGCTTCGCCGGGATGGCGCTTATTAGTACAGGAGCGCCTACTGGTGGTTCAAAGTGACATCTATTGCTACCAGCTTAGTGGTTTCCTGAGTTAACATTATTTTTACTTAACCTGGCTGTAGATATACAGGCTGGGTGTTCAAACCTGACAGGAGTATGTAATGTCCAAGCAACAAATCGGCGTTGTTGGTATGGCGGTAATGGGGCGCAACCTGGCGCTCAACATTGAGAGCCGTGGCTACACCGTTTCAGTTTTCAACCGCTCGCGCGAAAAAACCGAAGAAGTCATTGCCGAAAACCCGGGCAAAAAGCTGGTTCCTTACTACACCGTACAAGAATTTGTCGAATCACTGGAAACCCCGCGCCGCATCCTGCTGATGGTGAAAGCTGGTGCAGGCACTGATGCCGCTATTGACTCCCTCAAGCCATATCTCGATAAAGGCGACATCATTATTGATGGTGGCAACACATTCTTCCAGGACACCATTCGTCGCAATCGCGAACTTTCGGAAGAAGGTTTCAACTTCATCGGCACAGGCGTTTCCGGTGGTGAAGAAGGCGCGCTGAAAGGTCCATCAATCATGCCTGGCGGTCAAAAAGAAGCCTACGATTTGGTTGCTCCGATCCTGACCAAAATTGCTGCAGTGGCGGAAGATGGCGAACCTTGCGTAACGTATATTGGTCCGGACGGTGCGGGTCACTACGTTAAAATGGTGCATAACGGTATCGAATATGGCGATATGCAGCTGATTGCCGAAGCTTACGCGTTGTTGAAAGGCGGCCTGAATCTCTCTAACGAAGAGCTGGCGAAAACCTTCAGCGAGTGGAACGCAGGTGAGCTGAGCAGCTATCTTATCGACATCACCAAAGATATCTTCACCAAGAAAGATGAAGAGGGTAAATATCTCGTAGATGTGATCCTCGACGAAGCGGCGAATAAAGGCACCGGCAAATGGACCAGCCAGAGCTCTCTGGACCTTGGCGAGCCGCTGTCGCTGATCACCGAATCCGTGTTTGCGCGCTATATCTCTTCTCTGAAAGAGCAGCGTGTTGCCGCGTCTAAAGTGCTTTCCGGCCCGCAGGCGAAACCGGCGGGTGATAAAACTGAATTTATCGAGAAAGTACGCCGTGCGCTATACCTCGGTAAAATTGTTTCCTATGCGCAGGGCTTCTCTCAGCTGCGTGCTGCTTCTGACGAGCATAACTGGAACCTGAATTACGGCGAAATCGCGAAGATCTTCCGCGCAGGCTGTATCATCCGTGCGCAGTTCCTGCAGAAAATCACCGATGCTTATGCCGAGACCCCGGCTATCGCAAACCTGCTGCTGGCACCGTACTTTAAGAAAATTGCCGACGATTACCAACAGGCGCTGCGTGATGTAGTGGCCTATGCCGTGCAGAATGGTATTCCGGTACCGACCTTCTCTGCGGCGGTGGCATACTACGACAGTTACCGTTCTGCGGTACTGCCGGCGAACCTGATCCAGGCTCAGCGTGATTATTTCGGTGCGCACACGTACAAGCGCACAGATAAAGATGGCGTGTTCCATACCGAATGGCTGGATTAATCTGATAATCACCCATCTGGTTTACCCAGGCCCGGTTGTTAAAACCGGGCCTTTTTTTCGTCTCAACCGCCGTTTTTTCAGGCAGTCATATTCATTTTGTCGATTATTTCCCGCTAAACCATGCATAAACGCCGCTGTTGAGGGCCGATTGTCGCCTTGACAGTCCCTCAACAGAAGAGGTAAAAACCCCAACAGTTATTGATATTAAGCGGGTGGCGACGGGATCGTCATCTCCGGTTTCATACACTCACAAAAGTTGCTTATCGAATGAAAATAACAATCTCCGGAACAGGTTACGTTGGGCTATCGAACGGGATTCTGATTGCGCAGAATCATGAAGTGGTGGCGCTGGATATCGTTCAGTCCAAAGTAGATATGCTTAATCAGAAGATCTCTCCCATCGTGGATAAGGAGATCCAGGAGTATTTGCAGAATAAGCCGCTGAACTTCCGTGCGACGACGGACAAAGTCGACGCCTATCGCGGCGCGGATTTCGTCATCATTGCCACGCCGACGGATTACGATCCGAAAACGAACTACTTCAACACCAGCAGCGTGGAGTCTGTGATTCGTGACGTTCATGAGATCAACCCGCAAGCGGTGATGATCATTAAATCCACTATTCCCGTTGGCTTCACCCAGTCCATCCGTGAAAAATACGGCATTGATAACGTTATCTTCTCACCGGAATTCTTGCGTGAAGGCAAGGCGCTGTACGATAACCTGCACCCATCGCGTATCGTTATCGGCGAACGCTCCGAACGTGCCGAGCGTTTTGCTGCGTTGCTACAGGAAGGCGCCATCAAAAAAGATATTCGCGTGCTGTTCACAGACTCAACTGAAGCCGAAGCGATTAAACTCTTCGCCAACACCTATCTGGCGATGCGCGTGGCGTACTTCAACGAACTGGATAGCTATGCAGAAAGCCTGGGGCTGAACAGCCGCCAGATTATCGAAGGCGTATGTCTGGATCCGCGTATCGGCAATCACTACAACAACCCGTCGTTTGGCTACGGCGGTTACTGCCTGCCGAAAGACACCAAACAGCTGCTGGCGAACTACCAGTCAGTACCGAATAATATTATTTCGGCTATCGTTGATGCTAACCGTACACGTAAAGACTTTATTGCGGATTCCATCCTGGCGCGTAAACCGAAGGTGGTGGGCGTTTATCGTCTGATCATGAAGAGTGGTTCCGATAACTTCCGCGCCTCTTCAATTCAGGGCATCATGAAGCGTATTAAAGCGAAGGGCGTGCAGGTCATCATTTACGAACCGGTAATGCAGGAAGATGAATTCTTCCACTCCCGCGTGGTACGCGATCTGGACGCGTTCAAACAGGAAGCGGATGTTATTATCTCCAACCGTATGGCGCAAGAACTGGCTGATGTACAAGACAAAGTCTATACCCGCGATTTATTCGGTAACGACTAATTGTTATTGCTTAAAGTAAAACGGCCCGTCAGGGCCGTTTTTTTTACACATTATAAAACGCTCTATACCAGTCAACAAAGCGCTTCACACCGTCTTTGACTGAAGTCTGGGGCTTAAAGCCTGTCACCTCATACAGCGGCTGGGTGTCTGCGCTCGTTTCCAGCACATCGCCTGGCTGAATCGGCATCATGTTTTTCTGCGCTTCAATACCCAATGCTTCTTCCAGTGCCGTGATGTAATCCATCAGCTCGACCGGAGAGCTGTTGCCAATGTTATAAACATGGTAAGGCGCAGAGCTGGTTGCCGGTGACCCGCTTTCAACTGTCCAGGTTGCATCTGGCTGCGGGATCACATCCTGCATACGGATAATCGCTTCCACAATATCGTCAATGTAGGTGAAGTCGCGCTTCATCTTGCCATAGTTGTAAACGTCAATGCTTTTGCCTTCCAGCATCGCTTTCGTGAACTTAAAGAGCGCCATGTCCGGGCGTCCCCAGGGGCCATAAACCGTAAAGAAACGCAGGCCGGTCGTTGGCAGACCATACAAATGCGAATAGGTGTGCGACATCAGTTCATTGGCTTTTTTCGTTGCCGCGTAGAGTGATACCGGGTGGTCAACTGGATCATCAGTGGAGAACGGCATCTTACGGTTTAACCCGTAAACGGAGCTGGAGGACGCATACAGCAGATGCTGCACTTTATGATGACGGCAGCCTTCAAGTACGTTCAGATGTCCAATCAGATTAGATTCTGCGTAAACGTGCGGGTTTTCCAGCGAGTAACGGACACCTGCTTGTGCAGCGAGATGAATAACGCGGTCGAATTTTTCACGCGCAAACAGCTGCGCCATCCCTTCGCGGTCAGCGAGATCGATTTTATGAAAGTGGAAATCGGGAGAGGCCAGTAAGTCCAGGCGCGCTTGCTTCAGACTGACATCGTAGTAATCATTCAGGTTATCAATACCCACAACCTGGTGGCCCGCTTTCAGCAAACGTTCACTGACGTGATAGCCGATAAACCCGGCAGCGCCGGTAACCAGAAATTTCATAGCTAATCCTTTCTTACTTCAAAAACGTACAATCCTTCTATTGTATGATCCCCGACAGGTAATCGCTATCAGTTATAAACGCGGTCATAATTCTTAAATAGTGTCTGGTAAATCTTAATTACACGTAGTCCTATAGAAAAAAAATAACGAACCGCTAAACTCGCGCTCTATGATTCTCTTTTGCGCTTCTCATTTAGGGTTGCTATGACATACGAAAAAAACAATGTGCCTGCCGGGCAGAGTAATGATTCGGAACTAATTGATTTGTTAGATGTTTTATCTCAACTTTGGCGTGGTAAATGGATTGTAGCCTTATTTATTCTTGTCGCTGTTATTGTCGCTGGCGTCTATTTAAGTATTGCCAAAGAAAAATGGACTTCGATCGCCGTGATCAGCGCTCCTGATGCCGGGCAGATTGCTGGTTACTCCAATGCGATGAGCATATTGAGCAACGATGAAAGATATGATATCGCAGGTATCCAGCAGCGCGTGATTGGCCGCTTTAATTCCGCCTTCACGGCATTGTCGGAAACCCTTAGTAACCAGGATGAGCCGGAAAAACTGACTATTGATACTGCGGTCCAGGGGCAGCCATTGCCGCTAAAAGTTACCTATCAGGGAAGTACTGCCGAGGATGCACAAAAAAAACTGGCGCAATATATCGAGCAAATTGATCAACAAATCGCCAAAGAATTGATTGACGATTTACAGACCAGTGTGAAATCGCGTACTCGCGATTTAGTTGAGTCGCTGTCGACGCAGGAAAAAGTTGCACAGGAGCAAAAAGACCTCAGGATCAAACAGATCGCCCAGGCACTTTCTGTTGCAAAAGAGGCGGAAGTGCATTCACCGCAAGTGCGGCAAACGGAAAACGTATCTCAGGATACGCTGTTTCTGCTTGGCAGCGCGGCGCTGGAGTCGATGATCAAGAATGAATCGTCCCGCCCGCTGGTATTTCCTGATGATTACTACAAAATACGCAAGAATCTTCTTAATATTCAGACGATTGTCGTAAAGCCACAAAATATACATGCTTATCGTTACGTGATGAAACCAACGCTGCCTATCCATCGGGACAGCCCGCGTAAGGTAATTACTCTTGTAGTGGCCATCTTACTCGGGGGCATCCTGGGTTCTGGTTTTGTGCTGATGCGTAACGCATTTCGGGAGCGTCAATCAAAAGCATAAGTAAAAAAACCGGCAACGCCCGGTTTTTTTACGCCCGTTATTTATGCCGCTTGCGTAAATTCTCAATCACGGTCGTTAAATCAAGCTGCTGATCCTGTAACAGCACCAGCAGGTGATACATCAGGTCAGAGGCTTCGTTAGTCAGCTCTTCGCGGTCGTTCACGGTTGCCGCCAGTGCCGTTTCTACACCTTCTTCGCCCACTTTCTGCGCGATACGTTTAGTACCGCTGGCGTAGAGTTTGGCGGTGTAAGAACTTTCCGGGTCGGCCGTTTTACGCGCGGCGAGCAGCTCTTCTAACTGGTAGAGGAACAACCACTGGTGGCTGGTATCGCCAAAGCAGCTGGATGTTCCCGTGTGGCAGGTTGGGCCGATTGGGTTAACCAGGACCAGCAATGTGTCGTTGTCGCAATCAGGCGCTATCTTCACTACGTTAAGGAAATGGCCCGAGGTTTCACCTTTGGTCCATAAACGCCCTTTAGTGCGGGAGAAAAAACTCACTTTGCCGCTTTCCTGCGTTTTAGCCAGCGCCGCTTTGTTCATATATCCCAGCATCAGCACTTCGCCGGAAACCGCATGTTGCACCACGGCGGGCAGCAGTCCGTCGGTTTTTTCCCAGTCCAGTTGGGCCAGTTGTTGCTCTGTTAACATACCCTGATCTCCACGCCCTGGTCTGCCAGGTACGTTTTTAATTCACCAATATTGATAATCTGCTTGTGAAACACGGAAGCTGCCAGCGCGCCGTCAACGTTCGCATCGCGGAAGGCTTCCAGAAAATGTTCCATGGTGCCCGCGCCACCAGAAGCAATCAGCGGTACGTGGCACACCGCGCGCACTTTCTTCAGTTGTTCAAGGTCATAACCATTGCGCACGCCATCCTGGTTCATCATGTTAAGCACGATCTCCCCGGCGCCGCGCTTTTGCACTTCCTGCACCCAGTCCAGCGTTTCCCATTGCGTGACCCGGGTCCGGCTCTCATCACCGGTGTACTGATTAACGTGATATTTGCCCGTTTCGGCGTCAAACCAGGTGTCGATACCGACCACAATGCACTGTACGCCAAAGCGATCGGCCAGCCGTGTGATTAATTCCGGATCGGCCAGTGCAGGGGAGTTAATCGAAATTTTATCTGCGCCGAACGAGAGAATTTTCGCCGCATCGTCAGCAGACTTAATCCCACCTGCCACACAGAAAGGAATATCAATCACTTCCGCCACGCGTGATACCCAGCTCTTATCCACTACGCGGCCATCGCTTGAGGCGGTGATATCGTAGAACACCAGCTCGTCCGCGCCTTCTTCGGCGTAGCGTTTTGCCAGCGGCACAATGTCGCCAATAATTTCGTGATTACGAAACTGTACGCCTTTCACCACCTGGCCATCACGCACGTCAAGACAAGGGATTATCCGTTTTGCCAGCATTGAATGGCCTCCTTCACCGTGAATTTACCTTCCAGCAGCGCCCGTCCGACAATCACGCCGCGCACGCCAGTACCGCGCAGGGCGGCAATATCATTTAAACCGCCGATGCCGCCGGAAGACTGAAACGCTACCTGCGGCCAGCGAGCGCAAATCTCTTCATACAACGCAACGTTCGAGCCCGCGAGCGTGCCGTCTCGCGAGATGTCGGTGCACAATACATGCTTCAGGCCAACAGCAAGATAGGTTTCCACCAGCGCTTCCAGCGTCACACCAGAGTTCTCCTGCCAGCCGCTCACCGCGACCTGCTTAGTGCCTTGTTCATCAATGCGCACATCCAGCGCCAGCACCAGCTTGTCTGCGCCAAAACGTGCAAACCAGCCTTTCACTACCTCAGGCGATTTTACCGCCGTCGAGCCGATGACCACGCGGGCAACACCGGCCGAGAGCAGGGCGGCGACGTCCTCTTCCGTGCGTACACCGCCGCCCACCTGTACCGGAACGTTCGCCCCGGCAACCAGCGTTTTCAGCAACGGGATCTGGCGTTTCGCCGGATCTTTCGCACCGGTTAAATCGACGAGGTGCAGCACCTGCGCGCCCTGAGCGGCATAACCCTGCAAGCGTGGCAGCGGGTCGTTGCCATAATCGCGCTGCTGCGCGTAGTCGCCCTGATGAAGACGTACGACGGTGCCGTCAATTAAATCTAAAGCTGGAATAATCATCACATCTCCAGGAAGTTTTTCAGCAGTTGCGCACCCGCGCGGCCGGAACGTTCCGGGTGAAACTGCACACCGTAAAAATTGTCTTTCTGCACCGCAGCGGTAAACGGCTCGCCGTAATCGCAGCGGGCAATGGTGTACTCATTCACCGGCATGGCGTAGCTGTGCACAAAGTAGAAATAAGCGCCATCCTCGATGCCCTGGAACAGGCGGTTGCCGGCTTTTGCGTAAACCTGGTTCCAGCCCATATGCGGCAGCGGCAGGCCAGCGTCTTTCATCTTCGGCACATCCTGTTCAATGATGCCCAACAAATCGACGCCGTGGGTCTCTTCGCTAAAACGCCCAAGCAGTTGCATTCCCAGGCAGATGCCGAGCACCGGCTGCGTACAGGCTTTCACCAGTTCGATCAGGTCTCGCTCGCGCAGCTGATCCATCGCCGCCTGCGCGGTTCCGACACCGGGTAAAAACAGTTTGTCTGCGCGCAGCACCACATCCGGGTCGCGGCTGACTTGCGGCTCGTAACCGTGGCGTGAGATAGCGGATTTCACCGAGTTCAGATTGGCGCAGCCGGTATCGAGGATCACCACATTCATCACAGCACTCCTTTTGATGAGGGGAGCGTATCGCCTTCCACGCGGATCGCCTGGCGCAGCGTGCGGCCAAATGCTTTAAACAAACTTTCCACGCGGTGGTGGTCGTTTTTGCCTTTGGTTTTGAGATGCAGCGTCACCGCCATGGTGTAAGAGAGCGAGCGGAAGAAGTGCTCGACCATTTCGGTGCTCAAATCGCCCACGCGCTGGTAGGCAAATTCCGCTTTATATTCGAGGTGCGGACGGCCGGAGATGTCCAGCGCACAGCGAGCCAGACATTCGTCCATCGGCAACACAAAGCCAAAACGGTTAATACCACGTTTGTCGCCGAGCGCCAGTTTTAGCGCTTCACCCAGCGCCAGCCCGGTATCTTCGACCGTGTGGTGATCGTCAATATAGAGATCGCCTTTCACCACAATTTCCATCCGAAAACCGCCATGTGTCGCAATCTGATCGAGCATATGGTCGAAGAAACCGACGCCGGTGTGGATCTTGCTACCGCCTTCGCGATCCAGCCACACTTTGACATCAATCTGTGTCTCACGGGTGTTGCGTTCAACGTGCGCATAACGGTCGCGGCGCGTCAGTTGCTCACCAATCATCGCCCAGTTCAGCGTTTCAGGGTTGTATCGCAAACCGCCAATCGACATGTTGTTCGCCAGCTCAATATCAGTAGCGCGATCGCCAATCACATAGCTGTTCATGCGATCGAGCGCGTCCTCCGCCAGCCAGCGTTCCACCAGTTTCACTTTCGGCTTACGGCAGTCGCACTCATCATCTGCAAAATGCAGGCAAATCAGCACCTCTTCAAACGCAATACCCTGCGAAGTAAAGATCTGCATCATCAGGTTGTGCGGGCCATCAAAATCCGCCTGTGGGAAACTGCTGGTGCCCAGACCGTCCTGGTTGGTGATCATCACCAGTTTGTAGCCCGCTTTTTGCAGTTTCAGCAGTACCGGGATCACATTTGGCTCAAAGGCCAGCTTGTCGAATTTATCCACCTGATAATCGGTAGGCGGCTCGGTAATCAGGGTTCCGTCACGGTCAATAAACAGGTACTTCTGGCTCATACTGGCTCCGCACGTAAGGCGTCAATGACGCGCTGGCTCTCTGCACGGGTGCCAATGGTGATACGCAGGCAGCCGCTTAAAGAAGGTTGTTTGTTCTGGTCTCTCAGGATAATGCCTTGATCCCACAAAGATTTAAACACTGCGCTGGAAGCGGTCAGGCGCACGAGAATATAGTTGGTCTCTGAGTCAAACACCTGCTCCACACAGGGAATATCCCGTAGCGCGGTAACCAGATACTGGCGTTCAACCAGAATCTGCGCCACCCGCTCGCGCATCGCGACAATCCCCTGCGGGCTGAGCGCTTGCGCGGCAATATCCGCCACCGGCGTGGAGAGCGGGTAGGGGGCAATCACTTTTAACAGCAGCGCGATAACGTCTTCATTAGCAAGGGTAAAACCGCAACGCAGTCCAGCCAGCGCAAACGCTTTAGAAAGCGTACGCAGTACCACCAGATTCGGGTATTCACTGAGCCAGCCCGCCAGCGTGGCCTGCGGGCAAAACTCAATATACGCTTCATCCGCCACAACAATGGCTTTGCCGCGCGTCATTTCGAGCAAGACGCGGAAATCTTGCGGATTGATAATCTGCCCGGTGGGGTTATTCGGGCTGCAAACATAAATAATTTTGACGCCATCCAGTTTGTCGGCGATACCTTGCAGATCCAGTTGCCAGTCGGCAAGGGCCGGAACGGTACGGTATTCCACGCCCAGCGTTTCGGCGCTGACGCTGTACATGCCGTAGGTCGGCGGGCAGAACAGTACCGCGTCTTTACCCGGTTCACAAAACGCGCGGATTAGCAGTTCAATCCCTTCATCTGCGCCACGGCTGACCAGCACTTGCTCCGGTTTTACGCCCGCATACTGCGCATAACTTTCGATAACCGCTTTCGGCTGGCACTCCGGGTAACGATTTAATGTTTGCTGTGTCAGTTCAAAAGGAACCGCCGTCGGGAACTCATTGGCATTCAGCCAGACGTCACCTTTACCGCCAAGACGGCGAGCCGACTGATAGGGCGTCAGTTCGCGCACGTTTTTACGCGCCAGTTCTTCAATGCTCATGCTTGCTCCTTTAGTGCGTTAACGCGCAACGTGACGGCGTTTTTGTGAGCGGTCAGGCGTTCTGCCGCCGCCAGCGTTTCAATGGTACTGGCAAGCTGCGCAAAACCTTCCCGGGAGAGTTCCTGCACCGTCATACGTTTCTGGAAATCGGCCAGACCCAGGCTGGAACAGGTGGCGGTATACCCATAAGTTGGCAGCACGTGGTTGGTGCCGGAGGCGTAATCGCCTGCGGATTCCGGCGACCAGTCACCGAGAAACACCGAGCCCGCGCTGGTGATGCTCTCCACCAGCGAACGGGCGTCGCGAGTCTGGATGATCAGGTGCTCCGGCCCGTATTGGTTGGAAATCGCCACGCACTGCGCTAAGTCGCGCGCCACAATCAGGCGGCTGGCAGAGAGTGCCTGGCGAGCGGTTTCGGCGCGAGGCAGCTCCGCAAGCTGGCGTTCAACCGCCTCGGCTACACGGGTGGCCATTTCGCTGTCCGGCGTCAGCAGGATCACCTGCGAGTCCGGGCCGTGTTCCGCCTGCGAAAGCAGATCGGAGGCGACAAAATCTGGCGTTGCGCCGCTGTCGGCAATCACCAGCACTTCAGAAGGACCGGCGGGCATGTCAATCGCCGCACCGTCCAGACGCTGGCTGACCTGGCGTTTGGCTTCGGTCACAAAGGCATTTCCTGGGCCAAAAATTTTATCGACCTTCGCGATCGATTCGGTGCCAAAGGCCAGCGCGGCAATCGCCTGCGCGCCACCCACTTTAAAGATCGCCTGCACGCCGCACAGCTTAGCGGCATAGAGAATTTCATCGGCAATCGGCGGCGGTGAGCAGAGCACCACTTTCTGGCAACCGGCAATACGCGCCGGTGTGGCCAGCATTAATACGGTTGAAAACAGTGGCGCGGAGCCACCGGGAATATACAGGCCAACCGAGGCGATAGGGCGGGTAACCTGCTGGCAGCGCACGCCTGGCAGGGTTTCAACATCCACCGTTTGCAGCTTTTGCGCGGTGTGGAAGGTATCGATATTTTTCACCGCCACGGCCATCGCTTGCTTGATATCGTCACCCAGGCGCGCGCTGGCATCAGCGATTTCCTGTTCGGTGACTTTCAGCGCGTCGACCTGAGTCTTGTCGAACCTGGCGCTGTATTCACGCAGGGCGTCATCCCCGCGCACTTTCACGTTATCCAGAATCTCAACCACGGTACGCGTGATGCTATCAGAAGCAGAGATCGCCGGGCGCATCAGCAAGTCGCGTTGCTGCGCTTCACTACAGCTATTCCAGTCGATTACGGTATTGAAGCTCATGGCATTACTCCATCATCTTCTCAATCGGCAGCACCAGAATGGAACTTGCTCCCAGCGCCTTCAGTTTTTCCATGGTTTCCCAGAACAGGGTTTCGCTGCTGACCATGTGCATTGCCACACGCTGTTGATCGCCCGCTAGCGGCAGAATGGTGGGGCGTTCAGCGCCAGGCAGCAGAGCAACGACCTCTTCCAGACGCTCGCTTGGCGCGTGCATCATGATGTATTTCGATTCGCGCGCCTGGATAACACCCTGAATACGGGTCAGCAGTTTGTCGATAAGTTGCTGTTTGGCATCGGTCATTTCGCCGTCGCGCTGGATCAGGCAGGCTTTGGAGCGGTAAATCACTTCCACTTCGCGCAGGCCATTAGCTTCGAGTGTCGCGCCGGTCGAAACCAGATCGCAAATCGCATCCGCCAGACCTGCACGCGGGGCGACTTCAACAGAACCATTTAACAGACAAGATTTAAAAGAGACGCCTTTCTGATCGAGATAGCGTTTTAACAGGTGCGGATAAGAGGTGGCGATACGTTTACCATCCAGCGCTTGCGGCCCGCTCCAGCTTTCATCCACCGGCGTTGCCAGCGACAGGCGGCAGCCGCCGAAATCGAGGCGACGCAGGGTGAAATAGCGCGGATCTTCACCCTGCGCGCGGCGGGTCAGCAGCTCTTCTTCCAGCACGTTTTCGCCGATGATGCCCAAATCAACGACACCGTCCATCACAAGGCCCGGAATGTCATCATCGCGTACGCGCAGAATATCAATCGGCATATTTTCTGCCAGGGCGATCAGGCGCTGGGTGTGCAGGTTAATTTTAATCCCGCAGCGGGCCAGGAGTTCGCGTGAATCATCGCTCAGGCGGCCGGATTTCTGAATAGCTATGCGTAAACGCGAGTTGTCTAACATTCTGTTGTCCTCTTTTATCCTGCTGAATTTGGTTCAAAAAAAAGCCCCCGGAAGAAGATCTTCCGGGGGCTTTCTCTGCGTTCATGCACCACTGGAAGATCCAAACGTCTTCCAGCACACATCGCCTGAAAGACTAGTCAGGATGATGGTGATGATGGTGGTGTTTAAATTGAACGCGGGTCATAAAATTCTCGATGAATGTTTATTCATAAGTTGTCAGTTAACGTAAACCACTTTGGTCGCCGAAGGCAAGGGCTTTTTTTTATCATTAAATCATTTCATATTCGTTGTATGAATTGTCAGTTATCACTGGCTGGCGTAGCCTTAAACAGGTGGAAGCGAGAGTGCAGGGGAGAGGCATGAAAAAGGTCGCGATTATCGGATTAGGATGGCTGGGAATGCCGCTGGCACTGTCATTAACAGCGCGAGGCTGGCAAGTTACCGGCAGTAAAACCAGCCAGGATGGCGTCGAGGCGGCGCGTATGTGCGGCATCGAAAGTTATGTGCTCAACCTTGAACCAGAATTAGTCTGCGAATCGGTGGATCTGGATGCGCTGATGCAGGTCGATGCGTTAGTTATCACCCTCCCGGCGCGCCGCAGCGGCCCCGGCGAAGAGTTCTATCTGCAAGCGATGCAGGAGATTGTCGACAGCGCGCTGGCTTATCGCATACCGCGTATTATTTTTACCAGTTCCACCTCTGTTTATGGCGATGCGCCCGGTGTCATCAAAGAAACCACGCCGCGCCAGCCTGTTACCGCAAGCGGACGGGTGCTGAAAGAGCTGGAAGACTGGCTGCATAATTTGCCTGGCACATCGGTGGATATTTTACGCCTGGCAGGGCTGGTGGGACCGGCGCGCCATCCGGGGCGCTTTCTGGCCGGAAAAACCGCGCCTAACGGCCAGCACGGCGTTAATCTGGTGCATCTCGAAGATGTTATCGCCGCGATTACCTTGTTGCTGCAGGCACCGAAAGGCGGACACATCTATAATCTTTGTGCGCCGGGACATCCGTCGCGCAAAAGTTTCTACACGGCAATGGCGCGACAGCTTGGCCTTACGCCGCCCACCTTCACCGCGTCGCGCAGCGATGATGAGAAGGGAAAAATCATAGACGGTAGCCGTATTTGCAATGAACTGGGCTTTGACTATCTTTATCCGGATCCGGCTCAGATGCCGCTGGCGTAATTTTTTTAGCAATTAGTGCTATTAAAATGTTTAATAATTCAGCGATAGCCTAAAATTCAAGCATTTAGATGCATAAACGGTGCAGGGTAGGCCTTACCGTATTGTCATCCTGCTTCAGGATGGTGCAAAATACGCCGCTGCAAAAAAATGAAGAGACTAGCCGACGTTAATCCGTCGGTTATTTTTTTTGCAGGCACAAACGTCATTCAATAAAAGAGGCCGGGCTTCGTACCGGATAGATACACATTTAAAAACCGACAGTCGTTGTCGCTGAGGAAATAACACAAATGGGGCAATTTTTTGCTTTTGCGCCGGCACTCGCCGTACAGGAGAATCGCCATGACGCATAACGTTACTCCAAAAACCTCTCGCGTGGAATTACGTAAGACGCTTACGTTGATTCCGGTTGTAATGATGGGCCTGGCCTATATGCAGCCAATGACGCTGTTCGATACGTTTGGTATCGTCTCTGGCCTGACCGATGGCCATGTGGCAACCGCGTATGCCTTTGCGTTGGTCGCTATCCTCTTTACTGCGCTGAGCTACGGTAAGCTGGTACGCCGCTTCCCGTCTGCTGGCTCTGCGTATACCTACGCTCAGAAATCCATCTCCCCGGCCGTCGGCTTTATGGTGGGCTGGTCGTCGCTGCTGGACTATCTGTTCATGCCGATGATCAACATTCTGCTGGCGAAAATTTACTTTGAAGCGCTGGTGCCTTCGGTGCCGTCGTGGATTTTCGTGGTGGCGCTGGTGGCCTTTATGACGGTCTCCAACCTGCGCAGCATCAAAACCGTGGCGAACTTCAACACCCTGATCGTTATCCTGCAAATGGGGATTGTCGCCGTCATCGTTGGTTTGATCATCTACGGTGTTTCCCACGGCGAAGGTGCTGGCACGCTGGTAAGTTCCCGCCCGTTCTGGTCTGAAGGCGCCCATGTCGTGCCGATGATCACTGGCGCGACTATCCTGTGCTTCTCGTTCCTCGGCTTTGACGGTATCTCTTCTCTTTCCGAAGAGACCAAAGATGCTGAGCGCGTGATCCCGCGCGCCATCTTCCTGACTGCGCTGATCGGCGGCATGGTATTTATCGGGGCCTCTTACTTCCTGCAACTTTACTTCCCGGACATCTCCCGCTTTAAAGAGCCGGATGCTTCTCAGCCGGAAATCATGCTGTACGTTGCGGGTAAAACCTTCCAGTGGGGCGTGCTGATTTTCTCCAGCGTGACCGTGCTGGCGTCCGGTATGGCCGCGCATGCGGGCGTTTCCCGTCTGATGTACGTGATGGGACGTGATGGCGTATTCCCGACCCGTTTCTTCGGTTATATCCATCCGAAATGGCGCACTCCGGCGTGGAACGTGCTGCTGGTTGGCGCAATTGCGCTGCTGGCGATCCGTTTTGACCTCGTCACGGCCACGGCGCTGATTAACTTTGGTGCGCTGGTGGCGTTCACCTTCGTTAACTTGTCGGTGATCTCCCAGTTCTGGATCCGCGAAAAACGCAACAAGACGCTGAAAGACCATTTCAACTATCTGGTGCTGCCAGTGTGCGGTGCGCTGACGGTTGGCGCTCTGTGGATCAACCTTGAGCAAAGCTCGATGATCCTGGGGCTTATCTGGGGCGGTATCGGCCTGGTTTACCTGGCATGTGTGACGCGCAGCTTCCGCAATCCAGTCCCGCAGTACGAAGATATCGCGCAGTAAATTTTCTTCTGCATATCTACTCAGCCGGAGCCTTGTCTCCGGCTTTTTTATATCTGTTACCTCCCTATTAATAACCCGGCGAACTAAGTTAGATAATTTCGTTATTGGTTCCGTCCAGGCTGCGCGTGGAAAATTCACGATCTGGTTTTCTGACGTAGCTACCGTTATGTTTTCAATGATATTGAGTGGATTGATTTGCGGCGCACTGCTGGGGTTTGTGATGCAGCGCGGGCGCTTCTGCCTGACCGGCGGATTTCGCGATATGTATATCGCCAAAAATAACCGGATGTTTTATGCCCTGTTGATTGCCATCGCCATTCAAAGCGTGGGTGTCTTTGCCTTAATCCAGAGCGGAGTGCTGCAATACAATGCCGGGACGTTCCCGTGGCTTGGCACTGTTGTTGGCGGGTACATTTTCGGACTGGGGATTGTCTATGCTGGCGGTTGCGCGACAGGCACCTGGTACCGTGCAGGGGAAGGGCTGATCGGGAGCTGGATTGCGCTGTTTACCTATATGGTAATGAGCGCGGTTATGCGTTCCCCACATGCAGACGGCATTAATGGGTTGCTGAAAACCTACAGCACCGAACATAACTCGATTGCCGAAACTTTCGGTGTCTCTGTCTGGCCCTTTATCGCCCTGCTGCTTGCCGTCACGCTGTGGGCAGTTGCCAGAGAGCTGCGTAAGCCGAAGCTGAAGATTGCGTCATTACCGCCGCGTCGCACCGGGCTTGCACATCTGCTGTTTGAAAAGCGCTGGCATCCTTTTGTCACTGCGGTACTTATCGGTCTTATCGCACTGCTGGCCTGGCCGCTCAGTGAAGCGACTGGCCGTATGTTTGGCCTCGGCATTACCTCACCCACCGCCAACATTTTGCAGTTCCTGGTGGCGGGGCAGAGTAAGTTCCTCAACTGGGGCGTCTTCCTGGTGCTGGGGATTTTCCTGGGGTCGTTTATTGCCGCGAAAGCCAGCCGCGAGTTTCGCGTACGCGCGGCGGATGCGCAAACCACGCTGTGCAGCGGGTTTGGTGGCCTGCTGATGGGCGTGGGAGCCAGTATGGCCGGCGGTTGTTCGATTGGTAATGGTCTGGTAATGACCGCGATGATGACCTGGCAGGGCTGGGTCGGGCTGGTATTTATGATCCTTGGCGTATGGACGGCGTCATGGTTTTTATATGTCCGTCCGCAGCGCAAAGCGAAACTGGCGGCGGCTGCGGCTTAACTTACAGGAGCTGTTATGGCTGTAAAAAAACTGGACGTGGTAACGCAGGTTTGCCCGTTTCCTCTGATAGAAGCAAAAGCGGCGCTGGCGGAGATGGCCCGCGGCGATGAATTGATTATTGAGTTCGACTGCACCCAGGCGACGGAAGCTATCCCACAATGGGCGGCGGAAGAGGGCCACACCATTACGGATTACCAACAGGTTGGCGACGCCGCCTGGAGTATTACCGTGCAGAAAGCGTAAAGCGTAAGCCGATGCCCTCCCGTTAGCGGGAGGGCTCTCTCAGACAATCTCTTCGGCGTACTGCCACAGCGCTTTCAACAGCGCCTGCTTTTCACTATCGCCTTCATATTGCTGGAACAGCGCCTGCAGCGTTTCGGCGTATTGCTGCAAAAACTCGGGAGTGAAGACATTGCGGCGATGCGTAAGCCAGCGCTGCTGTTCGTGCTCATCCAGCGTGCCGGGGAAGTTACGCGCCCGGTAGTTAAACAGCAGTTTTTCAATGCGCGCATCGGCAAAGGTGATGTCCAGCGCGGGCAGGTTGCGCGGCTCGGTTTCCAGCAAAATTTTCATCGCAGCGCGGTCGGCATCGCTGAAAAAGCCGTTGTAGATTTGTGCGTCCACGTTCTCAGAAGGGACAAACGGTTCCGCCTCGGCGAAAATCGCCAGCACTTTCTCGCGCACCTGGGGGTTATCGCGCAGAATTTGCAGATTATCCAGGCACTGCTGGCGGTTAATGCCCAGCCGCTCGGCGTCGTGCGGGCGCAGCGTATTGGCCTGCGCCAGGATCGGGCACTTATTCAGATGCACCAGTTTCACGGGCACCGCCGCGCTATCGCCGAGTTCCGCTTTCGGTGTATACAGCCTTTCGCGCAGCGCATCGGTATCCAGTTCCAGCAGCGGCGACATGTCTCCCGCCAGATCCACCATAATCACCGCGTTGCGGTTTTCCGGGTGCCAGGCCAGAGGTGCCACCCAACTGGTGTTACCGCGCCAGGCACCAAACATCCCGGAGACATGCACCAGCGGTTTCATTTGCGGCACATCGATCAGCGTCGCCAGCTTCTGCTTATGGCGATGGCTGAACAGGTAGTCGAACAACTTCGGCTGCTTCGCTTTCACCAGTTGCGCCATGGCGATAGTGGCGTAAACATCCGCCATTGCATCGTGGGCGTTGGCGTGTTCAATGCCGTTGGCTTTTGTCAGGTGCTCAAGGCGGAAACTGGGCAGACCGTCTTCATTTTCCGGCCAGTTAATCCCGTCCGGGCGCAGGGCGTAGCAGGCGCGCATAACGTCCAGCAAATCCCAGCGTGAATTATGGTTTTGCCAGCTCCAGGCGTAAGGATCGTAGAAGTTGCGGTAGAAAATATTGCGCGTCACTTCGTCGTCAAAACGCACATTGTTGTAACCGAGCACACAAGTGTTCGGCACGGTGAACAGATCGTGAATACGTTTGGCGAAAGCCGCTTCGTTCTCGCCTTTAGCGCGGGCAATTTGCGGGGTGATACCGGTTATCAGCACCGCTTCCGGCTGCGGCAGATAGTCGTCCGCCGGTTTGCAATAGAAGACTTCCGGCTCGCCAATAATGTTGAAATCCGCGTCGGTGCGAATCGCGGCGAACTGCGCCGGACGATCCAGCGCCGGGCTGGTACCGAAAGTTTCGTAATCGTGAAAGAGAAAAGTGGGCGTTGCGGCGGAATCAGACACCAGATGCTCATCCTGTCAGTAAATATGCCCTCTATGGTAAACCATCCCGGCGCGTGTGCCGAAGGAAAACCGGTCATTCTTCCGCAGACCTTCGCAAAAACAGACGTTTAAAATCGATCCATGTCACACTTTTTTGCAATTTAACCAGGTAACGACACACGAAGTTCCGTACAAAGAACGACGATTTTAGATGCCATTGAGGATATTTCATTGAAACGCCGTTTGTTTGTTGCTTCTTTGCTGGCGGTTTGCGTTAACTACGCTTACGCCGACGACTTACCTTTTGCCCCTCAGCCCCCGGCAATTCAGGCGGGCTCCTGGGTATTGATGGACTACACCACCGGGCAAATCTTAACGGCGGGCAATGAACATCAGCAACGTAACCCGGCGAGCCTGACCAAACTGATGACCGGCTACGTGGTTGACCGCGCCATCGATAGCCACCGCATCAGCGCTGATGATGTCGTCACCGTTGGAAAAGACGCCTGGGCAAAAGGAAACCCGGTGTTCGATGGTTCTTCACTGATGTTCCTCAAACCGGGCGATCGGCTGACGGTGCGTGATTTGAGCCGCGGTTTGATTGTTGATTCCGGTAACGATGCCTGCGTGGCGCTGGCGGATCACGTGGCGGGCGGGCAGCCGCAGTTTGTCGCCATGATGAATGATTACGTCCAGAAGCTGAATCTGCGTGATACCCATTTTGAAACCGTGCACGGGCTGGATGCACCGGGTCAGCACAGCTCGGCGTATGACCTGGCGGTGCTCTCGCGCGCCATCATTCATGGCGAGCCGGATTTCTACCATATGTACAGTGAAAAAAGCCTGACGTGGAACGGCATTACCCAGCAAAACCGCAACGGTTTACTCTGGGATAAGACGCTGAATGTTGACGGGCTGAAAACCGGCCATACGTCTGGCGCAGGTTTTAACCTGATTGCCTCAAGCGTGGACGGAGAACGTCGCCTGATTGCGGTGGTAATGGGCGCCGACAGCCCGAAAGGGCGTGAAGAGCAGGCTCGTAAGCTGCTGCACTGGGGCCAGCAGAACTTTAATACCGTGGAAATTTTGCGTAACGGTAAAAAAGTCGGAAGTGAGCGCGTGTGGTACGGCGATAAAGAGCAGGTTGATGTTGGCACCGATCGGGATTACTGGCTGGTGCTGCCGAAAGCGGAACTGCAAAACGTAAAAGCCAAATATGTACTGGACAGCAAGGAGCTGGATGCGCCGCTGGCAGCACATCAGCGCGTGGGGGAAATCCAGCTTTATGACCGCGATAAAGTGATCGCGCACTGGCCGCTGGTCACGCTGGATAGCGTCCGCAAAGGCGGCTTGTTCTCGCGTCTTAGTGATTACTTCCACCACAAAGGCTGACACCGTCAGGCGTCGGCTGGAAGGCATGCGAAGTTGCTCGCATAATTGAGCGGTTGCAGATGGCAGGCGCAGGCCTGCCCGTTATACTGTATGTTCGAACAGTAACGCTAAGGGAGTTAGTATGAGCTACACAGTCAAGCAGTGTGAAAAACGCCGTATCGCCGGGTTTCATCTGGTCGGGCCGTGGGACGAGAAAGTTAAACAGGGATTTGCACAGCTGTCGATGTGGGTTGATAACAAGCAGATCCAGCCGCTGGAGTGGATTTGCGTTTATTACGACAACCCGGATGAAGTACCCGCAGAAAAATTGCGGGCGGATGTGGCAATCACCGTTGACGCTGCGTTTCAGGTGCCAGCCAACAGCGAAGGGGTGATGACCACTGAGGTTCCGGGCGGCCAGTACGCGGTGGCGCAGGCGCGGGTTTACAACGAAGAGTTTGCAGCAAGCTGGGATCTCTTTTTCGATGAGTTGCTCGCCGATCAGGCGTTACAAATTTCGGCCGGACCCTGTTTCGAAATCTATCGCAACGACGGGCAGCGCGACGGTTACTGGGAGATTGAGATGTATATTCCGGTGGAGTCGAAAGCGCTGTAAGCTGTAAACGCACGCAAAGGGACGTCAGGATCAAACTGGCGTCTCTTTTTTGTTTTAAAAGGTGATCTCTGCCACTGAAAAATCCTACAATTGCGCCTCTTTTTACTACTAGCCCGGAGAACGGCCGTGCGCCGCGACAAATCACTCAGCTCTTTTGAAATTCGTCTTTACCGCCATTATCGCGTCGTTCACGGCGTGCGCATTGCTCTGGCCTTTGTGCTGACTTTCCTGCTGATCCGCCTGCTGGATGTGCCGGAAGGCACCTGGCCATTAATAACGCTGGTGGTGCTGATGGGGCCAATTTCCTTTTGGGGGAATGTGGTACCGCGCGCTTTCGAACGTATCGGCGGCACTATCTTCGGGGCCGCACTGGGGCTGGTAGCGTTAAGGCTGGAGCTGATTTCTTTGTCGCTGATGCTGGTGTGGTGTGCCGTTGCGATGTTTATATGCGGCTGGCTGGCACTCGGTAAAAAACCTTATCAGGCGCTGATTATCGGCGTGACGCTCTCAGTGGTAGTCGGCGCGCCGACCGGGGATATGCATACGGCGCTGTGGCGCAGTGGCGATGTGATCATTGGCTCGCTGCTGGCCATGTTGTTCACCGGCATCTGGCCGCAGCGAGCGTTTTTGCACTGGCGCATTCAGATGGCGAATTACGTCACGGCGTTTAACCGGGTCTATCAGGCGGGTTTGTCCCGCAACCTGGTGGAGCGACCGCGTCTGGAAAAGCACCTGCAAAAAATTCTCAATGACGTGGTAAAAATGCGCGGCTTAATCACGCCAGCCAGTAAAGAAACCCATATCCAGAAAGCGATTTTTGAAGCTATCCAGACCGTCAGCCGTAATTTGGTGTGCATGCTGGAATTGCAGATCAACGCCCACTGGAGCTCGCGCGCCAGCCATTTTGTCATGATCAATGCGAATACTTTGCGTGAAACGCAGCAGATGACGCAGCAGACGTTGCTGACCATTGCCCACGCGTTGTATGAAGGCAACCCGCAGCCGATTCTGGCAAACACGGAAAAGCTCAATGAGATTGTCACCGAGTTACGCCAGTTAAGCCGCGCGCATCAGGGGGATGCACTGGCCGAAACTTCAATTCATGGTTATGTCTGGTTAAGCTTGGAGCTGGCGCGCCAGCTGGAATTGTTATCGCATTTGATCTGCCGGGCATTGCGCAAATAAGCGGCAGATAGCCGCTGTACACAGTCTGGTTGTTTCGATTCAGCTGGATTTGTGGTTATGATAGGGAAAAGGAAAAATTATTGTCATATGCAACCGCTTTGGGTAGGTTTGCCTCTAAGCTTGTTGCGTTAACGAATCCGAATCTCACATTATCAGGGGTGTAAAAATGGAAACAACCAAGCCTTCGTTCCAGGACGTTCTGGAGTTTGTGCGTCTGTTCCGCCGCAAAAACAAGTTGCAGCGTGAAATTCAGGACGTTGAGAAGAAGATCCGTGATAACCAGAAGCGCGTACTGCTGCTGGATAACCTCAGCGATTACATCAAACCGGGCATGAGCGTTGAAGCCATTCAGGGCATTATCGCCAGCATGAAAACCGACTACGAAGATCGCGTAGATGATTACATCATCAAAAACGCCGAGCTGTCGAAAGAGCGTCGCGACATCTCCAAAAAGCTGAAAACCATGGGCGAACTGAAGCCGGCTGAAACGAAAACCGAATAATGCCTCGCGGTGAGAGGTTCGCCTCTCACCCTTCTTTCACGCCGCCCGCCACCATCTTCAATAAATAATTTTTCGGCCAGTGCGCCGCCAGTTCTCTCTTCGCTAAAAACCGGCAAACCGCCCCCACATCGTGACGTGCCGAATCCAGAAACAAACCCACCACGCTCCCGCTGTGCGCCACGTTCAGACCGTATAAACCGAACTGCTCCACCAGGTTGAGCAGGGTAGTGAACGCAGGTTTCGGCAATAGCGTCTGGCTGGCCATCGCGCTGAGTGTTGCGGCTTCGCCGAGCAGTGCGGCATCTTTTTGCGCGCACGCGCGCTGTAGCATTTGCCACGCGCTGTCCAGTATTTCCGCATTGTCCAGCAGCGCCTGCTGGCGCGCCATCCGGTGATAATCTGCGGTCGTTAGCGTCAGCGGGCTTTCCAGTAGCAGGATCTCGGTGGGCGGCAGTGCGCCACAGGGAATGCGCGTTGCCGCCGTGTTGTGGTCAAACAGCGTCAGGCCTGAAAACAGGGTGCTGTCGGTCGGCTCCAGCGCCACGCAAAGTTGCGCCAGCGTCTTTTCATCCAATGATTGATTGAGGTGCCGGGCCGCCGCCACGGCTGTCGCCGCAATATCGGCGGTGCTACTGGCCATGCCTTTCGCCACCGGAATTGTCGAGTGGCAGTCAATACGCAGGGTCGATGAGAGGGATGCGGGGAGTTGCCAGTGCGCCAGCAGTTGCCTGAGCATCGCGCGGGTGAGCGGGCGTTCATTGGCAAGCGGCGTACCGGTGGTGACTTCGACGTGGCTATACCACGCCACCGGGCAGGAGACCAGCTTTTCGCCGCCGAGGATCCAGCCCTGGATAATTTCGCCGCAGGATGCGGGACATGCTGCCTGCGCCACGGTGCTTCCCCTTAAAAATAAAAACCGGATAGTGTCACTTCATCCGCGCGAATGCCAGCGTTAACCACTGCCGGTATATGTCCCTCAGGGCACGAAGCATACCCTGTTATTGCACTCGCAGATGGCTTTTACCTTCGGCAGGTAAGGATTTTCGCAGGATCGATAGTGCACAGCCTTTTCCGTCAGCGCTATCACCCGGCTGCGCCGTTATTTTTTTACCGCCTGAGACGGTATTGAATTACGCATGAAGTTTTCAGCGCTAAAGATCGGTTGGCGAAAGCTGAATAAATCAGGTGTTGATAAAAACGGGCACGCAATACATTGTCATAGCGCAACAAACTCGCGTTTACGCGACGATAAACTGCTTCAGTTTTATTTCCCTGCGGCAATCCAGTGCGCTTTGGGGAAATGTCATGAGAACGCGAACTCTGTTTTCGCGCCGTGACGCAATAAGCCAACAGGTTTTGCCGCCGCTTTTTGCGCGGCTGGGAAGGGGGTGAAAATCCCCCGCAGCCCCCGCTGCTGTGATGCTGACAACCCCGAAAACGCCACTGATCGCCAGATCGGGAAGGACGGGTGAGGATGACGCTAAGCCAG
Source organism: Enterobacter sp. R4-368 (assembly GCF_000410515.1). Lineage (NCBI taxonomy): Bacteria > Pseudomonadati > Pseudomonadota > Gammaproteobacteria > Enterobacterales > Enterobacteriaceae > Enterobacter > Enterobacter sp. R4-368. The sequence continues at coordinate 1,080,500 of NC_021500.1, read as the reverse complement.
AAGACCGACCTGATGGGCCATTATCAACAACTTCGGTGGGAAGTGGGTTGCTCAGAAGCGAACGGTCGCAAGACCGGGCAAACGCGCGCCTGACTTCAGCTTTCCGCCCGGAATGGGGTGTCAGGAATGTCAAACCGGCGCAGCGCTTTTCTCCTTGCCGGAACCGGCAGCGGCTGTGGGAAAACCACCGTCACGCTGGGGCTGCTCACTGTTTTTAAGCGCCGTGGCTTACGCGTTCAGCCGTTCAAAGTTGGGCCGGATTACCTCGATACCGCCTGGCACAGCGCCGTTTCTGGCGTTGCCTCCCGCAATCTCGACAGCTTTATGCTGCCGGAGCCCACGCTAAACGCGCTCTTTAGCGATCATGCTGCCGCATGCGATGTCGCAGTTATTGAAGGGGTGATGGGATTGTACGACGGCTATGGCACCGACCCGGATTATTGCAGCAGCGCCGCGCTGGCAAAACAGCTCGGTGTTGCGGTGATTTTACTCGTTGATGGCAAAGCGGTGTCGACCTCCATTGCCGCCACGGTGATGGGTTTTCAGCACTTTGATCCGCAACTGCCGATTGCCGGCGTTATCGTGAACCGGGTCAACAGCGACAGCCATTTTCAGCTACTTAAACACGCCATTGAACGCTATTGCGCGCTCCCGGTGCTGGGCTATGTCCCGACCACGCCCGGCGTTGCGTTGCCGGAGCGCCATCTCGGGCTGGTGACCGCCCGTGAATCAGTGGTGGAAGCGCGGGTGTGGCACGATTTTGCCGGGCGTCTGGAGCAAACCCTTGATATCGACCAACTGCTGACGCTCAGCCAGGTCACGACCCTTCCCGCAGGGCAAATGCCGCCGTTGCCGGATGTCGTTGCAGGGCTGACGCTGGCATTAGCCTTTGATGAAGCCTTCAATTTTTACTACCCCGATAACCTCGATTTACTGGAGCGTGCAGGTGTGCGCATTGTGCGCTTTAGCCCGCTGCGGGATCGCCAGTTGCCGGAATGCCAGATGCTGTGGCTGGGCGGCGGTTACCCGGAGCTGCATGCGCGGGCGTTATCAGAAAATACCCCGATGCTGGAGGTTATCCGCGCGGCGCATCGGCGCGGTGTGGCGATCTACGCCGAGTGCGGCGGGCTGATGTATCTTGGCACCGCGCTGCGTGATGCGGACGGCGAGGAGTGGCCGATGGCGAATGTGATCCCCGGTCTTAGCGTGATGGGCAGCAAACTGACCCGCTTTGGCTACTGCGAAGCCCGCGCCACGCAGCAGACCTTACTGGCGGCAGCGGGTGAAACCCTGCGCGGTCATGAATTTCACTACTCGGATTTCACCGCGCAAACGGCGGCGGTGCTTGACTGCCATAAAACCCGCGACGGCGAAGTACTCAAACGCTGGCAGGGCGGCTGGCAGGTTGGCAACACGTTCGCCAGCTACCTGCATCTGCACTTCGCCCAACGCCCGCAAATGCTCAACCACTGGTTTGCCGCCGCAAGGAGCGCGCAATGACGCTGCTTGCCTGGGCTGTGGCCTTTTTACTCGATCGGTTGCTGGGCGACCCGCCGCACTGGCCGCATCCGGTACGCTGGATTGGCGCGCTGATCAACCTGCTGCAAAGCATCGTGCGGCGTTGTTGCCATAGCGATAACGCGCTGCGCGTGGGCGGCGGTGTGATGTGGCTGGTGGTGGTCGGCGTGAGCTGGAGTCTGGCCTGGGGCGTGCTGGCGCTGGCGAGCGCCATTCACCCGTGGCTCGGCTGGTGCGTTGAGGTGTGGATGATTTTCACCACGCTCGCCACCCGCTGTCTGGCAGACATGGCGCGTGAAGTGGAAAAACCGCTGCGCGAAGGGCTTCTGGCGCAAAGCCGCGAAAAACTCTCATGGATCGTCGGGCGCGATACCCGCCAGTTGCAGCCGCCGCAAATCACCCGCGCGGTGGTGGAAACGGTCGCCGAGAACACCGTCGATGGAGTGATTGCCCCGCTGTTCTTTTTACTGCTCGGCGGCGCGCCGCTGGCGATAGCCTATAAAGCGGTCAATACGCTGGATTCGATGGTCGGCTACAAACATGAAAAGTACCGCGCCATCGGCATGGTCAGCGCCCGGCTGGATGATGTCGCCAATTTTATCCCGGCACGCCTGAGCTGGCTGCTGCTGAGCGTCGCCGCCTGCTGCTGCCGCCAGAATGCCCGCGCCGCGTTGCGTATTGGTTTTCGTGATCGGAACAATCACAGCAGCCCGAACTGCGCCTGGCCAGAAGGCACCGTGGCGGGGGCGCTCGGCGTGCGCCTTGGCGGGCCAAATGACTACTTCGGCCAACGTGTCGACAAACCCTGGATTGGCGATGACACCCGCGCCATCGACGTGGATGACATCGGGCGAGCCATCCGGATGATGTGGCTGGCCTCGACGCTGGCGCTGGTGCTGTTTGCACTGGTGCGTTTTGTGTGGATGGGAGCCTGAGGATGGAAAAGATGGATTATTTGCAGCAACCGCAGGCTATTGAAGCCAAAAGTTTTGTCATTATCGACGACATCATCAACGAGACGCGTCCCGATTACCGCTTTGCCAGCCCACTACATGAAGCGGTGATCAAACGGGTCATTCACACCACAGCGGATTTCGACTGGCTCGATATCTTATGGTTCTCCTCTGACGCGCTGGAAAGCCTGTGTTCCGCGATTAGACAGGGTTGCACGCTCTACACCGATACCACCATGGCGCTTTCCGGCATCAACAAAACACTGCTGGCGCAGTTCGGCGGCGAAGTGCGGTGCTATATCTCCGATCCGCGCGTGGTGCGCCGCGCCAAAGCCGACGGTATCACCCGTTCGATGGCGGCGGTTGATCTGGCGCTGGGCGAAGAGGGCGGCAAAGTCTTTGTCTTCGGTAATGCGCCCACCGCGCTGTTTCGCCTGCTGGAACATAACGCGCCGGTAAGCGGCGTGGTCGGTGTGCCGGTCGGGTTTGTCGGCGCGGCAGAATCGAAAGAGGCGCTGGTGGCGAGCGGTTTACCGGGTATTGCCGCTCGCGGGCGCAAAGGCGGTAGCAACGTGGCGGCGGCGATCGTTAACGCATTGCTTTACAGCCTGCGGGAGGCGTAATGAGCGAACAGGCGTTCGACGATCCGGTGTGGCACAACGGAAAAGCGCTGCGCAAAGGCTATACCACCGGCTCCTGTGCGACGGCGGCAGCGAAAGTGGCAGCGCTGATGGTGCTGCGCCAGCACCTTATTCACCAGGTGTCGATTGTCACGCCATCGGGTGTCACGCTGCGCCTGAACGTCGAATGCCCGCATGTGGAGGGGCTTCAGGCTGTCGCCGCGATTCGCAAAGACGGCGGCGATGACGTCGATGCCACGCACGGCATGCTGATTTTTGCCCGCGTCACGCTCAATGATGAGGGGGAGATCATCCTGCGCGGCGGCGAAGGCATCGGCACGGTGACCCGCAAAGGCATTGGCCTGGCGGTCGGAGAGGCGGCCATCAACCGCACGCCGCGCCAGACTATCGAAGCCGCTGTGCGTGAAGTGATTGGCCCGACGCGCGGCGCCGAGGTGGAAATTTTTGCCCCGGAAGGGGAAGCGCGGGCGAAGAAAACCTACAACGGCAGGCTTGGTATTCTTGGCGGCATTTCAATTATTGGCACCACCGGCATTGTCACGCCGATGTCAGAAGAGAGCTGGAAACGCGCGCTGGCGCTGGAGCTGGAGTTAAAACGCGCCGCCGGGATGGATCGGGTGATCCTGGTGCCCGGCAACCACGGCGAGCGTTTTGTGCGCGAACATCTGGGCGTATCGGGCGAACTTGTGGTCACCATGAGTAACTTTGTCGGCTACATGCTGGAAGAGGCGGTGCGCCTCGGTTTCCGGCATATCGTGCTGGTCGGTCACCCTGGCAAGCTGGTGAAAATCGCCGCCGGGATCTTTCACACCCACAGCCATATCGCGGATGCGCGCATGGAAACGCTGGTCGCACATCTGGCGCTGCTCGGTGCGCCGCACGCGCTGCTGCTGGCGGTGAGCGAGTGCGATACCACCGAAGCGGCAATGGAACACATCGACGCCGCCGGGTTCAGCCACCTTTACGATCACCTGGCAACCCGAATCTGTCAGCGTATCGAACAGATGCTGCGCTTTACAAACAACCCGCCGCAGTGCGATGCCGTGATGTTCTCCTTTGATAACAACGTGCTGGGCGCGAACCGTCCGGTTGAAAAAATTGCGAGGGATCTCAGATGTTGACCGTTGCCGGAATGGGGCCGGGCAATCTGGCGCTGATGACGCCGCAGGCGCAGGAGGCGGTGGCGCAGGCTGAAGTGCTGGTTGGCGGTAACCGCCACCTGGCGCAGTTCCCCGATTTTGCCGGGCAACGGCGGGCGCTGGATGCCGATATCCCGGCTTTGCTGGCGTGGCTGGAAAAACACGCCGCGCGCAATGTCGTGGTGCTGGCCTCCGGCGACCCGTTGTTTTACGGCATCGGCACGCGGCTGGTGGCGCATTTTGGTATCGAACAGTTGCGCATTATTCCCGGCATCAGCGCCGCGCAGTACCTCTGCTCGCGCACCGGTATTGATATGAACGATATCTGGCTGACCAGCAGCCACGGGCGCGATGTCGATTTCGATGCCCTGGCGCGTGCCAGCAAGGTCGCGATGGTGACCGATGCCCGCTGCGGGCCAAAAGCCATTGCCGATGCGCTGATTTCGCGCGGGGCAGAAAAGCGCTGGCTGGTGATTGGCGAAAACCTCGGTATGGACAATGAACGTATCCACTGGCTGCGCCCTGCGGATGTGCAGGCGCATTACGAAATGAATGTGGTGGTGATCCTCGATGAAAGATGAGCGGTTTATTCGCGGTGAAAAGGTGCCGATGACCAAAGAGGCCGTGCGCGCAGTAGCGCTGTCAAAGCTGGCGCTGCACGATGCCCGCCACCTGATCGATATCGGCGCGGGCACCGGCAGTGTGAGCATCGAAGCGGCGCTGGCACACCCGCAGTTGCAGGTCACGGCGATTGAACGCAACCCGGCAGCGCTCGGGCTGCTGGAAGAGAATTGTCAGCGCTTTGCTTGTCGCAATATCACCCTGATCCCCGGCGTTGCACCGCTATTCATTGAGCAGCCCGCGGACGCGGTGTTTATGGGCGGCAGTGGCGGCAATCTGACGCAACTTATCGACTGGTCGCTGGCGCAGCTTAGGCCCGGCGGGCGGCTGGTGATGACTTTTATTCTGCAGGAAAACCTCAGCACCGCCCTGGCGCACCTGGCCGATTGCCCCGTCACTGCGCTGGATTGCCAGCAACTTCAGGTTTCCCAACTGACTTCGCTTGGCAGCGGCCACTATTTCAAAGCGCATAATCCCGTTTTTTTAATTTCCTGTGAAAAGGAGCAACACCATGGCTGAGCACGCGGATGCACAAAATGTCTGGTTTGTGGGCGCAGGACCAGGCGATAAGGAGCTCATCACGCTGAAAGGGTATCGCCTGTTGCAGCAGGCGCAGGTGGTGATTTACGCCGGTTCGCTGATTAATACCGAACTGCTGGAATACTGCCCGCCAGACGCAGAGTGCCACGACAGCGCAGAACTGCACCTTGAGCAAATCATTGACCTGATGGAAGCCGGGGTGAAGGCCGGGAAAGTGGTGGTACGCCTGCAAACCGGCGATGTTTCTCTATATGGCTCGGTGCGTGAACAGGGAGAAGTGTTAACCCGCCGTGGTATTCGCTGGCAGGTTGTACCCGGCGTCAGCGCGTTTCTCGGCGCGGCGGCGGAGCTGGGCGTGGAGTACACCGTGCCGGAGGTGTCGCAAAGCCTGATCATCACCCGCCTCGAAGGACGCACGCCGGTGCCGGAGCGCGAACAACTGGAGGCATTTGCCAGTCATCAGACCTCGATGGCGATCTACCTCTCGGTACAGCGTATACACCGCGTGGCGGAACGTTTAATCGAAGGTGGTTACCCACAGACCACGCCAGTGGCGGTTATCCATAAAGCGACCTGGCCGGAAAGCCAGACGGTGCGCGGCACGCTGGCGGATATTGCTGACAAAGTACGCGATGCCGGGATCCGCAAAACCGCGCTGATCCTCGTGGGGGCATTCCTGGGCGAAGAGTTCCACTACTCGCGGCTTTACGCGGCAGATTTTAGCCATGAATACCGCAAAGCCTGAATCGATAGCGCTGTTTTGCCTGACGCCGGGCGGTGTGGCGCTGGCGGCTCGTCTGCAATCTGCGCTGCCGATGACTTGTTTTACCAGTGAGAAACTACTCGCGGCGGGGTTTCAGCCTTTTGACGGCAGTTTTGCCCAGGCGTTGCGCGAGGCGTTTTGTCACTTTTCAGCGGTGATTTTTATCGGTGCAACCGGCATTGCCGTGCGCGTTATCGCCCCGCTGGTGAATGACAAGTTTAACGATCCGGCGGTGATCGTCATTGATGAACGCGGACAGCATGTTATCAGCCTGCTCTCCGGGCATTGCGGCGGTGCGAATGCGCTGGCGCGTTACCTCGCGGCTGTGCTGGACGCCGATCCGGTGATCACCACCGCGACAGACGTAAACGATCTGGCGGCGCTCGACACGCTGGCCATCCAGCTGGATGCGCGAATGCAGGATTTTCGCGCGGCGGTAAAGACCATCAATCAGATGCTGGTCAGCGGTAAACGCGTTGGCCTGTGGTGTGACGCGGCGATGCGTGAGGACGTGGCGCGTTGCGATACACGCGGTTTTATCGCAGTGGATCGCCTCGATGCGTTACCGCAACTGGATGGCCTTGTGTGCGTGACCACTCAAGCGGCGCTGCCGGTTCTCCCTGTGCCTGTTTTCAAACTGGTGCCGAAACGCATTGTGGCGGGGATGGGATGTCGGCGCGATACGCCCTTTACGCTGCTTTCGGCGCTGTTGCAACGCCAGTTGCAGACGAACGCCATTGACCCGCTGGCGCTGCGTGCGATTGGCAGCATCACCTTAAAGCAGAATGAAAAAGGGCTGATCCAACTGGCGCAAAGCCTGGGCGTGCCGTTTGACGTTTTCACGGCTGAGGCATTGCGGCAGCACGAACACCATTTTCCCGCTTCGGAATTTGTCCGTCACACCGCCGGAGTCGGAAGCGTCTCCGGCCCGGCGGCATGGCTGATGAGCGACGGGCAACTGACTGGCGAAACCCTGCGCGAGCAGGGCGTGACTATTACTTTGGGAGTTTCACACTGATGTTAACGGTAATCGGGATTGGCCCCGGCTCACAGGCAATGATGACCATGGAAGCCGTTGAAGCGCTGCAGGCGGCAGAAATTGTGGTCGGTTACAAAACCTATACCCATCTGGTGAAAGCCTTTACCGGCGATAAACAGGTGATCAAAACCGGCATGTGCAAAGAGATTGAGCGCTGCCAGGCGGCGATTGAGCTGGCGCAGGCAGGACATAACGTGGCGCTGATCAGCAGCGGTGACGCCGGGATCTACGGCATGGCCGGGCTGGTACTTGAGCTGGTGAACAAGCAGCAACTCGATGTGGAAGTCCGTCTGGTGCCTGGCATGACCGCCAGCATTGCCGCCGCCGCGCTGCTCGGTGCGCCACTGATGCATGACTTTTGCCATATCAGCTTAAGCGATCTGATGACGCCGTGGCCGGTGATTGAAAAACGCATTGTCGCGGCGGGTGAAGCGGATTTCGTTATTTGCTTCTACAACCCGCGCAGTCGGGGCCGCGAAGGCCACCTGGCGCGCGCGTTTGAACTGCTTACGGGCAGCAAAAGCGCCGACACGCCGGTGGGCGTGGTGAAATCTGCCGGGCGCAAAAAAGAAGAGAAATGGCTGACCACGCTTGGCGAGATGGATTTTGAACCCGTCGATATGACCAGCCTGGTGATTGTGGGTAACCGCGCCACTTATGTGCAAAACGGCCTGATGATCACGCCCCGGGGCTACACCCTGTGAGCGCCGGGGAGGTGTTGGTTATCGGCGGTACCAGCGATGCACGGCAAATTTGCCAGCAACTGGACGCAGCCAATGTGTGCTACACGCTGTCGGTGGCGACACCGACCGGGCAGCAGCTGGCGGGGAATATTCGCGGTCAGGTGCGCTGCGGGCGGCTGGAGATGCGCGATATGGTCGCATGGCTGCAACACCACGGTACGCGCTGGGTCATTGATGCTTCGCACCCGTATGCCGATGCGGTGAGCCGCAATATTGCCGCGGCCTGCGAGCAGGCACAGGTGCTGCTCAGCCGTTATCAGCGCCCGGAGCAGTTAGCGGATTTAACCCATCCGTTGCTGTTTTATGTCGCCACGCTGGAAGAGGCCTGCGCCAAAGCCCGCGAACTGGGCGAGCGTATTTTGCTGACCACCGGCAGTAAAGATCTGGCGCGCTGGCGCGAAGGCTTGCCGGATAAAACCTTACTGGCACGGGTACTTCCCGTGCCGGAAGTGGTGGCGCAGTGCGCGGAGCTGGGTTTTGGCGTTGGTGATATTTTCGCCCTCTGCGGCCCGTTCAGCGCCGGGTTTAACGCCGCGTTTTATCGCCAGTATCGTGTGGAAGTGCTGATCACCAAAGCCTCCGGGGCGGAAGGCGGTTATCTGGAAAAAGTACAGCCCGCGCTGGATGTCAGCATCCCGTGCATCGTCATTGCCCGCCCGCAACCTGCGGTGAGCGGGGAAGAGTTACTCGACAGTCAGGATGCCTTCGCCGGGCGGTTGCGGCGCTGGCTGGCGGCACAGTGAGGAGAACAGCATGAAAAAAGCCCTTCTGGTGGTGAGCTTCGGCACCAGCTATCACGACACCTGTGAGAAAAACATTGTTGCCTGCGAGCGCGAGCTGGCGGCCAGTTGCCCGGATCGCACCCTGTTTCGCGCGTTCACCTCCGGCATGATCATTCGCAAGCTCAGACAGCGCGACAACCTGCACATTGATACCCCGCTCGAAGCGCTGCAAAAGCTGGCGGAACAGGGTTATCAGGATGTGGCAATCCAGTCTTTGCACATTATCAACGGCGATGAGTACGAAAAAATTGCCCGTGAAGTGCAAACGATGCGCCCGCTGTTTAAACGGCTGGTGATTGGTGCGCCGCTGCTCAGCAGCCATGAAGATTACCTGCATCTGATGCAGGCGCTCTCGCGTCAAATGCCGATGGTCGCCGCGGACGAACGCGTGGTGTTTATGGGCCACGGAGCCAGCCACCATGCTTTTGCCGCGTATGCCTGCCTTGACCATATGATGGCGGCGCATCGCTTCCCGGCGCGTGTCGGCGCGGTGGAAAGCTACCCGGAAATCGATGTCATCATCGACAGCCTGCGCCGGGAAGATGTCAAAGCCGTTCATTTGATGCCGCTGATGTTGGTGGCAGGCGATCATGCGATTAATGATATGGCTTCCGATGATGACGATTCGTGGAAAACGCAGTTCGAACGCGTCGGTATCGCTGCCACGCCGTGGCTGCAAGGGTTGGGCGAAAACGCCGATATCCGCGCCATGTTTGTTCAGCATTTACATCAGGCACTCGAACACGCACTGGAGGTGGCGGCATGAGCGGAAAACTCTACGCCCTCAGCACCGGTCCGGGCGCGGCGGATCTTATCACTGTGCGCGGTGCGCGCATTCTCGGAAAGCTGGATGTGCTGTATGCGCCGGCCGGGCGCAAAGGCGGCGACAGCCTGGCATTGTCGATTGTACGCGAGTATCTCGGTGAGCAGACCGACGTGCGCTGTTGTCACTTCCCGATGAGCGCCGACAGCGCGGAAAAAGAGGCGGTGTGGGATGAGGTTGCCGCTGCGCTGGAGGATGAAGTGCAGGCCGGAAAGCAGGTCGGTTTTATTACGCTTGGCGACGCCATGCTGTTCAGTACCTGGGTGTTTTTGCTGCAGCGCCTGCGACACCCGCAAAATCTGGAGATTGTTCCCGGCGTCACCTCGTTTGCCGCTATTGCCGCGCGGGCGCAAACACCGCTGGCGATGGAACAACAGTCGCTGGCGGTGGTTTCCTGCACCGCGCCGGAAAGCGACATCCGCCAGGCACTGGCGCAGCACGACAGCCTGGTGTTGATGAAAGTCTATGGCCGTTTCGCGCGGATCAAAGCGCTGCTTGCGCAAGCGGGGTTGCTCGACCATGCGCTGATGATGGCAGAAGCCACGCTGCCGGGAGAACAATGCTGGCAGCGGCTGGGCGAGGTGAGCGACGATCAGCCGTTGCCCTATTTTTCGACCATTCTGGTGAATAAACAGTGGGCGAAGGCATAACAGCGCCCTGATGTGCGAGGGCTACCGGTGTTCATCCGCGAGCTTGAGCGGTGTGTGCCGATAATGGAGTAATCATCATATTATCGCCAGCCATGACATTGCTTTATTCTACATGGCTGGTGAGAAGTAAAACGGCACGGCGGGCAGCAGTGCCGCTGTGCAAACATGCCCGCATGCGGGCGACGCAGGTTAAGGAGGCGTCATGACGCAGGCCATTATGCTGCAGGGCACCGCATCGGACGTGGGCAAAAGCGTGCTGGTGGCGGGGCTGTGCCGTATTTTTCATCAGGACGGGTTAAGAACCGCGCCGTTTAAATCGCAGAACATGGCGCTCAATTCGGGTATCACTGCGAACGGCCAGGAGATGGGGCGCGCGCAGATATTTCAGGCCGAAGCGGCGGGTATCCAGCCGGATGTGCGCATGAACCCGGTGCTGCTCAAACCGACCAGCGATCGCAAAGCGCAAGTGGTGCTGATGGGCAAAGTCGCCACCGATATGGACGCCGTGAGTTATCACGACTATAAACCGCGGCTGCGCGAGCAGATTATCCAGGTTTACCAGAGCCTGGCGCAGGAGTATGACGCGCTGGTGCTGGAGGGCGCGGGCAGCCCGGCGGAGATCAACCTGCGCGACCGGGATATCGTCAATATGGGCATGGCAGAGATGGCCGCTTGCCCGGTCATTCTGGTGGCGGATATTGACAGAGGCGGCGTTTTTGCCGCGATTTACGGCACGCTGGCGCTATTACAGGAGCATGAACGCTGGCGGGTGAAAGGGGTGATCATCAATAAATTTCGCGGCGATGTCGCGCTGCTTACCCCGGGAATTAAGCAGATTGAAGAGTTGACCGGCGTACCGGTGATTGGCGTAATGCCGTGGCTGGAGGTCGACCTTGAAGATGAAGACGGCGTGGCGTTACAGCGCGGGAAATACTTGCGCACCGGCGAGCGGGCGCTGAATATCGCCGTGGTGCAACTCCCGCATATCTCTAATTTCACCGATTTCAATGCGCTCGCTGCTCAGCCCGACGTACGCGTTCACTACGTGCGCACGCCGGAGGAGCTGCATAGCGCCGATCTGCTAATCCTCCCTGGTAGTAAAAACACCCTTGGCGATCTCAACTGGCTGCGCGAAAGCGGGCTGGCGAAAGCAGTGCTGGAACGTCATCGTGCAGGTGTGCCGATTATTGGCGTCTGTGGCGGGTATCAAATGCTTGGCGAAACCATTATTGATGAGGTGGAGTCCGGACTGGGGCAACAGCCAGGGCTGGGGCTTCTGGAGACGGTGACGCGATTTGCCCGCGACAAAACCACCACCCGAGTCGACGCGAGTTTGCAGGAGACGCTCCCCGGCTGGCTGGCGCCGTGCGCCGGGCTAACGGTGCGCGGGTATGAAATTCATCTGGGTGAAACCACGCGCAGCAATGGTTGCCAGCCGGCGTTATGGCTACAAAAAGCGGGGCAGCGTGTGGCAGATGGCGCAGTCAGCCGTGACGGTCTGGTGTTTGGCACCTATCTGCATGGCTTGTTCGATAGCGACACGTTCACCCGCACACTGCTTAACGGGCTGCGTCAGCGCAAAGGGCTGCCGCCGCTGGATGCGCGCGTTGATTACGCGCAGTACAAAGCGCAGCAGTTTGATATCCTCGCCGACGCCATGCGTCAGCATGTGGACATTGATCGTATTTATCAAATTATGCAGCAACATCAGGAGCAAGCATGTTAACCCTTGTTACCGGCGGCGCGCGCAGCGGCAAAAGCCGTCATGCTGAATCGCTGGTCGCGGATGCAAAAACGGTGCTCTATATCGCCACTTCGCAAATCGTTGATGACGAAATGGCGACGCGGATTGAGCACCACCGGCAGGAACGCCCCCGACACTGGCGCACCGAAGAGCGCTGGCAACAGTTGTCAGCCGTCATTACCCCGCATAACGATCCTGACGAAGCGGTATTGCTGGAATGCATTACGACGCTTGTCACCAATCTGCTGTTTGCTTCTGGCGCGGGCGACGACCCGGATAACTGGGATTACGCCGCGCTGGAAGCGCAGGTTCAGCACGAGATTGAACACCTGATTGCCGCCTGTGCGGCGTGCCCGTCGCCGGTGGTGCTGGTGACCAATGAAGTAGGTATGGGCATTGTGCCGGAAAACCGGCTGGCGCGGCATTTTCGCGATATCGCCGGGCGCGTCAACCAGCGACTGGCGCAGGCGGCAGATCACGTCTGGCTGGTGGTGTCAGGGATTGGAGTCAAAATCAAATGATCAAATTATTTTTCGCCACGCTCTCTTTTATCAGCCGTTTGCCGGTGCCTGGCCGTTGTGTGCAGGGGCTGGATGTCGCGGAATATGTGCGCGGTATTGTGACCTTTCCATTGGTCGGGCTGCTGCTCGGGGCGCTCAGCGGTGTTGTCGTACTGGCGTTACAACCCTGGTGCGGCGTGCCGCTGGCGGCGCTTTTTGGCGTGCTGGCGCTGGCCTTGCTAACCGGAGGCTTTCATCTGGATGGTCTGGCGGACACCTGCGACGGTATCTTTTCCGCGCGTCGACGCGAACGGATGCTGGAAATCATGCATGACAGCCGACTTGGTACCCACGGTGGCCTGGCGCTGGTGTTTGTGCTGGTCGCCAAAATCCTGGTTATCAGCGAGCTGCAACTGCGCGGTGTCAGCATCATTGCCGCACTGGCGATGGCCTGCGCCGCCGGGCGTGGTTGCTCGGTGTTACTGATGTTCGGCCATCGCTATGCGCGCGAAGAGGGGCTGGGCAACCTGTTTATCGGTAAAGTTTCCGGCAGAGACACGCTGGTTACGCTGACCATCACTGCGTTGCTGGCAATAGCCACATTGGGCTTGAAAGGAATTATTGCGCTGCTGGTGACGCTGGCGGCGATCTTCCTGCTGGGGCAGATGCTTAAACGCACGCTGGGTGGGCAAACCGGCGACACGCTGGGCGCCGCGATTGAACTTGGCGAAGTGGTATTTCTTCTGGCGCTGCTCTGAACAGCCCGCAACATAACGAGAAACAACATGCAGACATTGACGACACTACTGGCAAGTATCCCGACCCCCAATGATGTAGCAATGGCGCAGGCACAGCGCCACCTGGATGGTTTACTGAAGCCGGTTGGCAGCCTCGGGCGACTGGAAGCATTAGCGGTACAACTGGCGGGAATGCCGGGGTTAAACGGCACGCCACGTAGCGGTGAGAAAGCCATTGTGGTGCTCTGTGCCGATCATGGTGTCTGGCATGAGGGCGTGGCGGTATCACCGCAGGTTGTCACTGCGATTCAGGCGGCGAACATGACGCAGGCGACGACGGGCGTTTGCGTTCTGGCCGCGCAGGCCGGTGCGAAAGTACATGTGCTGGATGTTGGCATTGATGCCGATCCGATCCCCGGCCTGGTGAATATGAAAGTCGCGCGCGGCAGCGGCAATATCGCCACCGGCCCGGCAATGAGCCCGCAGCAAGCTGAAGCATTGCTGCTGGAAACGATGCGCTACACCCGAGAGCTGGCGGCGCAAGGCGTGAAGCTCTTTGGCGTCGGTGAACTCGGCATGGCCAATACCACACCGGCGGCGGCGATTGTCAGCGTGCTGACCGGCGAAGAACCTGAACATGTGGTTGGCATTGGCGCAAATTTGCCGGAAAACCTGCTCGGGCATAAAGCGCAGGTAGTGCGTAAAGCAATTGCCGTCAACCAGCCCAATCCCGCCGATGGCCTTGAGGTGCTGGCAAAAGTGGGGGGATACGATCTGCTGGGAATGACCGGCGTGATGCTTGGCGCGGCGTCTTGTGGTCTGCCGGTGGTGCTGGACGGTTTCCTTTCTTACGCGTCGGCGCTGGCGGCGTGCCGCATGGCGCCACAGGTAAAACCGTATCTGATCCCTTCGCACCTGTCGGCGGAAAAAGGGGCGCGCCTGGCGCTGGAACATTTAGGGCTGGAACCGTATCTCAATATGGGCATGCGTTTAGGCGAAGGGAGCGGGGCGGCGCTGGCGATGCAACTGGTTGATGCGGCCTGCGCGATCTATAACCACATGGGTACGCTGGCAGCGAGCAATATCGTGCTGCCGGAGACGAAATAACGATGTCCGTTGCCGGGGGAGTTTTGACTTGCCCGGCATTACCCCTCTTTTTGCATTGCCTGCAACAGCGTATCCAGCAAACCCGGATAGCAGGCGTCGAGATCTTCGCGGCGCAGGGAGATCATATTTTCCCGACCCTGCGGGCGCTGCCAGACCACGCCGCTATCGCGCAGGACGCGCCAGTGGTGCGTCATCGTGGATTTCGCCACATCTTCCGGGCGCAGGGCGTTACAACTTAATTCGCTGCCGTCGGCAAGCCGCTTGATCATCGCCAGGCGCAGGGGATTGCCAAGGGCAAAGAGCACATTTTCAAGGCGAAATTGCTCACGTTCGGGGTGGTTAGCGATCATAATCTTCCTGTGTCGGCGGTGGCTGTGCTGGAAAAGCAGCAGCCCGTATCGGCGGCTGGGCCGGTACTATACGCAAACTGCTTTGCGAAAGCCACGAGGTCAATCGCGGCTCAACCAATCGTAAGAATAGCAAAAATAGTTCGAATATACTCGTACAGTTGTACTATTATAGATGCCGTGAATGAATAGCGGCCAATTCCGGTCGCGAACTAACAGTCAAATGACTAAGGACGCATCATGCCCCGACCCATCCCCCTCGAACGTTATCGTAACATCGGTATCTCCGCGCATATCGATGCCGGTAAAACAACCACTACTGAGCGCATTCTGTTTTACACCGGGATGAGCCACAAACTGGGTGAAGTACACGATGGCGCGGCAACAACCGACTGGATGGCGCAGGAGCAAGAGCGCGGCATTACCATTACGTCTGCGGCGGTAAGCTGCTTCTGGCCTGGTATGGACCGGGGTTTTGAGCCGCACCGCATTAATATTATCGACACCCCCGGGCACGTGGATTTCACCATTGAAGTGGAACGTTCCATGCGTGTGCTCGACGGCGCGGTAATGGTGTATGACTCCGTGGGTGGCGTGCAGCCGCAGTCGGAAACCGTGTGGCGTCAGGCTAATAAATACCACGTGCCGCGTCTCGCGTTCGTCAACAAGATGGACAGACCCGGCGCGGATTTTTTCCGCGTGGTGCAGATGATGATCGACCGCCTGAAAGCCAACCCGGTGCCGATTGTGATCCCTATCGGCGCAGAAGAGCATTTCACCGGCGTGGTGGATTTGATCAAAATGCGCGAAATCATCTGGGATGACGCGACGCAGGGCATGACTTTCAGCTATGGCCCGGTGCCGGATGACCTCATGGCAACCGCGCTGGAGTGGCGTGAGAAGATGATCTCCGCGGCGGCGGAAGCCAGTGACGAGCTGATGGATAAATATCTGGAAACCGGCTCGCTCGACGAAGCGGAAATTATTGCCGGCCTGCGCAAACGCACTGTTGCCGGGGAAATTCAGCCGATGCTGTGCGGCAGCGCCTTTAAAAATAAAGGCGTCCAGCGCATGCTCGACGCGGTGGTAGAACTGATGCCGTCGCCGCTGGATATCCCTGCTATTCAGGGCGTGGATGAAAAAGGCCAACCGGCAGAGCGCCATGCGAATGACGACGAACCGTTCTCGGCGCTGGCGTTTAAACTGATGACCGACCCGTATGTTGGCCAGCTTACCTTTATCCGCGTCTATTCCGGCGTGCTGAAAAAAGGGGATGCAGTTTACAACCCGGTGAAAGGCAAGAAAGAGCGTATCGGACGTATCGTGCAGATGCATGCCAATGATCGCCACGAAGTGGATGAGCTGCGCGCCGGTGATATTGCCGCCTGCGTCGGCCTGAAAGATGTCACCACCGGTGACACGTTAAGCGACCCGGATAAAGTGATCACGCTGGAGCGCATGGAGTTTCCTGAGCCGGTGATTTCGCTCGCTATTGAGCCGAAAACTAAAGCGGATCAGGAGAAAATGGGCATCGCCTTGCAACGGCTGGCGTCGGAAGATCCGTCATTCCGCCTGCATACTGACGAGGAATCCGGACAGACGATTATTTCCGGGATGGGCGAGTTGCATCTGGAAATTATTGTTGACCGCATGAAACGTGAGTTTGGCGTGGAGGCGAATATCGGTCGCCCGCAGGTCACATACCGCGAAACCTTGCGTAAAACCGTGAAGGATATCGAAGGTAAATTTGTGCGCCAGTCCGGCGGTAAAGGTCAGTATGGTCATGTGGTTCTGACGCTTGAACCGCTGGAGCCGGGTAGCGGCTTTGTATTTGAAGACGCCACCAAAGGCGGCGTGGTGCCGCGCGAGTATATTCCCTCCGTGGAAAAAGGCCTGCGCGAAGCCATGAACAACGGCGTGCTGGCGGGTTACCCGGTGGTCGATGTGAAGGCAACCCTGACATTCGGTTCCTATCACGATGTCGACTCCTCGGAAATGGCCTTCCGCATGGCGGCGATCTTTGGCTTTAAAGAGGGCGCGCGCAAAGCCGATCCGGCAATCCTTGAGCCGATTATGCATGTGGAAGTGGAAACACCGGAAGAGTACGCCGGGAACATCATGGGCGATCTCTCTTCCCGTCGCGGGATGGTGCAGGGCATGGAAGAGCGGTTCGGTAGCCAGATTATCCGCGCCGATGTGCCGCTGGCTGAAATGTTCGGCTACTCGACCACGCTGCGATCCATGTCGCAAGGCCGCGCGACCTACAGCATGGAGTTCCACCACTATGCGGAAGCGCCGCGCAACGTGGCGGACGACATCATCGCCAGCCGCAGCAAAGGCTAACCTGAAAGTGTTAAAACAAAAACCCCGCCTCGGCGGGGTTTTTTCTTGCAAACTGAGCGCCAGCTCATCACCTCTGAAGATAGTCGGTGGCAGGTGTGACTCAGCCTTATTCTTTCGGGACGTTAATCCTTCAAAGCAGGCAAAAAAGATGAGTAGGGCTTTCAATACGCTTGCTGGAGCGTGTTTTCTTTGTCATCCGCTATTTCAGCAACAAAGAACCCGGAAAGCGTTGTTTACTGAGCAGCAATAATATCTGTCCCTGTGACGGACTGGATTTTCCAGGTACCCGCTTCTTTAACCATGCAATCCACGACAACATGTTTTTTGTCTTTACCGAAGGCAACAAACACGTTAGTACAGACAGGGTCAACAAGGGTCTGCAATACATTCACATTGCCTGGCCAGTCGTCATCAAAATCCTGCGTGCCGATGAAAAAATCCCCTCCATACGCGGCTTCATCTGTTTTTGCCGCGTGACGTAGCTTTTTCAGCGTGCTTGCGGTGACATATTTATCGATTTCATGCCCGTCCAGCGGTGGAGATTTATCCTCAACAACCTGCGCGATATACCATTTGTTAAATGTAAGGGCCTGCTGCTGTGCAATATCAATTGGGGAGTGTTCGGCCCAAGTCGCTGTTGATATCAACAGCAATAATAGCGAAAGTTTTTTCATATTAATCATGCCTGTAAATTTTGAATGCCGGGTTATGCTTTCTGTAAGCGGCACCGGGATACATACCCGAATGTTGAACAAAATCGCTGATCCACACCTTACCATCAAAAATACAGGTATGACCGGGAACGCTCTCCGGGATACCCTGAATGACAGCTACATCGCCAGTTTGCGGTTGGCCAGTGATTTCATAAAAGCCGGCATGAAGCAGGCTGGCACCTAGATCTTTGGCATAATTTGCGCGAACACCGATAATACCTCCCGCTTCAATCGCTTTCCTGACGGCGAAAGCGCATTTATGAAGACTCCCCGCGTGCGCGTGTTTGCGCGCATACTCAACTGCGGCATTTTTATCCCACATAATTCCCTTTCCCAAATGCAAGTTTTTGTAAACGCGGTTGTAATTTTCAAAGATATGAACATTTCATTATGTCGGAATAGTCTTAAACGAAGCGCGAGCGGGAGATGATTTTTTACTAAACAGACTGCCCGGTTGTGACAGGCAGAACCATAGAAGCAAACTATGATTAGCACATACCCGTTGCGCCTGAGGATAAGATGATGCGCTGCGTTAAACTTTTTTGCTGTTGTGTTGCGTTACTCTGCGCCCAGGGCGCGCAGGCTGTGAGCTATCCGCTGCCGCCGGAAGGCAGCCGTCTGGTGGGCAGCCCGTTAACTATCACCATTCCTCATGACAACACCTTCCCGCTGGAAGCGTTTGCCGCGAAATACGGACAGGGGCTGAGTAATATGCTCGAAGCCAACCCGGATGCCGATCCCTTTTTACCGAAAGCCGGTTCACAACTGGTTATTCCGCAGCAGGTGATCCTGCCTGCGACTGTTCGCGAAGGCATTGTGATTAACGTTGCGGAAATGCGCCTCTACTATTACCCCAAAGAGTCGAATACGGTCGAGATCTTACCGATTGGCATCGGCCAGGCCGGACGCGAAACGCCGCGCAACTGGGTGACTGCGGTGGAACGCAAGCAGGAAGGGCCGACCTGGACACCTACGGCGAATACGCGGAAAGCGTACGAGAAAGAGGGAAAAACCTTACCTGCGTTTGTGCCTGCCGGGCCGGATAACCCGATGGGGCTTTATGCTATCTATATCGGAAAGCTGTACGCTATTCACGGCACGAACGCTAATTTTGGCATTGGGTTGCGCGTCAGTCAGGGCTGTATCCGTTTACGCAGCAATGACATTAAATACCTCTTCGACAATGTGCCTGTGGGAACACGGGTACAGATTATCGACCAGCCGGTCAAAATCACCACCGAGCCGGATGGCAGCAGTTGGGTGGAAGTTCACGAACCGCTATCTCGCAATCGCGCTGAGTTTGAGTCCAGCAATAAAGTGCCGCTGCCTGCCACTCCGGTGCTACATGCGCTAATGAAAGACGAAGGCATCGATGCGAACCGCGCAAGCCAGGAACTGGAGCGCCGTTCCGGTATGCCGGTAAATATTAGTGCGCCTGCGGTGAATCATCCGCTAGATAAACAACCGCTATAGAATGGTTTATCAATAAATTTGAACCTTAAGGTTAAACAATCGGTATTTATTCTTCTTATGGAGTGCGTAGAGTAAGGGCAATCCTTGACGGGAAATTCCCCCGTCTGCTGATTACCTCTCTGAACAGAAGGACAACGACGCCATGAAGAAGATCGGATTTTTGTCATTTGGTCACTGGACACCTTCGCCGCAGTCTGCGACGCGTTCGGCGGCTGATACGCTGCTGCAATCCATCGATCTGGCGGTTGCCGCTGAAGAACTTGGTGCGGACGGCGCGTATTTCCGAGTGCATCACTTTGCCCGTCAGCTCAGCTCACCTTTCCCGTTACTGGCCGCTATTGGCGCCAAAACCCACAAAATAGAGATTGGCACCGGCGTTATTGATATGCGCTATGAAAACCCGTTGTATATGGCGGAAGATGCCGGCGCGGCGGATTTGATTTCCGGCGGTCGTTTGCAGTTGGGTATCAGCCGGGGCTCACCGGAACAGGTTATTGATGGCTGGCGCTATTTTGGCTATCAGCCGGCGGAAGGCGAAACCGATGCGGATATGGCGCGCCATCATACGGAAACGTTTCTGGATGTGCTGCGCGGCGAAGGGTTTGCCAAACCGAACCCGCAGCCGATGTTCCCGAACCCACCAGGCTTGCTGCGCCCGGAACCCTGGTCTGAAGGTTTGCGCGAACGTATCTGGTGGGGCGCAGGCTCAAACGCGACAGCGGTCTGGGCGGCAAAACTGGGGATGAACCTGCAAAGCTCCACGCTGAAAGATGATGAAACCGGAGAACCGTTCCATATCCAGCAGGCGCAGCAGATTCGGGTCTACCGTGAAGCCTGGAAAGCAGCAGGGCACTCACGCACGCCGCGCGTCTCCGTTAGCCGCAGTATCTTCGCGCTCATGGACGATCGTGATCGGGCTTACTTTGGTGGCAGCCGTGATGACAGCGATAAAATCGGCTTTCTTGATGAGAAAACCCGCGCTGTTTTTGGCCGCAGCTACGCCGCAGAACCGGATAAATTGATCGAGCAGCTGAAAAAAGATGAGGCCATTGCCGAAGCAGATACGCTACTGCTGACCGTGCCGAATCAATTAGGCGTGGATTATAATGCGCACGTGATTGAGTCGATTCTCAAGCATGTCGCGCCGGGGATGGGCTGGCGTGATTGATGTGAAACGGCAGTTGAAAGCATAACTTTCTCTTCGTGCGGCGCTTTGTAAAGCGCCGCATTCCGTTTTGCAGTACAGAAATTTATCACCGACACTTGAGCCAAAGACGTAGTCGGCGCAGGCATTGTGCTTTACACTGCGCGCTGCAAAAAACAGAGCAAATGAACGATTAAGTAGGTGGTAAGGCGATGAACGGAAAGATCACAACCTGGTTTAAAGATAAAGGTTTTGGATTTATCAAAGATGAAAACGGCGAAAACCGTTACTTTCATGTGATTAAGGTCGCCAACCCTGAGTTGATTAAAAAAGATGCGGCGGTAACGTTCGAACCCACGACAAACAACAAAGGGTTGTCTGCTTATGCGGTGAAAGTTGTCCCGGAAAGCAAATACATTTATATCGCAGGTGAACGAATTAAGCTCACGTCGATCAAATCTTATCTGGTATACAGCGAAGAAGTTCCTGTCGATACCCGCATCGATAAAGACAATGCCGTGCTCTCCGTTGGCGCGCTGATGGGAAGTATCCGGCCGAAATCCGCGACTAAGCCTGGCGAAATGCGTTCGCTAAAAAAACTGGCAATCACCACTTTTCAGGGAACGACCCTGATTTTCTCCGAAGACGAGATAGACGTGGATGCGACGGTTAAGCTGCTTAACGTCTAAAAACATCCAGATTGGTTTGCTGCCGAAACCGGCGTTTTTCTAAACCGCGTTTCGGCATCATTTACTGTTCGCTGTGGTTCTCGTTTTTCTGTTCAATCCGCCCCGCCAGAGCAATGCTTTCGCCCCGAGCGAGTGTGGAATGGCGAGCGTAATGTTTGCGCTTCGCGGGTAATGAGCCGATTCCTCAATCTGGTCTCTTCGCAGCAATTACAGCTATAATCCGACCCAATGTTCAACCGGTTTACAGACGAAAATGACAAAACTCACTTTACAAGAGCAGATGCTCAAAGCGGGATTAGTAACCAGCAAGAAAATGGCCAAAGTCCAGCGCACTGCCAAAAAATCACGTGTTCAGGCGCGTGAAGCAAGAGAAGCCGTGGAAGAGAATAAAAAAGCACAGCTTGAGCGCGATAAGCAATTAAGCGAGCAACAAAAACAAGCGGCGTTATCCAAAGAATATAAAGCGCAGGTTAAGCAACTTATTGAAATGAACAGGATCACTATTGCCAAAGGCAATATTGATTTTAATTTCACAGATAATAAGTTAATTAAAAAAATAGTGGTGGATAAAAATACGCAGGCACAATTGATTAGCGGTCGTCTCGCCATTGCTCGTCTGGTTGTTGATGGCAAGGATGAAAGTGAATATGCGATTATTCCCGCAATCGTAGCCGATAAAATCGCTCAGCGGGATGCGAACAGTATTGTGTTAAACAGCGCGCTTAGTCAGGAAGATCAAGATGAAGATGATCCGTACGCTGATTTTAAAGTGCCCGATGATTTGATGTGGTAATAACCATTGCAAACAATTTCAACCTCCGGGGGAATGTATGAGTAACGAAATACCGCTTAAATTTTATGACATCGTTGATGAGTATTCGACGGAAACCGAAAAAACGGTAAAAGAATCAGAACGCGATGCGCTGGCGCACTATTTTCAGCTACTGATCACCCGTTTGATGAATAACGAAGAAATCAGTGAAGAGGCGCAGCAGGAAATGGCCAATGAAGCGGGTATTGACACGCTGCGTATTGACGAGATTGCGACGTTTCTGAATCAGTGGGGCAACGAGTAGCGCTGTTGCCGTGATTTTCAAAAGCGCGAAAGTGCATTTTTTATGTCCGCTCGCCGCCGGAAGCGGACATCGCAAACATCCCCGAGCGTGCAAAACATCAGTAGAGGATATTTGCCATCGCTTTGTACCGTTCAGGTAACGCGCTGTTCAGCGCCAGGACTTTTTCAAGAGTAGAAAATGTTGGAGCCCCTTTAGCGCGTTCGCCATCAACAATCGCGGAACGTATTGTCGCCACCGCCGTAGAAATGGTGTTGAAATACTCTTCTGATTCCGCAGTTTGTAATTCTCCTGAAACGGCGTAACGGAC
Source organism: Enterobacter sp. R4-368 (assembly GCF_000410515.1). NCBI lineage: Bacteria > Pseudomonadati > Pseudomonadota > Gammaproteobacteria > Enterobacterales > Enterobacteriaceae > Enterobacter > Enterobacter sp. R4-368. Next base: position 1,058,108 of record NC_021500.1, on the reverse strand, counting down.
AATTGGCCAGTCTGTAAAATCAATTAACGGGAACGCTTCTTTATCAGATGATATGTTGGCTAATAACAACTCTTCTGCTTTTTTATGATCTCTTTGTGCAGTTGAAAGTAGCTGTAAGCGATATTTCATTCTTGACAAAATATCGCTATTCATTTTTTCAGACGAGAGTGCCGCAATAAAGGTGGATAGCTCATCAGGCGGGCTGTGATCATAATGCGTCTTCCGCTGGGCTTCAGAAGAAGGTTGGGTGCTATTTGATGCAATTTCAATTAAATAATTTAAAATTTCTAAAGTCATTTAATGTGCCTTATGAATTTCATTGTGCGGTATTAACTGGCGATAGTGAAAATAGTGCTGGCAGCTTTGTATCACTGTTAATAAATCCCGTGTCGAAAATAACGCATGGCCTGCCAGTATATGACAGGTGCTTTAAATGAACATTTTTAAAACGTCACGCATGTTTCATATTTAAATAGCAGCGCGCTGCCAGGCTTACGCGATGAGTATTATTGATAGTGCGCGGTTTGAAAAACGAATAATTGTGCGGTCTGCTGTGAGTTCAACTCAACATGGTTAATAACGGTGGGGGCTACTGACGTGGGGCGGCCTGCGAGAAGCGGTATCGCCGGTGTTGGATTTGCTTCGAACAGGTTCCGGTATTTTGCAAACCGCCAGCGTTTTGTGGCTTAACGGTTAGCGAGGCACAAGCCCCGCAAAAGAGGAGCCTGGTTCAACAGAAAGGTTTCGCAGACTTGCCTCTGACATGAGGCATTTTGCGATGATGGCTGTTAATCACAGCGATACTATGCTTTTTCCTGCGGTTGCAGTTGATAAATCCATGCCGTCACATGCTTGCCGTCGAGCGTGGTCACATCCACCCAAACACGATCGTAGCCCTCTTCGAATTCGTCCAGCATCGTCCAGTGCGCCGCGAGATTAGCGGATACAAACAGGTAACCATCAACCCGGGAACCGTCTTTATCCAGCACAATGCCAGGAAATTCGGCGGCGGCCCCCCAGCCAAATTCATAAAATGTTCCCGTAACGTAACCCGGCAGCCACTCTCCACCGATATTTTCCAGAATATGTGCATTCGAGTGACCGGGGCGAAGCGTCCCGTAAACAAACAGTGATTCCATTTTTCCTCATTATCTAACGCAATGAATAACCAGCAGAATGATCATCAACATACGTTTAAGCGCTGCAGTTCGCAACTGGCTGGAATCGGGTAAGTGGTTGTGACATCCCGGGGAAGTGCTCAGAGTTATTACCGGCATTGAGAATGTACTTACTGATATGGGGCTTATTCCCGATCTCGTTGCAGAAGGGGAAGTGACACAAGCTATATCGCACCGCTCGACCATTAATTCCCTTATTATGTTGATAGGGCCGGTGATTGCGGCCTCGCTTATTTCACTTTTTTCCGCTGGTGTTGCGTTGTATATTTCTGCGCTGGTTTATGCATCATCCTGCATCGCATTTATTATTTTATGGTTTAAATATGATGTGGACACTGTTTCAACTGGCAAAAAGGAGAGCTGGTTTTATAAAACTAAGGGAGCATTTAAAGCAATTTACCATGTTAAATCTGAGCTTCATATTGCGCTGGTCTCCTCTGTTATTAACTTTACGATGTTCCCTTTCTTTTCCGTGACGATACCCTACTGGATCAGCACTGAATTAAAGCTTCCCGCCACCTATCTTGGCGCGTTTGAATTCTCATTTGCTCTGGGGCTCATTGCCAGTAGTCTTTATATAAACGCTTTTGTAAGAGCGTGGGCGGGACGGCTCAAGAATGTTTTATCTGGCTTTGTCCTGTTGGGCAGCAGCGTCATGGCAATTGTCCTGATGGGAAATATCTATATGTCTATTTTGCTGGCGTTCTTTTGCGGTATGGCGTTTATTTTTATTAACGTCAACCTCAGTACGCTGCGCTCAACGGCAACTCCCCGTAATTACCGAACGAGAATGAGCGCCATGGCAGGCTTTTTATCCAGCCTGGCCAACCCTTTTGGCGTGGCCATTGCTGGCTGGTATATCAGTTTATTAGGTGTGGTTCCGTTTACCGTTATTTCCGGTGCCGTTGTGGTGTTAATTGCTCCCGTTATTTTATGTTCGTTTCATTTGCGTCGGGCACTTTCACTTGATGAAGTTGAAATGAAAGGGTATTACGAAAAAACCTACCCGGATGCATTTTATAAACGCGGGCAGCAAAAACAGGACGCATAAAAGGTATTTAACAGAAGTGCTTTGACGTTATGACCAGACTTTGCATGGGATGCCATTCTGGCAACCCATGCAAAGTGTGTTTTCTCTGTGACTGGTTTGTGTGGGGGCTAAGGCGTGTTTGCGGTTACGAGATGGTTATTAATGGCGTACACCGTACAGTTGCCCGCGCCCGGACGCTGCTCCTGTTGACAGATGCTTAGCGCCGTTTCTGCGGCTTCATGGCTGTTTCTGCCCCAGTACGCCGCGCCCCAGTCGCCGTCCTCGTCCGTGGCAAAGGCTTTTTCATAGCGTTGTGTTGCTGCATATTCTGAGAACGCCTTTTTCCCGGCGGCATTGAGCGCGGGCGGTGCAGGCAGGTGCGTTTCGGGCAGAGGCACAGCTTCGCTGGTCGGTAAATGCTGCTGTTTTAGAAATGCGGCCACCGTCTGCCACCAGAAACTTTCCGGCGCTGAATCCATAAAGACATGGCCGTTATTACCGAAGGCAGGCATCGTGATGAATTGCGCAGTGTGGCTTCCCTGCTGATAGGCATCGAACATCTCTTTACCCATCGACGGCGGGAAGGATTTATCATTTTTCGCATACAGCCACAGGGACGGGATTTGCGCTGTCTTCCCGTAACGTGCGTAGGCTTGCAGCAGACCGGCTTTATCGCAGAGTGATTTCCCGTCAATCGCGCCCCTTCCGCCGTCGAAATTGATTACCGCCTTAACGCCTGGTGGATTAGCCGCGCCAGTAGCAAGCGCCGCAAAACCGCCTGCGGACATTCCGGCAAGGATCGCGTTATCGGCTGCGGCCCACGGCTGGTGGCGCACGGCATCGAGAGCCGCGAGCAGGTTACGGGTATCCTGCTCCCCGGCCCACAGATGTAAAGGTTGCGCGCAGGAGCCATCGGCATACTCCGCCGCACCGCTTGATTGCCCGTAACCCTGGCGCAGGACCACCACCGCCGCATAACCGTGGCGCGCAAAAGCGATAGCCGCTGAGGCATAACGGTTCGGGTTGATTATCCAGCGATCAAATTCAGCAGTGCCAACGGTTCCATTAGTGATTAACACCACGGGTAAAGGCGTTTGGCTGTCCATGCGTGTCACAAAGGCATCCAGCACGGCCGGCTGACCATTATCTAAGGTAACCGCCAGCAAAAGCGGCTCTCTTATCAACCCGTTAATCTGTTGATATTCCGGGGTTTGCTCTACAACATCTGCATGGCCTGCAACAGTAAAAAGAAGGAGGGCGGTGGTGAAAAGGCGTTTTGCCGGACGAGTCGTAAAACGGTTGCGCATGGTGGTTAACCCTGAAATGTTTGGCCTTAAAAGGCGCGGCGTGACTGGAGAGCTGGTCACTTGTTTTTCTATTTCCTGTCGCGCGGTATTGATCACGCATGTCGGTACTTTCTGCAAGCCGTGAGCATAGCATTAAGGTAAGCAAACATTTTCAATGGATTACGTTACAGGTTCAGCTTGATGCTCAAGAAGCGGAAAGGGGCGGTTTCTGGAGAGGAAAAACTTATCGCTATGTTTAGCGGAGCGATAAAAAGCAAAAAGCCTGCTTAAAAGCAGGCTTTTTTTGAATCTGGCTCCTCTGACTGGACTCGAACCAGTGACATACGGATTAACAGTCCGCCGTTCTACCGACTGAACTACAGAGGAATCGTTGTGGAGGCTTATCTTAGCGGCGAAAAATCTTTTGTCAAACCTCATTTCTCGCAGGGTGTGCTGACTGCCGAATCCATCGACAATTTGAGTTCATTATCATCGTTTTCTGTGGAAATGCTTTGCAGGATCACGGTTTCTCCCCCATCATTTGAAATGTGATTTCACCTTTTGCGGCTAAGGACCAATTTGAACGTCGTTACTCCTCTTCGCCAGGCTGTCATGCGCACGCCGTGGTACAGAAAGCGTAAAAGCTACCGTGTTTTATTCTGGCGAGAAATCACCCCCCTTGCCGTACCTATCTTCCTCGAAAACACCTGCGTCCTGATGATGGGCGTGCTCAGCACCTTCCTCGTAAGCTGGCTGGGCAAAGAGGCGATGGCGGGGGTAGGTCTTGCCGATAGTTTTAACATGGTGGTGATGTCATTTTTCGCGGCAATCGACCTGGGAACCACGGTGGTGGTGGCCTTCAGCCTCGGTAAGCTGGATGGCGAGCGGGCGAGGGCGGCGACGCGCCAGTCGCTGGTGATCATGACGCTGTTTTCGATTGTGCTGGCGGCGGTGATCCACTACTACGGTACGGAAATTATCGATTTTATCGCCGGGGCGGCAACGGCGGAGGTCAAGGCGCTGGCATTGACCTATCTTGAACTGACGGTTCTCAGCTACCCTGCTGCGGCCATTGCGCTGATTGGCAGCGGTGCGCTGCGCGGCGCGGGCAATACCAAAATCCCGCTGCTGATTAACGGCGGCATGAATATCCTCAATATTCTTATCAGCAGCGTGCTGATCTATGGTCTCTTCGGCTGGAAAGGGATGGGCTTCGCCGGGGCAGGGCTGGGGCTGACCATTTCCCGCTATATTGGCGCGGTGGCGATTATCTGGGTACTGATGATTGGCTTTAACCCGGCGCTGCGTATTCCGCTAAAAAGTTACTTCGAAAAGCTCAACTTCAGCATTATCTGGGAAGTGATGGGTATCGGCATCCCCGCCAGTATCGAATCGGTGCTGTTTAACGGCGGCAAGCTGCTAACGCAAATGTTCGTTGCCGGTATGGGCACCAACGTTATCGCCGGTAACTTTATTGCTTTCTCCGTCGCCGCGCTAATTAACCTGCCGGGCAACGCGCTGGGTTCCGCCTCCACAATTATTACCGGTAAACGACTGGGCAAAGGACAGATAAGCCAGGCTGAGCGCCAGTTGCGGCATGTATTCTGGCTCTCGACGCTGTTACTGACGGTGCTTGCCTGGGGAACCGCGCCGTTTGCCGGGCTTTTCGCCTCGTTTTACACCCAGGAAGAGGATGTAAAAGAGGTGGTTAAAGTGCTTCTCTGGCTTAACGCGGCGTTTATGCCCATCTGGGCGGCATCCTGGGTGCTACCCGCCGGGCTGAAAGGCGCGCGCGACGCCCGTTTCGCCATGTGGGTGTCCATGCTTGGAATGTGGGGTTGTCGCGTCGTCGCCGGTTATACCCTCGGGATTATGCTCGGTATGGGCGTGGTTGGGGTCTGGCTCGGGATGTTCCTTGACTGGGCGGTGCGCGGCGCGCTCTTTTACTGGCGTATGGTTAGCGGACGCTGGCTGTGGAAGTACCCGAAGCCGCAAAAAAGCGCCATTTCTGCACAGAATGGAGAATAATTCGGCAAACGCGCCAAAATGTGAAAATCAGGCTTTGACAAGGGCCTGGGGCATCGCTAATATTCGCCCCGTTCACACGATTCCTCTGTAGTTCAGTCGGTAGAACGGCGGACTGTTAATCCGTATGTCACTGGTTCGAGTCCAGTCAGAGGAGCCAGATTTAAAAAAGCCTGCTTTTAAGCAGGCTTTTTGCTTTTCTGCGTTCTCACATCCCGCAACTTAGTATTTTTCCCTGCGGGAATTTCTCGTTGAAGCAGCAATGCATCGCGATGACAAAGGCTATCGACATGGTCAGTTCGGGCGGCGATACGCTGGTAAAGAAGCGCTGAAAAGCCATTATGCCTGCACGGAGTAAAATAAAACCCGCCGCAGCGGGTTTGTGAATGATACGAACGCTTAGCTTGCCTGCACGCGCAGTGGTGCAGTGGCTGCATCAAGCCACGCGCGGGCGCCGTCATCAACCAGTGGCGACAGGGTGTCGCGCACCTGCTGGTGATAATCATCCAGCCACTGCTGCTCCTGTTCACTCAACAGGCTCCATTCCACCTGGCTTAAATCGATGGGAATAAGCGTCAGCGAAGCAAAGCGGCAGAATCCCGGCTGGCTTTCCACCACTTCCACCTGGTTTTCGATACGAATGCCGTAGTTGTCCGCTAAATAGTAACCCGGCTCAATAGTCATGATGTTGCCCGCCGACAGCGGCCAGGGGTTGACCTTTTTCGCAATGCGTTGCGGCTGCTCATGGATCAGCAACTGATGACCAACGCCATGACCGGTGCCGTGATCGAAATCCAGCCCTAAATCCCACAGCGCGCGGCGGGCAAACGCATCCAGTTGGTGGCCGTGCGTACCTGCAGGAAATTGCAGGGTGAACATCGATAAAAAGCCTTTCAGCACGGCGGTGTAGTGCAGCCGTTGCTGAGCATTGAGTGCCCCAAACGACAGGGTACGCGTCGCGTCAGTGGTGCCGTTTTGGTACTGGCCGCCGGAATCATTCAAATAGAAATTGGCGCTGGTGATGGCTTTATTTGTTTTTTCGCTGCTGTGGTAATGGCACATCGCCGCATTGCTGGCAGAGGCTGAAATGGTGCTGAAACTCTGTTCAATAAAGCCGGGTTGCCGCTGGCGGAATGCCAGCTGTTTTTGCTGCGCTTCCAGTTCGGTTACCGGGTTACCCGCCGCTTCCCGGGCGGGCACTTCGCGCGCCAGCCAGGCGAGGAAATTGACCCACGCCGCGCCATCCTGCTGGTGGCTTTCGCGGTAGCCTGCCAGTTCGGTCGCGTTTTTATGCGCTTTGATAAAGGTAATAGGATCGGCGCTCCACAGCACTTCGCCCCCCTGCTGTTCAATAGCGAAACGCAGCGCCACCGGCGCGAAATCACCGTCGAGCAGGATGCGTTTTCCGGCAGCGATCTGCTGGCAACGCGGCAGAAAATCCCCGACATCATGCAGCTTCAGCGTGGAGGTGAGCTGCGCAGATAAACCGGCAGTTTTCTGTGGATTGACAAACCATTCGACGGCACCTTCGCGGCTGAGCAGGGCAAAGGAGTGCGCCACCGGGTTCATCGCAATGTCCGAACCGCGAATATTCAGCAGCCAGGCGATATTATCCGGCAGCGTAATCGCCAGGTAATCCGCCCCTTTTTCCGCCAGCACCCGCGCGATGCGCGCGCGTTTATCGGCACTGCTTTCACCGCTTATCGCCAGCGGCATTTCACGGATCGCGCCGCACGGTGCCGCCGGGCGATCGGTCCAGATGACATCGAACGGATCGCTGTCCAGTGCCACCAGTTCACAGTGCGTGGCGTTCAGCGCCTGGAACTGGCTGTTGACCATCAGCAGCGGCTCAAAGCCGATGCGACTGCCCGCAGGCAATGAAGCGTTTAACCACTGATCCAGCGGCTCGTTGTGCAAATGGTGGATCGCAAAATCATGGAGATCGACTTCGCTACGCACCTGTACCTGGTAGCGACCATCCACAAACAGCAGCGCTTTGTCGCGCAGCACCAGCGCCAGCCCGGCAGAACCGGTAAAGCCGGTGAGCCACTGGAGTTTATTGTCATGTGGCGCGCAGTCTTCGCTCTGGTGCGCATCGGCACGCGGAACAATCATGCCGTCAAGCTCCAGGGCGACCAGCCGATCGCGTAACGCTTGTAACGGTGTCGGGGTTTGCATGGTTAATCCTTTTTAATTGTTATCGGAATGGCGGTTCGTTAAAGGTGCGCAATTTACGCGAGTGCAGGCGATCGCCCTCTGCGCGGAGCAGGTCGATGGCGCGGATGCCAATTTGCAAATGCTCGGAAATCGCCCCTTCGTAAAAACGGTTGGCCTGGCCGGGAAGTTTGATCTCGCCGTGCAGCGGTTTGTCAGAAACGCAGAGCAGGGTGCCATACGGCACGCGGAAGCGATAACCCTGCGCGGCAATGGTGGCACTTTCCATATCTATCGCCACCGCGCGGCTCAGGTTAAAGCGTAGGGAGGAAGCGGAATAACGCAGCTCCCAGTTGCGATCGTCGGTGGTGACCACCGTGCCGGTACGCAGCCGCTGTTTAACCTCCTCACCCGGCATGTCGCTGACCTCTTTGGTCGCGTCGTATAGTGCACGTTGCACTTCAGCGATGCTCGGGATCGGAATATCCGGCGGCAGCACGGCATCCAGCACGTGGTCATCGCGCAGGTAGGCATGCGCCAGTACGTAATCGCCAATCGACTGGCTTTCACGCAGCCCGCCGCAGTGGCCAATCATCAGCCAGACATCCGGGCGCAGCACGGCCAGATGATCGCAAATGGTTTTCGCGTTCGACGGGCCAACGCCAATATTTATCAGCGTAATGCCCTGACCGTCAGCGGTGACGAGGTGCCAGGCCGGCATCTGGTGTTTTTTCCACGCCAGATCAGAAATGGCCTGCTCCGGCGCTTCCGTATCGGCAGTGATCCAGTTGCCGCCCGCGCAGGAGAGCGCGACGTAAGGGCTATCGGGATTGAGGATCTCGTTACAGCCCCAGCGCACGAACTCATCGACATAACGCGTGTAGTTAGTAAACAACACAAACGGCTGGAAATGTTCAACCGGCGTGCCGGTGTAGTGGCGCAGTCGCGCCAGCGAGAAATCGACACGGCGCGCATCAAAATGGGAAAGCGGGTAAAGCTCGGTCGGGTGGAATAGTCCATCGGCGGTCTCATCACCAATCTGCGCCAGTTCGGTGGTGGGAAAATGGCGCGTTAAGCCCGCGCTCATTGACCTATCCAGCGTCAGCTCCGAGCCGTCAATCACGTAAGGGTACGGGATTTCATGCGCGGATAACCCCACCTCGATGTGTGCGCCATAGTCCTGACACAGCAGGGTTAATTGTTCGAGTAAATAGGGACGAAACAGCGAAGGGCGGGTGATGGTGGTGGTGTAACAGCCCGAATGGGTGAAGCGGGCGTAGGCGCGGGTTTTCGGTGGGTTCGTCGCGCTGCCATTCCAGCTTACGGATAACTGCGGATAGACGAATAACCCTTGTGCGCGGGCTTCGGTATCGGGAAGCTGACCGTCGTCAATATAGCGAGCGATCGCCTGACGAAGGGCCTCGACGGAACGGTCATACAGCGCTTCAAGTTGATCCAGCGCTTGTTCCGGGGTCAGAGTTGCACCCTTATTATTCATCTTTATCTCCTTATCTGCTCTACGGCTGTAGCCGATAGTATGTCACAGGAATGTGAAACGAAAGCAGCGCGCAACGGGATTCAGAGGAAACGGATGAGGGAACAATCCGGCGCGACAGCGCGCGCCGGAAGGCGGATTAGCCGCTGATTTTCACCAGTGTACGGCCCTGGATTTTATTATTGAGGAAATCGGCAGCGGTTGCCGGAGCCTGTTCCAGCGTAATTTCGGTTGCGGCCTGCTGGTAGTAACTTTCTGGCAACGTACGTGCGAGATTTTCCCACACGGCGCCGCGCTGTGCGGTTGGCACCATCACGGAATCCACGCCCTGCAAACGCACGTTTCGCAGAATAAACGGCATCACGGTGGTCGGCAGTTCGAAACCGCCTGCCAGACCGCATGCGGCAACGCATCCGCCGTAGTTCGTCTGCGCCAGCACTTTTGCTAACACATGGTTGCCAACCGTATCAATCGCACCGGCCCACAGCTGTTTTTCCAGCGGACGGGTCTGTTCAAAATCGCTGCGCGGCAGGATCTCATCGGCACCCAGCTTACGCAGAAAATCATGGGTAGATTCGCGACCGGTTACGGCGGCAACGGTGTAGCCCAGCGCTTTCAGCAGCACGACAGCGGTGCTGCCAACGCCGCCACTGGCACCGGTCACCAGCACGGTACCATCCTGCGGTTTAATCCCGGCATCCTGCAGCGCCATGACGCACAGCATGGCGGTAAAACCAGCGGTGCCAATGATCATCGCATTGCGCGCACGTAAACTTTCCGGCAGCGCCACCAGCCAGTCCCCTTTTACGCAGGCCTGCTCGGCAAGTCCACCCCAGTGGTTTTCGCCCACACCCCAGCCGGTGAGGATCACGGCCTGGCCGGGAGTAAAGCGCGCATCGCGGCTTTCGCTCACGCGACCGCAAAAATCAATGCCTGGCACCATCGGGAACTGGCGAATGATTTTGCCTTTACCGGTGATAGCCAGCGCGTCTTTGTAGTTAAGGCTGGACCAGTCAATATCGACCCGAACGTCGCCTTCACCCAATGCGGGCAGGTCGACCTCTTTCACTTCCGCCAGGGTTTTATTCTCATTCTGTTCCAGAACTAATGCTTTCATGACTGCGTTTTCCTCGTCGGATGAGGTGTATTTTTCGGCGTTTTCGCCGTCCTGTGCAGATGCTCCATCCCCCGTCATGCTTCACGCAGCAGGGGCGGTTGTTATGCTGTGGTGGAAAAATTCCCAGTACTGATCCAGCGGCTCGACGGAGCGGAACAGTTTGGCGCGCATTACTGCGCCTTCCCAGCCGGACCAGAACACCCTGGCCAGTTCGCGGCTCGCGGCATCTGGCGGCAGTTCGCCGCAGACTTTTGCTTCATCGAGACACGTTGCGACGCGCGTTTCCCAGTCGGCGAGGATGGCTTTCAGACGCGCCGGGAAGGCTTCCGGTAACAGTGGCGTTTCCTGCAACAGGTTGCCCACCAGGCAACCACGGCGGAAATCGTATTTCGCCATTCCCTGGCCTGCGTGGTGCACAAAGGCGGCCATTCGTTGCAGCGGGGAGCGCTGGGTATCGGTTAAAAATTTATCCAGTTTATGCGCGAAAAAGTCGCCGTAAGCGGCCAGCACTGCCATGCCAAATTCCTGTTTGCTTTTAAAGCAGTGATAAAACGAGCCTTTAGGAACCGCGATATTTTTGATCACCGCATCAATGCCCGCCGACAGATAGCCGGTTTCGGTTAGCACTTCCAGGCCGGAGCGAATCAGCTCCTGGCGGGTATCGGTAAAGTCGCGCTCGACTTTTGGCGGCCGTCCGCGGCGGGGTTTTTGCCGTGCTGCTGTTTCGCCATTCATAATTTAGACCGATCGGTTTTAATTCGGCAGAGGCTACGCCGATTTACCATTCCAGGCAAGCGAAGAAACAAAAAAGCCCGCACGAGGCGGGCTTGCAAACTTGCCGGTTGACGCTGTTACCGCAAACGCCAGCGGGCAAACCGGGTTAGGCGGTGGTATTAATATTACGACCGATTGCCGGGTTGGAAGGTAACTGCGGGATCTGCTGAATCAAGTCGCTGGCGATCGTTTTCTGGGTATCGAGCGCTTTTTTCAGCACCAGCGTGTTGACTTGGTTATCAAGCTGATAAGAGTCAAGGCTGCTGGCTAATGATGCAATTTGTATCGGATCCATGCTGTAAATCCTTTATTGTAGAAAAAACAACCAGAGAACAGCTATGAGTATAGCTGCACAATTTTTATCGGCAGTAAGCGCGGGATCTTTAAGCGAGGCGTGAGACGAACCCGATGATGAATAAGCGAAAACCCGCCGTGGCGGGTTAATGGAGAAAGATTAAGCGTCGGGGCTTTCGGCGAATTTCAGCAGGGCATCGCCATCCAGCCGGTAACGCACCCATTCACTTTGCGCCCGCGCGCCAATGCTCTGGTAAAAATCAATGGCTGGCTGGTTCCAGTCGAGCACGCTCCACTCCAGACGACCGCAGCGGCGCTCAACGGCATACTGCGCAATCTTTTGTAGCATCGCTTTTCCGGCACCGTTACCGCGAAAATCGGGCGAAACGTAGAGATCTTCCATGTAAATGCCGTTGCGGCCAAGCCAGGTCGAATAACTGGTGAAGAAAACCGCATAACCCACGGCTTTGCCTTCGATTTCACAGATCAAGGCTTCCGTTTTGCTCTCCGTGCCAAACAGGGTTTCGCGGATCTCATCTGCTGTGGTGATCACTTCTTCAGGCGCTTTTTCATACACCGCCAGTTCATAAATCATCGCAAAAATAGCGCTTGCGTCAGTCGGGCGGGCGGGGCGGATGGTAATGCTCATTGCGTTTCCTGTTGTTGTTACCGGGAGTTCAAAATTGATGGCCGCCAGCATAAGCGGTATTGTGCAAAGAATTAAGTGCAATGAAATCACTACTCGATGAATATTATGCATCCCACGTTACGGCGTCTTGATCTCAACCTGTTACCCGTTTTCGACGCGGTCTACCGCCACCGTTCTGTGCGCCAGGCGGCAGAAGAACTGGCGATGAGCACATCGGCGCTCAGCCACGCGCTCTCAAGACTACGTGTGACGCTCAACGACCCGTTATTTTACCGGGAAGGGCACGTAATGTGCCCAAGCGTTTATGCCAGCCAGCTTGCGCCCGCCATTGCGTCGGCATTAGCGCATCTCAACCATGAACTCACCCCGCAAGCGGAGTTTGATCCCGCGACGACCACAGACTGTTTGCAGGTCGCGATCACCGATTTCACCGTGTTTAGCATTTTCCCCGCGCTGATGTCCGCATTGCAGCATACGGCGCCCGGACTGCGTTTTGAGTTTCGCTATTTGCCTCATAGCCCGGCGCTTAATGAGCTGTTGGCAGGAGAAGTGGATTTCGCGCTGGGGTTTAGCGCGCCGCAGGATATTCATTACGCAGAGCTGGATGAGATCGGCTTGTTTGCAGATGAATATGTCGTTATCAGCAATCAACACAGGCAACAGTTAACGCTGGACGATTACCTTGCCGCGCGCCACCTGGTGGTAACGCCGTGGAATGAAAGCAAAGGCGTGCTGGATTGTGAACTCGAACGTCTGGGTTATACGCGACAGGTGGCGATAAAAACGCCCTCGATGCTCAGCGCGCCTTTTATTATCGCCGACAGCGATCTGCTGATGGCGCTTCCGCGTTCGGCAGCGGAAAAGTTAAAACAGGCGGCAAGGATTACCATTTTTGCGCTGCCTTTTGCGGTTCCGCCGTTCGAGGTGAAGATTTATTCCCATAAACGCAGCGGCAAGCGCGGGGCGGCGCAGTGGTTGCAGAAAATGTTGAAAGAACTGTCGCACCCGCAAACTACGCGCAACATGTAAACAGCCTGTCCGTAGGCCAGACGTTGCGCAGTGCACAAAAACGGCGATGACTCGTTAGCGAATGCGGCGGGATTGCTGTTATTTCCCGGTGATGCCTTCGCGCATGAATGTGACGGCGTTCTTATTTATTAATAAGACTTTCGCTGGCTGCATTAACCCACCAAAAATAACACTCTATTTATTAATTGGTTACTTTTTTATAACCTCAAAACGGTTAAGTTGTGAAAGATATACAACTTCTATCGATTAACTCGTTTTTTTTATTTCCGATATAGAGATAAGGCGCGGTTCGAATGCCCGAAGCCGATGCTGTACCCGCCATATAAAACAACAATAGGTACTCATGCCATGAAACTATCCCTCGCGCAAAAACTTTGGCTCCCTCTCATCGTGGCGCTGGTGTGCCTTGCCGGGACACTGCTCTACAGCTCTTTTACGGTCAAAGAAGACCAACTGTCACTGCGCAAAAACGAGTTGCAGCATGTTTCGCAACTGGCGCTGAGTATCGTCAAAACACAGGCCGCGCTGGTTGATAAAGGGGCGATCACGCAACAGGAAGCGCAGCAGCGTGCAACCCAGTTAATTAAGGATTTACGCTATGGGGAAACGGGATACTTCACGATTCTCAATACCCAGGCTGAAGTGATTATGCATCCGATCAACGCCAAGCTGATTGGTCAGGGGCCACAGGTTGCGGATGCCAATGGTGCCTATATCTTCAGAGATATGGTTGCGGTTACCCGTGATAATCAGGCCGGGTTTACCGCTTATGTTTTTCCGCGCCCCGGCGAGACGGAAGCTCAGCCGAAAATCGCTTACAGCATTCCGTGGACGCCCTGGGGCTGGATCATCACCACCGGTTTGTATGTGGATGATATCGACGCGGCGTTTCGGGTTTCGCTGTATCAGAACCTGATTGAATTTGTGGCTATCAGTATTTTGCTGTCGGTGATCGTCTATCTCATCAACCGGGGAACGTTGCTGGCACTTGGGGGCGAACCTCGTTATGCCGTTGATGTCGCCGCGCGGATTGCCGCCGGGGATCTTTCGCAGGCGGTGGATAAAAAATCCGGGGATAACTCAAGCCTGATCCACGAAATGGGCGTGATGCGTGAGCAACTGACCGCCGTGATCAATGATATCCGTGAAGGGGCGGAGATCATTAACACCAGCACCCATGATATTGTTGCCGGAAATCAACAAATTGCCTCACATTCCGAGCAGCAGGCGATGTCGCTGGAGCGCACCTCGTCCAGCATGGAAGAGATCACCGCTGCCGTGAAACAAAACGCGGAGAATGCCGGGCAGGCGCGTCATCTGGCGAGTGAAGCTGTGGATATTGCTTCGCGCGGCGGTGTGGTAATGCAGAGCATGAATGAAACCATGAACGGTATCTCCGAGAGCGCCGGGAAAATAGCGAGCATTATCGAGGTGGTCAACGGCATCGCGTTTCAGACCAATATTCTGGCGCTGAACGCGGCGGTTGAAGCAGCCAGAGCGGGTGAGCAGGGCAGAGGCTTCGCGGTGGTCGCCGGTGAAGTGCGCAGTTTGTCATTGCGCAGTTCGCAGGCGGCGCAGGAAATTAAAGGGCTGGTGGAAGAGTCTGTCACTCGCGTCAATAACGGCTCGTCACAAATTAAAATTGCCGGCAGCAGTATCGACGACATGATTGTGGCGGTGCGGCGCGTCTCGGACATCATGTCGGAAATCTCCGTCGCGACCGAGGAGCAGAGTAAAGGCATCAGCCATGTTAACGAAGCGATTGTGCAAATTGATGCGGTCACGCAGCAGAACACCGCTCTGGTTCAGCATGCGGTATCGGCGGCCAGTGCGCTGGAAGAGCAGACCCGTCGACTGACACAGACGGTGGCCTTTTTTAATACTGGCAGATAATCACCGCGACATCACGTTCCTGGGCCTGCGAAGGCAGGCCCGTTAAGCCTTATCCCTGCCAGCCTCGTCATTACAGGCAAACCAGAAATCGCAACAACGGGAGTTCATCTTCACTTTTACGGTGGACTGCCTTTATTGCTCAATCGGCAAGCGTAAGCCCTGAGCGCAACAATGCTGCTGGTCAGGAATACCTGAAAAAAAGCGAGGTTGAAAACCGCGACTGGTGCAAGGGGCGCACGCGCTCGGCTCGCAAAGCAACGTTTTGCCTGGATGAAAGGTGAGTGGTTTATCGCATGCGGTTGGCAGAAAAGCAAAAAGCCTGCTTAAAAGCAGGCTTTTTTAAATCTGGCTCCTCTGACTGGACTCGAACCAGTGACATACGGATTAACAGTCCGCCGTTCTACCGACTGAACTACAGAGGAATCGTGTGAACGGGGCGAATATTAGCGATGCCCCAGAGCCTTGTCAAAGGATGGATCGTGCCGTCGCGATCGTTTGCTGACTATTTCAGCAATCTGCTGCCGGGATAAGCACTTAAGCGCGCATTTGCACCAAAATTGTGCAATGCATCTTCCATGGGGCATCATACAAACCACTGTTTCAGTAATAATTCCCCCGCTCGTAATTAGAATCTCTTATTATCCAGCCTGTTAGCGCCTTTCATTTTGCCTAACTAAAACTGGCAAGCATATTGCAACTCCTCTGGCTACATCACATCCGGCGTTGGCACTGGTACCCGTACAGGAGGCAAAATGAACTTAAGACGACTGAAATACTTCGTAAAAATCGTCGATATTGGAAGCCTGACTCAGGCAGCCGAAGTATTACACATTGCGCAGCCCGCGCTGAGCCAGCAGGTTGCCACTCTGGAAGGCGAGCTGGATCAGCAATTGCTTATTCGCACCAAACGCGGTGTGACGCCGACCGAAGCGGGCAAAATCCTCTACACCCATGCACGGACGATTTTGCGCCAATGCGAACAGGCGCAACTGGCGGTAAACAATGTCGGTCAGTGCCTGCGGGGACAAGTCTCCATCGGCCTGGCACCGGGCACTGCTGCGTCTTCCGTCACCATGCCGTTGTTGCAGGCGGTGCGGACCGAGTTGCCGGAAGTTATGGTTTATCTGCATGAAAATAGCGGCTCAACGCTGAACGATAAATTGCTCAGCGGGCAACTGGATATGGCGGTGCTGTATGAACGCGCGCCTGGCGCGGGGATCAGCAGCCTGCCGCTGCTGAAAGAAGATCTGTATCTGGTGGGCACGCGTGACTGCCCAGGCCAGAGCGTCGATCTGACGGCGGTTGCCGATATGAATCTTTTCCTGCCGCGCGATTACAGCGCTGTCCGTTTGCGTGTTGATGAAGCCTTTTCGCTGCGTCGACTGACCGCGAAGATCATTGGCGAAATTGAGTCGATCGCCACGCTGACGGCGGCGATTGCCAGCGGAATGGGCGTGACGGTACTGCCGGAGTCTGCCGCGCGTTCGCTGTGCGCCGCGACCAACGGCTGGATGGCGCGTATCACCACGCCGTCGATGAACCTGCCGTTGTCGTTAAACGTTTCCGCGCGCGGCACGCTCTCGCCGCAGGCGCAAGCGGTGAAAGATATTTTAATGTCATTAGTTAGCCGCCCGGCAATGGAAAGCCACGAGTTGCAGCTGGTGAGCTAAGCATTATTCCTTAATGGAATAAGATGCTGGTTTTTATTATTTGTTCTGCCTGGCCGCAGACTTTAACAATATCGTCATGTCTGACAGGCCAGGAGCAGCGAAGGGTGAATTTCCAGCAACTCAAAATTATCCGCGAGGCGGCGCGGCGGGATTACAACCTGACCGAAGTCGCCAACATGCTTTACACATCACAATCCGGCGTGAGCCGCCATATTCGTGAGCTTGAAGAAGAGCTGGGGATTGAGATTTTTATCCGTCGCGGCAAACGTTTGTTGGGCATGACGGAACCCGGTAAAGCGCTGCTGGTGATTGCCGAGCGCATTCTTAACGAAGCGAGCAATGTGCGCAGGCTCGCCGATCTCTTTACCAATGACACCTCTGGCGTGCTGACTATTGCGACGACGCATACCCAGGCGCGTTACAGCTTGCCCTCGGTGATTAAAGCTTTTCGCGCGCTGTTCCCGGAAGTGCGGCTGGAGTTGATTCAGGGCACCCCGCAGGAGATTGAATCTCTGCTGCATAACGGTGGCGCAGACATTGGCATTGCCAGCGAACGCTTAAGCAATGACAGCTCACTCGTGGCGTTCCCCTGGTTTCGCTGGCACCACAGTTTGCTGGTACCGGCGGATCACCCGCTGGCGCAATCCTCACCGTTAACGCTCGAAGATATCAGCCGCTGGCCGCTTATCACTTATCGCCAGGGGATAACCGGACGTTCGCGTATTGATGAAGCGTTTGGTCGCAAGGGGTTAATCCCGGATGTGGTGCTGAGCGCGCAGGATTCCGATGTTATCAAAACCTATGTTGAGCTGGGGCTGGGCGTCGGGCTGGTGGCGGAGCAATCGAGCGGCGAAAACGAAGAGGGCAAACTGGTGCGGCTGGATACGCAACACCTGTTTGATGCCAATACTGTCTGGTTAGGGTTAAAACGCGGCCAGTTACAACGAAATTATGTCTGGCGCTTTATTGAACTGTGTAACGCCGGGCTGTCGGTAGACGATATCAAACGCCAGGTGATGGAGCCGGACGAAGCGGCGATCGATTACCAGATTTAACAAGGGTCACAAGAAACAGAGCCTCCGCATGCGGAGGCTTTTTTTATTGATGCGCGTGCGGCGGTGTTTTCATCAGCATCGCTGTCAGAGCGGAGAGCAGACAGCCTGCCAGCAGATAAATGGCGACGGAATGCCACTCACCGCCGGAAAAGTTCAGCAGCGCGGCAGCAATAAAGGGCGTAAACCCGCCGCCAACCACGCTGGCGACCTGGTAACCAACACCCGCGCCGCTGTAGCGATAACCCGCGCCGAACATTTCGGTGAACATCGGCTGCTGTACGCAAACCACCATATCGTGAGCGATATTGGCCAGCAGTAACGAGAAGATCACCACGCCGAAAATGGAGCGCATTTCCAGCGCCATAAAAAACGGGAAGGCGCTCAGCGCGCCGATCAATGCGCCGGTGATATAGATGCGCCGCCGTCCAAAACGATCCGCCAGCCAGGCGAATAACGGAATGGTCAGGCAACTTATCCCGCCGACCAGCAAGCCGATATTAAGGAACAGCTCACGCGGTAAACCCAGATTTTGCGTCGAGTAGTTCAGCGCAAAAGCAGTGACGATATACATGGTCAGCAGTTCGCACAGGCGCAGGGCGATAATTTTCAAAAACGCCCCTGGATGGCGAAACAGCGCTTCAAATACGGGCGGGCGTTTTTTTATTTGCGTCGGTTGTTGCGTCTGCGCTCGTTCAAACTCGGCCGATTCCGCCATGCCGTTACGCACCCACAGCGCACCGAGCACCAGTACAATGCTGAACAAGAATGGCAGACGCCAGCCCCAGCTCAGAAACTGTTCGTTGGTGGTCAGGCTGCTGATGAGCGACACAAGCCCCGTGGAGAGCAATAACCCGACGCCATATCCGACCTGAACGCCGCTGCTATAGAAGGCTTTTTTGCCGGAGGGCGCACTTTCGACCGCCAGCAGCGCCGCGCCGCCCCATTCGCCACCAACGGCGAAACCCTGAATGGCGCGCAGGATGACCAATAACGCCGGTGCCCACCAGCCGATGGTGGCAAAAGAGGGCAGAATACCAATACAGGCGGTGGCGATCCCCATCATCCAGACCGTCATCATCAGCATTCGCTTGCGACCGAGACGATCGCCGAAATGACCAAAGACAATTCCACCGAGCGGGCGGAATAAAAATCCGACGCCAAACGTGGCGAAAGCAGCAAGCGTGCCCATCGCCGGATCTATCTGCGGGAAAAATTCGCTGTTAAACACCAGCGCGGCGGTGATGCCATACAGTAAAAAATCGAACCAGTCGACCACTGCGCCAGCGAAGCTGCCCCAGGCTGCACGGCGGGCGCGATTTAGTGGCGGTACCTCTTCATCGGGGCGGGTTGTGATGAGCGTGGAGTCCATAGTTGTTCTGTCCGTTCCTCAAAATTGCAAAATTTTCTAGTTTTAATAGGAGAAAAGGTTACTCACATCGTACGCAGCTAAAAAAGTCGCTATTGAGACTACAGCGACAGTGGACAGGTGAAAACTCTTTTGCAGAGCGGGCGGCATGAAAGGGGGAATTTAACTCAGGGGGCGTTAATGCGCAGAAGATTATTCGGTTGTTGAATGATTTGCATGTGTGGTATTCGGTCGGTCGATGTTACACCGCAGGCGCCGGCCATAAGCCGTTAATCTTCTTATCGGATGCCCGGCCTGTCATGCGCCTGGCAGGCCAGGTATCCGTGTTATTCATTGCCTACGGCATTGATGACTAACGTACGCGATGAATACGGCGTAAAGCGGCAAGCAGGTTGTTTTTATCCGCCTCGCTGAGATTGGGCGCCATAATTTGTGCCGACAGCCATGCGGTGTCGGCTTCAGTGAAAGGGCCGGTGAGCAGTCGCTGGCTGATGGCAGTGAGCAACTGGCTATCGAGTTGATTTATCTGTTGCCGGGTCGCGTCCAGGCTTCTGGCCGAGTGGCTGGTATCCGGTGTGGCTAACCAGTCGGCCAGATAGCGATACTGAACGGCCTTGCTGGCGTTCATTAATGCGCGGAAAAAAGGCTCCACGGAACCGGGATCCAGACCCGCGTCCTGGGCATTTTTCACTGCTTCTGCCAGTACTTTTTGTTCCCGCCCGACATCTTCCACGGGGGAGTGGTGCTGTGCCTTGTAACTGGCGACGTCTTTCATGATCAGCATGCGTTCATTGAGTGCTGATGAAAGTGTGCTGAGCGACACCGAGGCGACGGAGCCTGCAAACACATTGCCGCACATGAACAGTGACGAAAGGAAAACAACCGCAGACTGGAACATCAACTTACCCTCCTGTCAAAACCCAAAAAAAAGCCGTTCTCGGGGAAGAACGGCGAATCGACCATCACGGCTAAAATCACTAACACGATTCATATTCTATTAGTTACGTGAATGGATTATTTCCTGGTGAGCGTTTTATGTAAGTAAATGAAACGATGTAAATAAGCGACAAAGAGTGAGGGCGCAGCGTGAAAATTGTGCTGGCGCATGCGGGATGTACAATACCGGGCGCGAGACGGCGCGGGAACGCCTGACGCTCTCGTGTCGCTCAGGCTTAACGCTTGTTACCTTTGGGAACATTCAGATGACAGATATCACAATCAGACCAGCGCGAAGCGAGCATTTTGCGGCGTTAAGAGCCATCGAACTTGCATCGTTTGAAACCCTGCGCGAGGCGGGTGCAGTGAGCGGAACGCCTGTCGCTAACAGCCTGGAAGCGTTGCACCAGCTGTGCAGGGAAGGGGTATTGCTCGTCGCGTTTGCACCGGACGATATTCCCGTCGGGTTTGCCGGTGCCGTGATTAGGGAAGACTGGTTGCACATTGCCGAAGCGGATGTTCACCCGGACTGGCAGCGGCAGGGCATTGGCCGGTGCCTGATGCACGCGCTTTTGTCGGAAGGCAAAGCGCGCGGTTTAAACGGTGCCTCGTTGACGACCGATCGTGATGCGCCCTTCAACGCACCTTTTTACGCTTCGCTGGGTTTTGACATCGTTGAAGGCAACGCCATTTCACCCCGGCTGAAAGCGGTGCTAACAGAGGAAATCCTCGCCGGGCTGGATCCGAAACGCCGGGTTGCCATGCAATTAGTGTATTGAAATCAAGGGTCGCAGTGCGTTATGTGCAAGCGAGCACGGACGGATAGATAAACAATCGCTTAGCGCAGGCAAGCGATATATTTCTCACCTGAACGGCGCACCATTTCCGCAGCATCGTGCGCGATCTCCCGCCCTTCAAACGCGCCGTAGAGTTTCGCGAATTTCACCGCATCCAGCCGGCGCGTTATTTCACGAACCGTCTCTGCCGGCAGCGGCAGCATATTCGGATAGCTCCACATAAAGGAGACGGCATTAGCGCCTGGCGTGACCTGAACGATATCGCCGGATAGCAGCACACCATCATCCCGCGCCCAGTGAAGGACGCAGCCGCCGGCAAAATGACCGCCAAGGCGCATGATACTTACGTCTGAGGTCAGTTGCAGGGTGTCGCCATCCCAGAGGGTAATGTGCGGGCTGTCGCGCATGATCCATTCGCGATCGCGTTCATGCAGATAAATCGGGGCGTCAAATACGTCAGCCCAGTCTTGCATGGTGGTATAGAAATGAGGATGCGAAATAGCAATAGCCCTGAGCCCGCCCAGAGAGGCGATCAGCGTTTTTGTGGCGTCGTCGAGGGTGGAAATGCAGTCCCACAGGATATTGCCCTGCGCTGTTCGCAGCAGAAAAGCGCGCTGCGCAATCGCGAAATCAGGCACGGTTTTAATGCTGAAGAGATCGCTTTCGTGTTGTTGCCATTTATTGACATGCGAGGCCAGAAGGGTGGAGAAATCAACCCACTTCTGCCCGGTTACCGGCACGAACTGGCGCTCATCTTCGCAGATAGTGCACCGGTGTGGGGGCGTGTCAGTTATTTCATACGATGTGCCGCACGCGTTGCATAAGGTGATCATTATTTTCCTCTTTGTTGCGGATACGTCAGTGCTAAAGGGTTTTGCAGCGAATGGCCGCTTTTTTGCGCGCCATTATTTGAGTAATAACCTCTTTAGCATGGCACATGAAGGCCGCGGTATGTGCTGGAGAGTGCAGCCAATAAAAGAAGAATTGTCCGCTGCGCGACAGAACGGTTCAGCGCGCAGCAGGCTGGGGCAGAACGAAGGAAAAGGTGAATGCCGGATTTAAGGCTCATTCGGTGGGAAGGTGTCGCGTTTTTCTGCCCATTTCAGCATGGCATCCAGCGCCGGGCACAGGGCCTGGCCCCACTCCGTCAGCCGGTATTCCACCTTCGGCGGGATCTGCGGATAGACCTTGCGCGACACGATGCCATCCGCTTCAAGCTGCCTTAGTTGCTGGCTTAACATCTTTTGCGAAATGCCCGGAATAAGCCTGCTGAAATCGGAGTAGCGCTGCACTTTTCCATCAAATAAATGAAACAGGATGACCAGCTTCCAGCGGCCTTCCAGTAATCGCAGCACCTGTTCGACGCCAAGTGCGGCGGTATCGGGGGTATAAATCTTACTCATAAGCCTGTTACTAACTTTTTTGTGCGTTCTTGATGATTTGACACTATATGGTGAAAATGAGAGCACCGCAAACCACAGGAGCCTCTCATCATGTCTTTGTCACTACCCGACGCTGTTGCTACCTACTTCGCCATCAGCAATGGCGCAGATATCGCCAACGTTAACCTCTGTTTTACGCCTGATGCCGTGGTTATCGATGAACATAAGACCCATCGTGGCCTTGACGCTATCCAGGCCTGGCAACGCGACGTGCAGAGTGCGTTTGAGTACACCGTTGAACCGATCCGGGTTGCTGATGAGGGAACACGGTTAACGGTGACCTCGCATGTGGCGGGCAATTTTCCCGGCAGCCCGGTGCAACTTAGCCATGCGTTCACTTTGCTGGACGGGAAGATTGCCGCACTGGAGATCGTCTGATGAGCATAAATCTGAACTTACAAGGAAAACGCGTTCTGGTCACGGCGGGCACTAAAGGTGTCGGAAAGGCGGTTGTTGGCCTGTTTCATGAACAGGGGGCGAAAGTGTTAACCACCGCGCGGATCCAGCCTGATGAATCGTTAGCGGATCACTTTGTGGCGGCCGATCTGACAACGGTTGAAGGTTGTCAGCGCGTCGCGCAGGCGGTGCAGAGCCGCTTTGGCGGTGTTGATATTATTGTTCATGTGGTTGGCGGCTCGACAGCGCCCGCGGGTGGTTTTGCGGCGTTAGGCGAAGAGGAATGGCAGCAGGAACTGAATCTCAATCTGCTGCCTGCGGTCCGCCTCGACAGAGCACTTTTACCCGGCATGCTCGCGCAGGGAGCGGGGGTTATTATTCATGTCACCTCCATCCAGCGCGAACTGCCGTTGCCGGAATCGACAACAGCGTATGCCGCGGCAAAGGCTGCACTCTCGACCTACAGTAAAAGCCTGTCGAAAGAGGTCTCACCAAAAGGGATCCGCGTGCTGCGTGTCGCACCCGGCTGGATTGAAACGGAAGCCTCTGTCGCGCTGGCTGAACGGCTCGCGCATCAGGCAGGAACGGATTACGAAGGCGGCAAGAAAATCATCATGGATTCGCTCGGTGGCATTCCGCTGGGGCGTCCATCAAAACCGGTGGAAGTCGCGAATCTCATTGTGTTCCTCGCTTCATCCTGCGCGGCGGCAATCACGGGTACGGAGTACGTTATCGATGGCGGCACAGTACCCACCGCGTAATCGCGACGATGATTGCGCGTGACCTCCGTGTGCCGGTGGCTGTTTATTCTCTCGCGCGAGCTGGAATGTGTGTAAATCAGGCCGCTCGCTGTACGGAAAAAGAGAAGTAACGGCTGAAGGGAAGGGGGCAACACGTTGCCAGGCCTGAAAAGCAAAAAGCCTGCTTAAAAGCAGGCTTTTTTGAATCTGGCTCCTCTGACTGGACTCGAACCAGTGACATACGGATTAACAGTCCGCCGTTCTACCGACTGAACTACAGAGGAATCGTGTGAACGGGGCGCATACTACTGGCCCAGTACTTGAGTGTCAACACTAAATTTAACACACTGATTCAATTGGCGAATTAAAACACAGGCGGCGTTTTAATGTACCTGCCTTGCGCTTTCGTTATCGCAGCCCGCCTGCCCGCGCAGACGGCTTAGCGGATCCTGGCCATAAAAATGGCAGAAGCGCTGCCACAGCGCCGGGAAGCGGGGAGCAAACAGCTCTGGCGCGCTAAAGAAATACTCGGAAAGCACGGCAAAACATTCTGCCGGATCGGTTGCCGCGTAGGCGTCGATGCTGGCCGCGCTTTCGCCAACCAGGTCAATCTCATCCTGAATATTGTCCATCGCGGCGCGCAGATCGTGTTCCCAGCCGGCCACTTCGCGCAGCGGAATCAGCGGAATGCCGCTGGCGCGATCGCCGTTGCGCGTATCCAGTTTATGCGCCACTTCATGAATAATGAGATTGAAGCCGGAAGCGTCGAACGAGTCCTGAATATCCAGCCAGTTAAGGATGATAGGGCCTTGTTGCCAGCTCTGCCCGGACTGAACCACGCGCTGATTGTGCACCAGGCCAATGTCGTCTTCCCACTCGTCATCAACAACAAACGGCGCCGGGTAGATCAGCACTTCGTGGAAGCCATCGAGCCATTCAAGGCCAAGCTCCAGCACCGGCAGGCAAAATAGTAAGCCGATGCGCGCGCTTTTCAGCGCATCCAGATCGAATCCTTGCAACGGAACCAGGCGTTTTTGCTGCAAAAAGCGGTCAGCCAGATGAACAAGTTTCTCCTGTTCCTCCGGCGACAAATTTGCTAACACAGGGGCATTTAACGCTTCTTCCCAGGGGTATTCTGCACCTTCGGCAGATTCCCTTGTCTTCCAGGGCCACTTAATCATCGTTTTGCTCGCAAACTCGCCACTTGAACCAAATTAACGGGACAGGGTCTGTTAAAATGCCAAATTACCTGGCATCATGGCAACCATCTGAACGGAGAGATGCCGGAGCGGCTGAACGGGACGGTCTCGAAAACCGTAGTTGGGGCAACTCAACCGGGGGTTCAAATCCCCCTCTCTCCGCCATTATTCAAACAGTTACGCGCTTCGCTTTCAACGACTCCCGTCACAGTTGCTTTTCCACTCTTGCATTTGCACATTTTATAACCTTTTCTTAACATAATCGATAGAAATGATTGCCGCTTTTACCATTAATTTTTGTAGCGTTTTCCCGCGGTCTGGAAATATCACTGCACGCGCGTTAATTACACTTTTTCTTATTAGTTTTTATCCCGTTACGTCTGTTTGTCATTTACGTGTTGCACACTCTTTGGCGGTCTGCGGCCGTTGCAGGTGAGGGGATTCATCAGTCTCGCTGATATATCTTTAAAATTCATCAACTGGCGATATGATGAGAGAGTTGTCACATTTATGTCGGAACCATTTCCTTCCTTTCATCCCTTAACCCATGCGGAAAAAACCATTATGGACGATAAAGCGGTGCGCAGCCTTGGTGGCAAACTGGCACTCTGGGTGTTCTGGATTTTCTGCGTCTATTTTGTCTGGTCGGTGCTTAATGATATCTGGCCAGTCAGCCAGACAAATTTGCCGGCCGGGTTTAATACTGGCACTGTGGGTACCGCGACCGGGAGCTGGCTGAATTCGTTTTTTGGCGTGCTGGTGTTAGCCGTCGTGGGTGCGATACTTGGCGCTATTGCCTGGTACACACGTCCGCAGGATCCGGATGGCTGAAACAGCAGGTAAGGGCTTTCATTGACGGGAACAAGCATGAATGTAATCGACTGGCAGTACCGTTTTGACCAATGGATTTCTCAGCATTTCAACCACGGCGACGCCGCGCATGATGTCTCACACTTTCGTCGGGTCTGGAAAACAGCACAAACGCTCATGCAGGGCCAGCAGGTCGATGCGCTGGTGGTGCTGACCGCCTGTTATTTTCATGACATTGTGAGCTTTGCCAAAAATCACCCCCAGCGTCATCAGTCCTCAGTGATGGCCGCAGAAAAAACGGCGGCTATTCTTGCAAGCGAGTTTCCTGATTTCCCGCAACACGTCGTGGCTGGCGTGCGCCATGCCATTGAAGCGCACAGCTTCAGCGCCGGCATTGCCCCGCAAACGCTGGAAGCGAAAATTGTTCAGGATGCCGATCGGCTGGAATCGCTGGGGGCGATTGGCCTGGCACGCGTTTTTGCCGTTTCCGGCTCAATGGGAGCGGCCTTATTTGATGGCGAAGATCCGTTTGCCGCCGAACGTGAACTGGATGATAAAGCCTTCGCTCTCGATCATTTTCGTTGCAAGCTGCTGAAATTACCCGCCACCATGCAGACTGAACAAGGGCGTAAACTTGCCGAACACAACGCGGATTTTTTAGTGCACTTTATGGCGAAACTCAGCGCCGAACTGCAAGGCGATCACCAGCGCGTTGATGAAGAGGTGCTGCGCCGCTTTGGTTTTCATCTGGCCTGACGGAGACGCGTGATGGCGGATGTGCATGATAAAGCGACGCGCAGTAAAAATATGCGCGCCATCGGCACAAAGGATACGGCGATTGAAAAGCGGCTTGCCGCGTGTCTTGCTTCACTGGAACTCGATTTTCGTGTCCAGGACGCCGCCTTGCCGGGGCGGCCTGATTTTGTGCTCGACGATTATCGCTGCGTTATCTTTACCCACGGTTGCTTCTGGCATCACCACACCTGTTATCTGTTCAAAGTGCCTGCCACGCGCACGGATTTCTGGCTGGAAAAGATTGGTAAAAACGTTGAACGCGATGCACGCGACACGGCGTTATTGCTGGAGCAGGGCTGGCGAGTGCTGGTGGTCTGGGAGTGTGCGCTGCGGGGGCGGCTAAAACTTAGCGACGAGGCGCTAAGTGAACGGCTGGAGGAGTGGATCTGCGAAGGTCAACAGACCGCGCAGATCGACACTCAGGGGATCCATGCGACGACGGTTACTTCTCTGCCTCGCAAGGCGTAACGATCGGGCGCGCCGGAATGAGATATTTACCCAGCGTCACCAGTACCACCGCCATAATAATAATGCCCAACGCCAGCCATTCCACGGATGAGAGATGTTCCCCGCCAAAACTTGTGCCGAGCAGCACGGCGACAACCGGATTGACATACGCATAGCTGGTGGCAACGGCAGGCGAGACGTTGCGGATCAGATACATATAGGCGTTGATGGCGATAATGGAGCCAAAGAGCGCCAGATAACCGACGGCAAAGAAACCGGAAAGTGGCGGTACTGCGCTAAGGCGCTCGCCACTCAATGCCGAAGCCGCTAACAACACAATG
This sequence comes from Enterobacter sp. R4-368, assembly GCF_000410515.1. NCBI lineage: Bacteria > Pseudomonadati > Pseudomonadota > Gammaproteobacteria > Enterobacterales > Enterobacteriaceae > Enterobacter > Enterobacter sp. R4-368. The sequence continues at coordinate 1,031,190 of NC_021500.1, read as the reverse complement.
CCTGCGGCCAGCATTTCGATTGCGCCCGCCATCATGCCGCCCGGCAGTTCAATGCGCGAACCGTATACCGAGCCAAATGCCCAGCTTAGCGAACCGACCAGAATCAACACGGCCCCCCACGGATTACCGCTTAAATTCCCGCCGCTATTAAGTAAAACAATGCCTGCCAGACCAATGGCTATGCCAAACCATTCAAGTTTTCGCGTCTTAATGCCGAAAAAGTGACTGAAACACAAGGTAAATAACGGAACGGTCGCCACAACAACAGCGGCAATTCCCGATGGCACATTTTGGTGTTCGGCGACGGTCACAAACCCGTTGCCCACCGCCAGCAGCAGCACGCCAATCAGTGCGGCATTAAGCATCGGGCGCAGCGGCGGCAATTTATGGCCGGTCAGTAATAAGACGCTGGTCAGAATGACGCCCGCAGATAAAAAGCGTGTACCGGCCAGCATAAACGGCGGCCAGCTTTCAACACCAATGCGAATAACAAAGTACGTGGAACCCCAAATAATATAGAGCGCGAAAAGCGCGCCAATAAGCGGTAAAACCTGCCTGAAACGCATAACCCACCACGGCAAAAGATAAGAGGCTTATAGTAAACGTTAAAACTATCGGCCTGGCGAGTGGTTAATTGCGAAAGAAGTGTTAAATTTTTGTTGACTCAAGGTGGTGATTTTCGTCCCGGACTTTTTCCATCATACTGAGAAGCGTGACATCATAAATTCAAAAGGAAGACATTTTGGCAGGAAGTAGTTTATTAACATTACTCGATGATATTGCGACGTTGCTGGATGATATTTCAGTGATGGGCAAACTGGCGGCGAAAAAGACCGCCGGTGTGCTGGGCGACGATCTTTCGCTTAACGCGCAGCAAGTCACCGGCGTGCGCGCCAATCGTGAATTGCCGGTGGTGTGGAGCGTCGCGCGTGGGTCATTGCTGAATAAGGTGATTCTCGTCCCGCTGGCGTTACTGATTAGCGCCTTCATCCCCTGGGCCATTACACCTTTGTTGATGCTTGGCGGCGCATTTTTATGCTTTGAAGGTGTGGAAAAAGTGCTGCACACGTTTGAGGCGCGTAAACATAAAGAGAGCCCGGAGGCGCGCCAGCAGCGTCTGGAGGCGCTGGCAGCGCAGGATCCGCAGCAGTTCGAGAAAGATAAAATCAAAGGCGCGGTGCGCACCGATTTTATTCTCTCTGCCGAGATTGTTGCCATCACGCTTGGCATCGTTGCCGACGCGCCTTTGCTGAATCAGGTGCTGATCCTGTCGGGTATCGCGGTGCTGGTTACCATTGGTGTTTACGGGCTGGTGGGTATCATCGTGAAGCTCGATGATATGGGCTACTGGCTGGTAGAGAAACCGGGCGTTCTGACGCAAGGGCTGGGGAAAGGGTTGTTATTCACCGCGCCCTGGCTTATGAAGATCCTGTCTGTCGTTGGTACGCTGGCAATGTTCCTGGTCGGTGGCGGGATTGTGGTACATGGTATTGCGCCGTTACATCACGCTATCGAACATTTTGCCGCGAGCCAGCCCGCACTGCTACAGGCGCTGACACCGATGGCGGCCAACCTGGTGCTGGGCTTTGTGATTGGTGCCGTGGTGGTCGCGGTTTTGAAAGGTGTGGAACGTTTACGTGGCGGTGAAAAATAAAATCTCGCGGCAGGGATTATGCAAATTTAAGTAACTTCGTCTAAGGTGAAAAAGTTTCGCCCTGATACCGGAGGCAAGAATGGTCTTTTTGGTCAGCGATGAAGTGCAGAGTAAAAAGGGTGGTCCGCTCATGATTGTTACCGGTTATGCCAGCGGTATGGTTGAGTGCCGCTGGTATGACGGCTACGGCGTCAAACGGGAAGCCTTTCGTGAAGATGAGCTGATGCCTGGCGACAGGCGGCGGATCCACGAAGAAGCATAACCACTAAAACGCCCGGCATTGCTGGGCGTTTTTATTGCCGGATAAAATACGAGCGGGGCGAAAGAGCACTCACAGAGATTTCAGGGAGCCCGTGTGCGGCAGAACCGTGTCGTAAAACAGCCCAGGTCGTTTAAACAACTGCAGCGCTATTTTGTTCCGGCTCAGGTGGTCAACCTTTGCTTTGTGATCGTGATGGTGTGCTCGACGATCCTGACGTGGCGTGAAGTCATTGTGCTGCAGGGGGCTTATGTCGCCAGCCAGCGTAGCGCGCTGGAAAACGTCAGTAATGCGCTGGATATGCAGTTTCAGGTCGGTGTGGACCGGTTGCTCTTTTTCCGAAATGGGATGCAGGCCGCCCTGCAAACGCCGTTGGGATTTGAAGCGTTAAATTCCGTGCAGGGCGAGTTTGATCGTAAACGTGCCTTACCGTACTGGCAGATTGGGCTGGATAACAGCCGGACGCTGCCCATTTACGGCGTTTCCGATGCTTTGGTTGAACAGAGCGAGCTGCTGCGTCGCGACGAGGAGCTGTTGCACAACGAACTCACGGCGGCAATGGAACTTGGCTACCTGTTTCGCCTCTCCTCTGAGGCCTCTATGTTGCCGCGTCAGGCTTATTATTTCTCACGTGCGGGCTTTTTCCTCTCTACGCGCGCGGTTGAGCATGAGCAGGACATTATTTCTACCTATTACCGCTTATTAACGCGCCCCTGGTTTAGCAGCCAACAGCTGCAGAAAAACCGCGCGCGTGGGGTTCGCTGGTTCACGTTTTTTACCAACTCAGAAAGCAACAGCTTTGTTGCCGCCAGTGTGCCGCTTGATTATGAATACTATTGGTACGGTGTACTGGTCATGAGTTTCCCGTTGAGTGCGATTAAGCCGTTACTGGTTGGCGTACAACTCCAGCAGGATGGCGGGGAGTATCAGCTTTACGATAACCATTTCCGGCTGCTGACCAGTACGCAACCGCAACAGAATGCCAGCGGTGAGTTTAATCAGGATGAGATCGCTAAGCTACAAGCAGACATGACACGCGATACCGTCGGTGGCCTGCATCTGGGCACCCGTTATGTGAGCTGGCAAAAACTTAAACATTTTGGCGGCGTGCTGGTGCGCATTCACTCTTTGCAGGAAGGCCTCTCCGGGGATTTCGGGCGTATCAGCATTGCGCTCTCGCTGTTGTGGGTGTTGTTTACCGGCATGTTGCTTTTTTCCTGGGTGGTCATCCGCAGAATGGTGACCAACTTGTATAGCATGCAACACACGCTGCAATGGCAGGCGTGGTTCGACCCGCTGACGCGCCTTTATAATCGGGGCTCGTTTTTTGAGCAGGCGAAAGTGTTATCTGAAGAAGCGCGGGTTCAGCGACGGCCTTTCTCAATCATTCAGCTTGATATTGACCATTTTAAGGGCGTCAATGACCAGTTCGGCCATCAGGCTGGTGATTTGGTACTATCCCACGCCGCCGGGCTTATCAGCAGTTCCCTCAGAGAGCAGGATGTTGCCGGGCGCGTCGGCGGCGAGGAGTTCTGTATTTTATTACCGGACAGCACACTTGAGCAGGCGGTACAGGTTGCCGAGCACATCCGTTCGCGCATTGAAAGTAAAGAGATCCTGATCCACAAGCGTACGACATTGCGCATCACGGTTTCCCTCGGCGTCTGCGATGCGCAGGAAAACGGCAATTACGATTTTGAATATCTGCAATCCGTCGCCGATAGCCGCTTATACCGGGCGAAAAACAGTGGTCGCAATCAGGTCTGTTCAGTGGATGTGATGCCAAAGAGGTGATCCAGACCTTCACGCCAGCCCGCAGCTCCCTCTTGTTGCGTGTGATAAACCCGTGGCGGGCTATCCTGACGCAGCGTTACTCCCTGACGATTAAGGCCTTTTACCACCACGGCGTAGTCAACGTTATCAAGTAGCGGCGCATCGTTTGGCCCGTCACCCAGCCCGACCGTGACAGCGCGTTTACCCCGGTAATGGCGATATTGCCGGGTCAGCCAGTTTACGGCCTGATCTTTTCCGCCGCGCTCATCCAGCACATGCCAGAAACGGGCTCCCTGAACAACACGTAAGCCCAGTTGCGCCAGCGCATCATCAAAGGCGGCCATGTGTTCATCGCTGTCGCGCCAGATCAGGGTTTCAGAGGCTTCCTGCAACTTAGCGAGAGTAGCCTGCGCAGGCGTAAGGCCTGTTAACTCTGCCAGCACATGTTCATCCAGCTCTGTAAAGGTTGTGAATTTCCAGCCATTGCTCAGGCGTAATTGAGTCAGCACACGGGCGATTTCCGCATGGGGGGAACCCGTAATAATCCTTGGGTAGTCGTCATGATCTTGCCAGTGTTCATCTAACTGAATCACCGCGCCGTTTTCGGCAATAAAAGGCAGACCTTGCAGTTGCAGCATGTTTTGCACAGCGATCATTTCTGCCGCGGTTTTGCTGCTACAGAGGATCACTGGTATCTGGCGCTGGCGCAGGCGCGCAAGCCACCCGGCAGCGGGTTGCCATTCACCGGTGTGGCTATCCAGCAGCGTTCCTTCTATGTCAGAAAAGATCAGTAACGGGTCGTCCAGGCTCGGCATAGTGAGCTCCTTTGGCAGTATGAGTCGGGAGACTTTTGTCGCGCATTGTATGCAGTAGAATACAGATGTATCTGCTAATTCATTGATTTATAGTTATTTCTTGTCATGTGGACGTTTTATCTATAAAGTTGTCCCCACATCAGATTCCCTGGTGTACGAATTTTAAGTGCTTCTTGCGAGAGCAAGTTTGTCCCGGCCGTTTCGGCGGCCGGGATGTTTTCTTCAGCGATTCGCCTCCGTAATACTGAAGTCATGCACGTCCAGTTCAAATGCTTCCGCCAGTTCCCGCCAGGTATGATATTCCCGACCATCCACGCTCACGCGCTGGCCATCTTCGTCGTCGACACGATGCACTTCGCTTTCGCTGATTTCGTTAATCGCAGCCAGCAGGGCATCAACATCGATATGCACGTCCCGCTTTGCGGTCTCGCTGTACTCTTTGACTGTTTTCACGCCGTCACCTCCTTCATAAATGCAGTGTTAAGTATAGTCGGTAGAAAAAATCGCCAGCTAAACGCAGGCACGCTGTCAGGGCTGCGGTTTTGTTCTACACTGGCGTAAATGCGAGAGGAGGGTACTTATGAAAGTTAACGATCGGGTTACGGTCAAAACGGACGGGGGTCCACGCCGTCCGGGGGTGGTATTGGCTGTCGAAGCGTTTAATGAAGGTACGATGTACCTGGTCTCATTGGAAGATTACCCGCTCGGGATTTGGTTCTTTAATGAAAAAGACCACCCGGACGGCGTATTTGTAGAACGTGCAGATTAATATTTCGCCCTCCGCCTGGAGGGTGAATAAATAAAAAATATCCTCAACGCATATTAACAAATATACCGGTGGTAACATTATCTGTTAGCCGCACTACATGATATATAACCTGCTTATTATGCGTTTTAATTTTTCTTTTAATATTACCCTTATGTGATGATACCGTTTTCGCTTTAATATTCATCTGATCGGAGATTTGAATCGTATCCTGCCCGGACATCCACATTCTCAACATGCTTGACTCGGTACGACTTAGTGAAAGTGTTGGTAAGTTAATGGTCCCAACGCTTTTTTTCTCTTTGTTGAGACAATCTCCCAGAATATTATCCAGCGACTCAGGCTTGATTGATTTAGAACTAATCAATAAGTTTTTGCGAACCAAAAGATATTCATCAAAGTGGATATTGGCGATAGCCATAAACACAATAAAAAGTGTACGGGGATGCTGATTAATGACTTGCTTAATGTGTTGACTGCTGCTTGGGTCATGAATAAAGCAGTCCTCATTAATAAACACCACGGTTGGCTGGAGTGTGGCGCAAGCTGATTCGAGTTCATCAACAGTCTGGATGTCGTTGATATCTCGCTTTTTAACCCCCCGGCTTGTCAGATACCCTGTTAATCCCAACCGGGTATAACTGCATAAATCCATAATAATCGTTGACATGGCATACCCTCACTCAATGCGTAACGATAATTCACCACCCGCCAGAAGCTTCAGAAGCCATACAGGAAAAACTTATATTACTGAAGTACGACGCGAAACTTCAGGCGAACCCACTATCCCGTAAAGTTAGGTATAATTTGCCAGGAATCATCTTAAAGTAAAGTAAATGTTGCGTTATGTGAGAAGGCTAAAAACAAATAAGCCGCGCCAGATATATGGTGGGGGATGTTTTTCAAATTTAACTTTAGGAATATCCTCAGAAAGGCATTACTAAAGTCAGGGATTACTATTCTGTGGAAGTTCGCTAACAATATCAGCTAACAGATTGAAAATCTCACTGAATAATCGCTCACAATAAGGGGCGATTAACGGCATCATTGCCGCCATCAGTAAAATCCCAACGCTTAACGTAACGGGAAAACCAATCACGAACACCGACAATTGCGGTGCCATGCGGTTCAGTAAACCAAGGGAAAGGTTAATGGTCAGCAGCAATGTGATAACCGGTAACGCCAGCATCAACCCATTGAGGAAGATCATGCCTGCCGCACGCGTCAGCGCCAGATACGCATTGCTGTTTACCGGGTTACCGCCAATCGGCAGGGTGTGGAAGGTATCAACCAGCATCGAGATTAACCACAAATGCCCGTTAAACGTGAGGAACAGCAGCAGCGCCAGCATATCGAGGATGCGCGCCAGCACCGGCATGTTTAAGTGGCTGGTGGGGTCGACAAAGGTGGCGAAAGAGAGGCCCATTTGCAGGCCAATCAGCTCACCGGCGGTACGAATGGTCGCAAAGGCGAACTGCATCGTAAAACCGAGCGCGACGCCAATCAGGATCTGCTGTAGCGCCAGCCAAAGCGCCGCCGGGGCGAATACCGGTACATCCGGCGTTGGCGGCAAGGTGGGGGCGATAACGATGGTAATCACCATCCCCAGCCCCACTTTTATCCGGCGCGGAATACGCGATTCACTGAGGATCGGCGCGGTCATAATTAACGCCATCACGCGCAGCAGTGGCCAGAAATACATACTGATCCAATGCAGCCACTGATCGCTGGTGACGTTCAACATAAGTCGGCTTACCCGATGATATAGGGAATGTTGTTGAACAGGGTGCGCATGTAATCAAGCAGTAAATTCAGCATCCACGGCCCGGCAACCACAATCGTGACAAACACGGCGATGATTTTCGGGATAAAGGAGAGCGTCATTTCGTTGATCTGTGTCGCCGCCTGCAAAATACTGATAACCAGGCCCGTGACCAGCGCAACCAGCAGCAGTGGGGCAGCGAGCGCGAGTGCGACTTTCATCGCCTCGGTGCCCATCATCATGACCGATTCTGGTGTCATGGCTTACTCCTAACTGTAAAAGCTCTGGGCGAGCGAGCTGACCAGTAACTGCCAGCCATCCACCAGCACAAACAACATCAGTTTGAACGGCAGGGCAATGGTTGCGGGCGGTACCATCATCATCCCGAGCGCCATCAGAACGCTGGCGATCACCAGATCGATAATCAGGAACGGAATAAAGATTGTAAAACCAATCTGGAATGCGGTTTTCAGCTCGCTGGTGACATAAGCGGGCAACAAAATGCGCATCGATACGGCTTCCGGCCCCTGAATCGGCGGGCTATTAGAGAGACGGGCAAACAGCGCCAAATCGGCTTCGCGCGTCTGGCGCAGCATAAATTCACGCAGCGGTTGTGCGCCGCGTTCCAGCGCCACATCGACAGAGATTTTATTCTCGCTAAACGGCTGATAGGCGTCGGTATAAATCTTGTCGATCACCGGCGACATAATAAAAAAGGTTAAAAACAGCGCCAGCCCAAGCAGCACCTGGTTCGGCGGCGCAGAGGGTGTTCCCAGCGCGTTTCGCAGCAGGCCGAACACAATGATGATGCGTGTAAAGCTGGTCATCATCAGCAAAATGGCGGGCAGGAAGGTGAGCGAGGTAATAAATACCAGCGTCTGCACAGGCAGCGACCAGCTCTGGCCGCCACCGGCTATCGGCTGGCTAATCAAACCCGGAAGTTGTGCAAATGCCGCAGGGGCAACCAGCCATAATCCGGCCAGCGCAAAAGAGAACAAACGGCGCATCAGGATCTCCCGGAACGCTTAAGCAAATTCTTCATCACGGTCTGGAAATCCACATTTTTCACGTTCACGTCTTCACTTTCTGCGGGTGCGGGAGGAAGTTTGTGCAACAGATTGATGTTGGTGGGCGTAACGCCCAGCACCAGGCGTGCATCCTCAACATCCACGATCACCACGCGTTCACGCGGGCCAACCGTGGTGCTGGCGGTCACTTTTAAACCCCGGCCGCTGGCGGTTTTGCCGCCGAGGCCAAGGCGTTTGGCGAGCCACGCGATAATCAGAATTAACGCGATCATGCCAAACAGCGCGCCACTGACCTGCAACAGTGGCGAACCGGAAAGGGCAGACGGTTGGGAAACCGTGGCCTGTGTTTTCATGCTCGACTCAGCGGCTCAAACGACGCATACGCTCGGAAGGGGTGATGATATCGGTGATACGTACGCCGTATTTATCCGCAACGACCACCACTTCACCCTGAGCAATCAGATAACCGTTGATCAGGATATCCAGCGGTTCGCCCGCCAGCCCGTCAAGTGCCACCACGGAACCCTGCGTCAAACGCAGCAGCTCTTTAATTGTCATACGCGTACGACCCAGTTCCACGGTCAGTTTGACCGGGATATCCATAATCAGGTCGATATCCTGGAGAGTGCCGCCAACATCACCACCGCCGAGCTGCTGAAACACGGCATCGGCCGCGCTTTTCGTCGCGGGAGTGGTTTTTTGTTCGTTCAACGCGTCAGCCCACAGATCGTCCAGTGCTCCGCTGTTCTCATCGGACGGATTGTTCATATCACTCATTTGGGCTGTTCCTCATTCAGCGAATTCAAAATCGGGTTTATCAAGTGCTCTACACGTAACGCATATTGTCCGTTGACCGTACCATACTGGCTCGTTAGCACCGGTACGCCGTCCACATGAGCGATAATGCGATCGGGTTTATCAATCGGCAGCACATCGCCGGGTTGGAGCTTAAGTATCTGCGACAGGCGCAGGGGAATATCCGCGAAATTGGCAATCAAATTCAGTTCAGAGTGCTGAACCTGACGCACCAGGTTGTCACGCCAGTTCTGGTCTTCACTGCGTGAGTTTTCCAGCGGCGGGTTGACCAGCATTTCGCGCAGCGGTTCTATCATGCTGAAAGGCAGACAGATATTGAACTCACCCGTCAGGTTGCCGATCTCAACATGGAACGGCGTATTGACGACGATATCGTTCGGCGATGTCGTAATATTGGTAAATTTGACCTGCATTTCCGAACGCACATACTCCACGTCCAGCGGGTTAATCGCCTTCCACGCATCGCTATAGGCTTCGAGCGCCAGCTTCAGCATGCGGTTAATGACGCGCTGTTCAGTGTGCGTAAATTCACGGCCTTCCACTTTCGTTGGAAAACGCCCGTCACCACCGAACAAGTTATCCACGGCGATAAACACCAGGCTTGGCGAGAAAACAAACAGGCCGGTGCCGCGCAGGGGTTTCAGGTGGATCAAGTTAAGGTTGGTCGGAACGGGTAAGTTACGCGCAAACTCGTGATAGGGCTGAATGCGGATCGCGCCAACGGTGATATCCGGGCTACGACGCAGCAAGTTAAACAACCCCATACGGAACTGACGCGCAAAACGCTCGTTGATGATCTCCAGCGCTTGCAGACGCTCACGCACCACGCGGCGCTGGGTATTGGGGTCATAGGGGCGAATATCGCTATCGCCACCCATACCCGGTTGCGGATCATCGCTCTTATCGCTGTCTCCGTTGAGCAGCGCATCGATTTCGGCCTGAGAAAGAATGCTATCGCCCATGTCTTTACCGCAAAATGAAAGCTGTATAAAGAACGTCAGTGACTTCCTGCTTCGGCTGTCCTGGCACTAACGGCGTTGCGATCGTCTCTTTAATCGCGGTAGCAAGGTTCTGCTTGCCTTCGTTGGTTGCAAGCTGTGCTGCGTCCTGACGTGAGAACAACATCAACAAGCGGCTGCGTACTTCCGGCAGATATTCGCTAAGTCTGGCGCGCGTAGCGTCATCTTTCAGACGCAGTGTGATACCGACATACAACACACGGTCAGCATCGCCCAGATTCACTGTAAAAGTGTCGAGAGCGAAGAAAACCGGCGCTGGCGGAGGAGGCGCTTCCACTTTTGCGCTAGCCGCAGGTTTCTGTTGCATACGCCAGTAACTATAGCCAGCGGTGGCGCAAGCTGCGAGTGTGATTAACACCAGCAGCGGGATCCAGATAGAGCGCTTACGTTTTTTGTTAATAGCGGAGTCAGTCATCTGTTACGGGCTTCCTGTTAGTACTGCTTATGAGCTGATTATCCCGTGTCCTGCTCCCGTCAAAGCGCGGAAAAGACGGGGATAATCATGCTACCTCTGGCGTTTAGGCAAAGATGTCGACTGCGCCGTTACCGCGAGCCGCAGATTGCAGGCTTGCCGGGGTGACTAACGCGTCGCCATCATCCGCGCCAAACAGATCGCCTGCGCCCGAACGTGAAGCCTGTTGCTGCTGTTGAGAGGCCTGCTGTTGCTGCTGCTGACCGGCAAAAGACTCGCTGCTGATATTGCTCTGACCCAGCTGAATGCCGTTTTCTGCAAGCGAGGTACGCAACATCGGCAGCGCCGCTTCCAGTGCCTGGCGAACATGACTGTGCGCTGAAACCATCTGCAACTGCGCCTGGTTATCTTCAAGCTTAATAGAAATCTGAACCTGACCCAGATCTTCCGGGTGCAGACGCAGCTCCGCGCTCTGCTGGCCCTGGCGGGTAAAGAGCGTGACATGCTGGCTGATATTCTGCTGCCACTCATGGCTGCCCAGCGGTGCGCTGATCACCGGTGCGGCGACAGGCGTGCTGGCCTGGGCGGCACTGGCGGTAGTCGTCACCGGTGCGATGCTGGCCGTGGTATTGGTGGTTTGTAGCGCGTTGTCATTATCTTTCTTCACCGCCGCAGAAGAAGAGGCGAGCACCGCCGTCTGCTGGGCATCATCCGCTACATGGAACGGCGCGGTGCTGGCAGGGCTGTCATTTTTCGCGCTGCCGCGCGGTAAATCAGTATCTGTCGTCAGTGAACTGGTATTCAGTGCGCGGTTTGCTGCTTTGGCCACATCAATACCGCTTGTCGCGGTAGCCGGTTGGGCGCTGGCGTTGTTTAACTGCGCAGCTTGTTGATGCGGCAGCATCGCCATCAGCGCGCTTAAACCTGCCAGCTCTTCATCATTTAAATCGGTTTTGTTTTCGCTGTCAGTGGCTTTAGCCGTTTTGCTTAACGCGGCCAGCACATCGGTTTTCGCCGCAGGTGTGAGGCCAGAAAACAGTTTTTGCACGTCAGCGTCGCTTGCCGCTGAGGCAATCACATCGCTTTTCGCGCTCTGGCGCGCCAGCAGTTCCGCCAGTTTTTGCGCCGGTGTTTGTGCCTGCGTCTCTTCGCCGGTAGCTGCGGTTGCCGCCAGGTTGCCTTTCGCCAGCTTGCCGCTCAGGGCGGCTGCCTGCAGATCGGCAAGCGTAATCGGCGCATCGCTCTCCTGTCCCTGGCCGCCGGTCATTGCACCCGTCAGCAGAGCGAGGAAATCTTGTGCAGAATCGCCGCCGCTTTTGCCGGCTTGTACACCGGTGGTGGCATCGGATTCTGTCATTAACAGTTTTGACAAGTTGATCATTCTATTTTCCTCAGGGACGCGCGCTGTGCAAATTCATCCATTTTTTTCTGATCGAGACGGTTTTCCGCCAGTAACGCCGCGGCGCTTTGTCGGTCCTGCAAGGTTTGCCAGGCTTGTAAACGTTGTTTCTTTTCACGCCAGCTACCCAGGGCACTATCGACTTTTTCATTCCACTGCGCTAACTGCTGACGGTGCTGCTCAATCGCTTTTTCCAGCGTCTGAATAAATTGCTGATAATTCTGCCAGCGTTGGTTATCAATCCCCTGGCTCATGTTGTTATTCAGACTGCTGCGATACTCATGCTGATATTCAATCAGCATTTTTAATTGCTCTTCCGCTTGCTGGCAGCCGCGACGCATCTCACCCAGTTTCAGTGCGGCGTCGTCAACTTCTTTCTCTGCCAAATCCTTTAGCGTCGTTAATGCGCTGTTTTGCGTCATAAGTCAGCTCTCCACTACCTTAGACTGTCGGGAAGATCAGCTCTAATGCCTGCATTGAATCTTCCCACCCGGCACGTTCAAAAATGCCCTGCTGCAGGAAGGCTTCCAGGTGTGGCCACAATGCGATGGCTTTATCCAGCATTGGGTCGCTACCGCGCGCATATGCGCCAACGCTAACCAGATCGCGGTTACGCTGGAAGCTCGACAGCAACTGCTTAAAGTTCCGGACTCTGGCGTAATGTTGTTCCGTAATTAACGCTGTCATCGCACGGCTGATAGAGGCTTCAATGTCAATGGCCGGGTAGTGACCGGCTTCCGCCAGGCGGCGGGACAAGACAATGTGCCCATCAAGAATGGCTCGTGCGGAGTCAGCGATCGGATCCTGCTGGTCATCCCCTTCGGTCAGAACGGTATAAAACGCGGTGATCGAACCGCCGCCGTGAATACCGTTCCCCGCGCGTTCCACCAGCGCCGGTAATTTGGCGAAGACAGAAGGGGGATAACCTTTCGTCGCTGGCGGTTCGCCAATTGCCAGCGCGATTTCACGCTGCGCCATGGCATAACGCGTCAGGGAGTCCATGATCAGAAGCACATGCTGACCGCGGTCGCGGAAATCTTCAGCAATGCGCGTCGCGTACGCAGCGCCCTGCATACGCAATAAAGGAGAAACGTCTGCCGGGGCGGCAATCACCACCGAACGTGCGCGGCCTTCTGCGCCAAGGATGTTCTCGATAAAATCTTTTACTTCGCGGCCACGTTCACCAATCAGCCCGACGACAATAACGTCGGCCTGGGTATAACGGGCCATCATGCCTAACAGCACGCTTTTACCGACGCCGGAACCGGCGAACAGACCCATACGCTGACCACGACCGACGGTCAGCAGGGCGTTAATGGCGCGTACGCCGGTATCCAGCACATGCTCAATCGGCGTACGTTGTAAGGGGTTAAACGGCTGCGTGACCAGTGCGCCGGTCTCACCGGTTTCCGGTGCAGGCAGACCGTCGAGCGGCTTGCCGCCGCCATCCAGCACGCGGCCAAGCAGGGCAGGGCCGAGCGGCAGCTGTTTACCGCTTTGCAAACCATCACCTAACACGCTGCGGGCATAAACGCGCGCGCCAGGCAAAATACCTTCAACTTCTTCCAGCGGCATTAAAAACAGGCGCTGGCCGTTGAAGCCAACCACTTCGCATTCGACTTCGCGCGTTTCGACACCGTCCTGACGCTCAATAATGCAGGTCGCGCCCAGCGGCAGCTGCAGGCCGGTGGCTTCCAGCACCAGCCCGGTCGCGCGGGTCAGCCGACCATAACGGCGCACAGCGGGCAGCTGCGCCATTTTGACTTCAAAGTTATCCAGCGTCGTTAGCCAGCGGGTCAAACGTGCGGTCATTAAACTACTCCCGGCGCCGCCAGACGGCACAGTTCCTGCCAGCGTGTTGCTACGCTGGCGTCGAGATCGCCTTCATCGGCGGACACTTTGCACCCGCCCGGATGCAGGGTCGGGTCGCCACGCAAACGCCAGCCGTGCAGGCTGAGGGTTGCGCCAAGCATCTCTTCCACGCGCTGCAAATCGTCCGGATGCACGCGCAATTGCGGTTTCCCGCTGAAAAGCGGCTCCTGCTGGATTAAATGCTGGATCTGCTTGATCAGCGCGCTGTTATCAACAACCGGCACCTGGCCTAACACCTGGCGCGCGGCTTCCAGCGCCATCTGCATCAGACGCGAGGCGATAACGCTGTCCAGCGCATCCAGCGTGTACTGGAATTCGCTGACCAGCTGCTGCATACGCGCATGGATTGGCGCCTGTTGCTGGCGCGCCTGGTTGAGACCATCTTCGCGCCCCTGCGCCAGACCTTCCTGGTAGCCGACGTCGTGACCCGCTTTGCGGCCTTCCGCCAGACCGGCGTTATACCCGGCGTCGTGCGCCTGCATCTGGATCTGCGCTAACTGCTGCTGCAGCTTTTGCTCTTCTGATATCTCATCTTCTTCGCCGTCCGCTTCAGCGGCTGACGACGACTCTTTCGTCAGCAGGGGAGCGAACTCGGCGGCCAGCGGGAGGGCCAGATCGTCCGGCTTCCAGACTTTCCACGGCAATTCATTAGACATAGGTATCCTCGCCGCTGCCAATTACCATCTCGCCGGTCTCCGCCAGACGGCGAACGATGAGCAGGATGGCTTTCTGTTCGTTTTCCACCTGAGACAGACGCACCGGCCCACGGTTGGCCAAGTCGTCGCGCAGAATATCTGCCGCACGTTGCGACATGTTGCGCAGGAACTTCTCGCGCAGCGGTTGCTCGGCACCTTTGAGGGCAACCAGCAGGGATTCGGAATCCACTTCCTGCAGCAGGCGCTGGATGCTGCGGTCGTCCACATCCACCAGGTTTTCGAACAGGAACATCTCGTCGATAATTTTCTGCGCCAGCTCGCCGTCGAACTCGCGAACGGCGGTAATAACGGCTTCTTCCTGCTGCGTTTTCATCAGGTTGATGATTTCCGCCGCGGTTCTCACGCCGCCCATTTTGCTGCGCTTGAGGTTCTGGCCGTCGAGCAGGTTGTTCAGCACTTCGGTCAGTTCCGCCAGTGCGGCAGGCTGTACGCCGCCGAAGGTGGCGATACGCAGCATCACATCGTGGCGCATACGCTCATCAAACAGCGCAAGGATATCCGCCGCCTGAGAACGTTTGAGGTGCACAAGGATAGTGGCGATGATCTGCGGGTGTTCGTCGCGGATAAGGTCGGCGGCGCTCTGCGGCTCCATAAAGTTGAGCGTTTCGATGCCGCTGGTGGTATCGCGCGTTTCGAGGATATCTTCCAGCAGGCTGGAGGCACGCTCTTCGCCGAGGGCTTTGACCAGCACCGAACGCAGGTAATCGTTGGCGTTGATGTTCAGCGCCGCGAATTGTTCCGCTTCGTTCTCGAACTCCTGCAATACGTCCATCAGCTGTTTGTTGGAGATCTGACGTACGCTGGCCATCGCGGTACTCAAGTGCTGGACTTCGCGGGCGGAGAGGTGTTTGAACACCTCAGCCGCGCGATCTTCGCCAATGGTCATCAGCAGGATGACGCTTTTGTCCGTTCCGGAAAGATTATTGCTCATGTTCGTTACTCATCCACTGGCGAATGACCAGCGCCACGACGCGCGGATCGTTATCTGACATTTCGCGAATACGCTGGCTCATCACCTCGGCGCTCAGGCGCTGGTTAGAGCGACGCTGCTGGTTCTGTTCGTCTTTGCTGAGGCGAACTTCCACCGATTCTTCGATTTCCGCTTTGGCTTGTTGCGCTTCCTGCAAGGCTTTCGCCTCTTCCTGGCGGCGTACCAGCTGCGGACGTACGGCTTTACGCCACAGCAGCCACGCCACGATGAGCACCAGCAACCAGCGACCTGCGGACATCAGCTGATCGATAAACGACTGCTGTTGCCAGAACGGGAGCTGACCACCAACATCATCCGTTGCGTTGAACGGCGAGTTGACGACGTTCAGGGTGTCACCGCGTTTCTCGGTGTAACCCATCGCTTCGCGAGTCAAATCTTCAATCTGTTTAATCTGGTCGGCTGTCAGCGCGGCGGTTTTGCCACCCGGCAGTGAACGATAGTTGACCACCACCGCAACAGAGAGGCGCTCGATATCGCCGACATTCATTTTGGTGTGGCGGATCGTACGGTCGACTTCGTAGTTATTGGTTTCGTTATGCGTGGTGTTACGCGGCCCGGTAGTGGTGGTGTTAGCCGTGCTCGTGCCTTGCTGGCCCTGCGCATTTTGATTCTGCTGACCGTTCTGCTGGTTAGCCGGTGTGGTAATCGGCGCGGTATTCGCCGGAGCAGGCTGGTTCGACAGCGCACCCGGAACGCCGCCAGGATACTGGCCGCCAATCTGCTCGCTGCTATTTACCTGACGTGAACGCAGCACAGCCTGTGACGGATCGCCGCCGTTTGGCGTGTATTGCTCTTCCGTCTGCTCTTTATTCGCAAAATCGAGTTTCGCCGTTACCTGCGCGTGAACGTTGCCGTTACCCACGATAGGGCCAAGGATCGCTTCGATACGGCGCTGGATACGGCCTTCAACGTCGGCGGTGTATTTCAGTTGTGCATCATTCAGGTCACGACCGGCAACGCCGGATTGGGTCAGCAGACGACCGCCCTGATCGACAACGGTCACGTTGCCCGGCGGTAAACCTGCCACCGCGCTGGAAACGAGGTGTACGACGGCGCTGATCTGGCCATCATCCAGCGCGCGTCCCGGTTGCAAGTTCACCGTCACGGATGCGGAAGGGGCTTTCTGCTCGCGCACGAACAGCGACGGTTTTGGCATCGCGAGGTGAACGCGGGCGCCTTTTACCGGACCGAGTGCTTCGATGGTGCGTGCCAGTTCGCCTTCCAGAGCACGCTGGTAGTTCACTTGTTCGCTGAACTGGCTGATACCAAATTTTTCCTGATCCAACAGTTCAAAACCGACAGCGCCGCCTTTCGGCAGACCCTGTTGAGCCAGTTTCAGGCGCAGCTCCTGGACTTTATCGGCGGGAACTTCAATAGCACCGCTACCGTCAGCAAAGCGGTAGGGGACGTTCATCTGCGTCAATTGGGTGACGATAGCGCCGCCGTCCTGATCGGACAGGTTGCTATAAAGCGTGCGGTAGTCCGGGCTTTTCGCCCACAGTACCATAGCAACAACAATGGCAACCGCTGCTGCAGCGGCCACCATAAGAGGAATTTTGGGGTTCGCGCGTAAGCGGTTAAGCCACTCAAGAGATTTATTCTGCGGTGCAGTTGTTGCAGTCGCACTCATTGCGCACCTCGTAACTCTGGGTGGATGTTGTTATTTGAGTTGAGAAACAAAACAGACTCCCGGGTCGGCAAACTCGACAAATGTCCATTAACTGGCAGTGTCATTATTTGATGAATCCGAATTTTCTATGCCTCAAATAACCTGGTTTTTTATCGCTATTTACCGCCATTATCCCATTGACAAGCTGTTAACCTTGTCAGGTATCAAACCATCCGGGGATTTACCATGGCTATACAGGGCATTGAAAGCGTCGTCAGTCAGCTGCAGGCAACTGCCGGGATTGCGCGTAATCAGAGCGTGGAAAGTGAACCGTCTATCAGCTTCGCCGGGCAACTGCATGCTGCGCTGGATCGCATTAGCGACACGCAAAACGCAGCGCGTACCCAGGCGGAAAAATTTACACTCGGTGAGCCGGGCGTAGCGCTGAACGACGTGATGACCGATTTGCAGAAATCATCGATTTCGTTGCAGATGGGCATTCAGGTACGTAACAAACTGGTTTCTGCATATCAGGACATCATGAACATGCAGGTGTAGTGATTCTGACTCACGCATAACCACGAATAATGGGAAGATAACCACCTCGCTGGCGGTTATCTTCCCTTGTTTTGTGTTTCGCGCGCTTTCCCTCCTAATCCTTTTTGCACCCTCCCTGCCACTTTACGTGGGCACAGACGATCACATCGACCATAGCCGTTGCGGGTACAGTCATGCTTACCGTTTTCCACTGACGATGCCCGAAGGAGAGATGACGAATGTTTGCTCATATGAGAATCGCCCGGCCCGTAACCGACCTTGAACTGAGCTGCCGCATGTATTGCGAGGCGCTGGAACTGCGCAAAATTGCGGATTTCACCGATCATGAGGGCTTCAGTGGCGTGATGGTAGGGCACCGCTCTGCGCCCTGGCACATCGAATTCACACGTTGTCATCACCATCCGGTTAAACCTGCTGCGACGGCAGAGGATTTACTGGTGCTTTATTACCCGGACGCTGATGAATGGGCTGCGCGCTGTGAAGCCATGCGCAAAGCCGGGTTTACAGAGGTCGTTTCGTTTAACCCTTACTGGGATATTTCAGGCAAGAGCTGGCAGGACCATGACGGCTACCGCGTGGTGTTGCAAAACAGGGCGTGGGTATCTGTCTGAGTTACGCTGGTTCCACGCAGGTGCTTTGCCATTACCATGAATTAATGGGTTTTATTTCCTTTTTTGCAAATATTTCTTGCGCTGAAATATCTGATTCTTTAGCTGATTTTATTATATTTACATAAAAATACCTTTTGTTTTTTTACACTGTAGTGCTTATTACACCGCGGTGAGGGATATGATGTACAGGAATACGCAACAGATTGATAATATCCTTATTGATCTTAATAAAGCAGTTGATGCGCATTATGATTGGTTAATCAATATGTTCGCCTGCGTGGTCAATAATAATATTGATCAGTCGGAAAGCATTAACGCACACTCGCACCACCTGTGCCATTTCGGTCGCTGGCTGGATGGACACCAACCCACGAATCAGGAGGAATCCAGCTGCCTGCAGGCAATTGATGCGACACACACTAAAATGCATAACTGCGGCCGTGAATTGATGTGTGTGATTAGGGATAAAAAAACAAATACTGATAAATTTTCAGAGTTTAAGCATCGTCTTGCGTTATTTTCCGCAGCGGTGACCGCCTATAAAACGTATTTATTAAAGCTGCGCGGTGGCGTTGATATATTAACCGGGCTGCCAGGTCGCAGGATGCTGGATGAAAGGTTTGAACAGCAACTGAAAGAAGTATCAGACCGGAAGATGTATATGTTGCTGCTTGATATCGATCGTTTTAAAGATGTGAATGACACCTACGGGCATCTGGTCGGTGATGGCGTTTTACGCGAACTGGCGCAGCAACTGCGCGATCGGATCCGTGGGGGCGACACTGCCTACCGCTACGGCGGTGAGGAGTTCATTATTATTCTGTATGCGCCTTCGGACAGAGAGGCGTGTATGGCCGCGATGCGCCTGCGTGAGTCGGTTGCAGCGTCAGCCATTCACTACGACGATAAAGCGCTTAACATTACGGTGACCATCGGTGTGACTCAGGCATGGGATGGAGAGTCTATTGGCATCGTCGTGAAAAGAGCCGATGCGGCGATGTATCGGGGAAAACAGACCGGGCGCAATCGCTGTATGTTTATGGATGAAGGCGGTGAGATTCACCTTATTACCCATTAATATTCCATTATCCCTGGTGCGATTTGTTTTATATCGTGTTCAATACTATCAGCAAGGGGGCTGTTATTAACGGCGGTTGACTCTATTTTCAACCATACTAAAAAAGCCCTGCAAAGGGCTTTTTTGGGAGCAGGAAAACACCCGGCGAATTACAGGTTCTGGTAGCAGTCTTCCAGACCGGTATAGTAAGAGGAGTTAACCAGCGCTTGTTTAAGCGCACGCCGATTCTGGCTGTCAAAAAAGGCATAATTAATTTTACCGGCCAGCGCCAGACCCGTCGGGCGCATCATATGATACGTGTTATCACCTGAGCCAATTTTTGGCGCAACATAATTTTTAAGCAGATCATTGCCCTGCAGATCGAAACTCTCGTTAATGCCAAGTGATTTATGATAAATCACTTGTAATAACAAACTCAGATTATAGTTATCCGGGTGGCTTACCGTTGAGTAGCAATCCGGATTAGCGGAAAGGGTGCGGAAATACTCTTCTGAATAATCGAAATAAAGCTTGCCTTGTTGAAATAGTGTGCGGTATTTCAACGCATCTTCTTTAAGCATATTGGTTTGTTTTTCACTGGAAAAACTCACGGAATGGTACGCTTCCACCACGTTTTGAATACTCACATTGGTGAGATAAAGATGCAGCATGCGGTAATCGACGTAGACCATAAAATCAGGGATTTTATCTGTATAGTACCCGAGCTGCGGCGTTGAAACGCGGGATTCCATGGTCGGTAGCATGGTGATATCGAAGAATTGGCTTAAGGCTGCTGTTGAAAACGGTCCCCATTTTTCTGCATGATGCTGCATAAAAATGAAATCACACTGTTCTAATTCGTGATAGAAGTTAATGAAGTCATTATTTTCGTTAAGTTTATAAATAGGCATATTGAAAATGCCGTCAAACTTCCCTTCATGCAGCCCGCTGACGTTCATTATCAAATTTCCCAGAACTTCAAGTTGGCAATTACCAATTAATGCTAATTTCATTTTATAAACGCCCCCAGGCTAATGCATTCCGTTGTAATTACAGCGGCTAATTTTATCGTTAGCCTGGGGGCGGAGTACAGGTAAAACCTTATTTTTGTATCAAATACCGGATCGTCGGCCCATCTTGCTGAATATCCAGCACGGTATAGCCATGATTACGCGCATCAAGCGGAATATTATTAATGGATTGCGGGCAGTCGCTTATCACTTCTAGGATCTCGCCTTTTTTTAACTGCGGCATCGCTTCAAGCGTCGCAACAGCCGGGTAAGGGCAGGGCTCGCCGCTCATATCAAGACGGTAATCGGGCACGATGTTCATGCAGTCTCCTTAACGGTAGCCACCGTGTTAGCGCGGCGGAAGAAGCGTTTTTCCCAGCCGACGACAAACAAGAAGGCGGCGAGCAACAAAAGATAAGTGACCAGCAGGCCACCCAGCGGACCGAAGGTTTTCAACAGGTTGATTTTGTCCCAGCTGGTGGCCAGCGCAGGGGATAAATCATCCCAGTAATAGGCGAGGATCGTTGAGCCAAGCACGTTACCCAGCCCAACCCACCAGTAGTGTACCTGGCCTTCCACCGCGCGGTACATCCAGCCGGTTTCACAGCCGCCTGCCAGTACAATACCAAAGCCGAACAGCAAGCCGCCGATCACCGCATTCGGACCCGCCCACATAATTTTGGCTTCCATGCCCAGCTGGACATAGCTAAAGATGCCGATAGCGCTGGCCGCCATCCCGAAAATAATCGCTTTCGCCATCATCGTGCGCCCGGTGATCCACATATCGCGGAAGGCTGAGGTAAAACAGATTTGCGCACGTTCGATAAGCAGACCAAAACCCACACCAAACAGCATTGCCAGGCCTAATTTGGGCTGGTTCATTGCCGTCAGCAGCGCCCAACCCACCATGCCGGCGAACACCAGCATGCCGATACGAAAACGACGTTTTGCCTGAGCGGGTTTTTGCGTCAGCGGTGAGGCGGCTGAGACTTTTTGCATTTTAACCGGGATGCGAAACAGCGGCAGCAACGTGAAGCGTGCGCCAAACCATGAGCCAATGGCGGTGGCGACGGCAAAAAACCACGCGTGTAACGAGAACTGCGGAATACCGGTAAAGAAGGCGGCGAGGTTACAGCCCATCGCCAGACGTGCGCCGAAACCGGCAATCATCCCGCCGATAATGGCCTGCATGATGCGGATACGGCTGTGCGGCAAACGCAGCTTGACGTTGTTCGCCCACAGCGCGGCGGCGAAACAGCCGCCGAACATGCCGATGATCATCATGCCATCAATACGGGTGAGCGGCGTGCCGTCAAGGTGGATCAATTTGAAGTAGCCCCACTCTTCGGTATGTACACCTGCCAGTTGCAATAACTGACCGCCCCAGCGGGTAAACTCGCCGGTAACCGCCCAGAACGTGCCGGTGATACCAAAATAGTAAGTGGAGAGGATGCCCGCAGCGATAACTGCCGGGACGGGAGACCAGAACTTAATCAGAAAGCGGTCTTTGAACTGTTGCCATGACATAGAAATGAGCCTCTGAACTCAGAAGGAACGGGTAATGCAAAAGAACCCCGGATAATACACGGGCGGGATGACAAGCTAACGTAAAAAAGGCGAAAAACCTGGTACAGATCAAACTTGCAGGCGGTGGGGGAAAGGGTGGCGATGATAATGCTTTAATGCCACAATATTTTTTTCTTCGCGAGCAGGATAAATAATGAAAAAGCGAGTGATTATTGGCGCGGCGATGCTGCTGAGCGGCTGCGTTCAGGTGGATAATTACGATGCGGTGGTGAAACAGCCCGCACCGGCAGGGCTGGCGGGTTACTGGCAATCTTCCGGGCCGCAAAGCAGCCTGGTGAGCCCGGAAGCCATCGCCAGCCTTATCGTGACAAAAGAGGGTGATACACTCGATTGCCGCCAGTGGCAGCGCGTGATTGCCGTTCCGGGCAAGCTGATGCGTCATGGCGACAAGCTGTATAACGTGACGCAAAAACGCGACATTTACCGCCTTGAGCGCGAAGGTAATACGCTGGAGTTTGATGGTCTGACATTGCAACGCGTCGATAAACCCACGGTTGAATGCCAGGACGCTTTAACAAAATCCGGGCTGAACATTACGCACTAAATGGCACGCCGGGCCTGCATATTGCCCGGCGCATTTTTATAGCGCATCCTCAATGACCCACACGCTGACGCTACCCCCATGGCAGGTGAATGTTCCTTCACCATGTTCATCGGTGGTGATCGTCTCCTCGCGGTTACCAAGAAAATCCCGCCACACTTTACTGGCGTAGTTCTCCCCCAGCATCAGCTGCTTTTCTCCCTCGTCGCCATTGGACATCACCACCACGCAACCCGGCTCACATTCGGTGCCGCTGCGGCTAAAGGCGATGCAGTTAGGATGATCAAACCACAGGGTTTGCACGCCGTGGGCGAAACGCTGGCGGGCGAGAATTAACCGTTCGAGATTTTCAATGACTGGCATATCGACGTGGTAGGTTTCGCCATCGCCGCCGGTATCGTCGTAGCTTGCGCCAAACAGATCCGGGTAAAAGACTGACGGCACGCCATTTTCACGCAGCAGGATCAGCGCATAGGCCAGCGGTTTAAACCAGGCTTCGACCGGCGCTTCCAGGGCTTGCAGGGGTTGCGTGTCGTGGTTGGCAACCAGCGTTACGGCGTGAAACGGATCGGCTTCCACCAGGGTTCCGTCGAAGATCTGGCGCATATCGTAATTGCGCCCCTGTTGCGAGGCTTCGTGAAATTTCATATGCAGCGGCGCGTCAAAGAGCATCGTTTTGCCCTCAACCTGGCCGATATACTGCTGCAGCTTTTCCACTTCATGGGACCAGTATTCCGCGACGATAAACAGCGGCCCGGGCGCGACTTCCTGCACATGCTCGATCCACTCTTTATAGAACCAGGCCGGAATGTGTTTCACCGCGTCCAGACGAAAACCGTCGCAGTGAGTCTGTTCCATTACCCAACGCGCCCAGTATTTGATCTCTTCCGTCACCGCATGGTTACGAAAATCGATATTGGCGCCCATCAGGTAGTCGAAGTTGCCCAGCTCGTCGTCGACCTGGTCGTTCCAGCCGTCGCCGGTATAGTCGTTAACGATTTTAAATACGCCGTATTCGTCCGGATTTTCAATATGATCGACGCCGCTAAAGCATTTGTAATCCCAGATAAATCGCGAATATTTCCCGGCTCGGGCAGGGAAGGTGAAGCGCGTCCAGGCTTCACATGCAACAACCTCGTCGTCAATTTGCGTGCGATCCTGTTGATTGACCCGGTTCACGCGTACCGCTTCTTTTTCATCGGCGCCCATTTTGTGATTGACCACCACATCCAGCAGCACGGCGATACCGTTCGCCTGCAGCGCGTCAATGGCGGCGAGCAGTTGCGCTTTATCCCCGTATTTGGTGGCGACGTTACCTTTCTGATCAAACTCACCGAGATCGAATAAATCGTAGCTGTCATAACCCACCGACTGGTCGCCTGCGGCACCTTTGTACGCCGGTGGAAGCCAGACCATATTGATCCCCATGTCGCTCAGCGCACCTGCGCGCGCGCGAAGTTCCGGCCAGAGTGCGCCGCCATCAGGGGAGTACCAGTGAAACGTTTGCAACAGGGTGGGGTTTTTCATCTTCCATGCTCCAGAATGAGACGCTGGAAGTATGGCTGAGATTTCAGAAACGACGAACCGCTACGCACATAGTGGCGTGGGAATTTGTATTGCGAGATAAGAACGGGAAGAGGGGGGAAGGCGAAAACCGTAGCGGGTGATGGACTGTTCCTGTATCACCCGCCGGGCATGAGATTAGATCTCGTTGGGGAATAAAATGTTTCCAGAGAGACGTCCATATGTCGAATGTAGGTTATGTTGTCGGGATGTCTGTCCAACCAATGTCCGCAGCTCGTCCATTCGCTGGCTTAACAGTTCTTTGAGTGAAACTTCATTTTCCAGAATTTGCTGTAGCAACGGGCGAATTTGCGCCTGCATTTGAGGCGCGACTTCACTCATATCCTGGAACTGTGTCAGTTTCTCCACAGCGGTAATGTATTTCAACTCGTGCTCAATGAGTTCGTCCCAACGCCCTTCCTTCGCGAGGTTAAGCATGGTGCGGCTGGTGACCAACAGCTGCTGATAGTGGTGGAGCAACCCGAAATTTGCTTCCATTAGTAAGTGTCCCGCGCGTTTTGATTATTGGGGCCAATCTCTTTCCAGGCATCAGCAATGTTGTTGAGCAACGTTGAAACTTCATCAATGGCGGAGAGGTCATTGTGGAGATTAGCCTGTAAAAGACGTCGTGTCATATAGTCATAAAGACTGTCCAGGTTTGCGGCGATCTCGCCACCGACTTCGTGGTCGAGACCGGCACGCAAACCGTTGGTAATGATATTAATAGCCTTTGAAAGCGCCTGTCCTTTACCGGGAATATCTCCCTGCTCAATCAGGATCGCAGCCCTTTTCATGGCGCTTAACGCGCCATCAAAAAGCAGTACCACAAGTTGATGCGGGCTGGCGCTCAGGACGGCGCTTTCCACGCCGACCTGAGCATAAGCCTGAGTTCCCGATTTCGTATACATTTCAAACCTCAACGAATACTTTATTAATTGGTCTTGTTAAATTGCTGGGTCAAATAGTTACCGGTTGATTCCAGTGACGATACCAGCGTACTTAAACTTGTAAATTGCGCTTTATAACGAGCCATGGTTGCGGTGATCTGGTCGTTAACCCGGTCATACTGCTCAGACAGCTTTTTCAGCGTCTTGTTAATCCCATCGGTTGCATTCTGCACGGTGCCGTCAGTACCGAGGAAATCGTCCAGCAGATTGCTGGCCTGCGTCGCAAAACCTGTGGTTTTGCCATCACCGGTCAGGAAAGAGATCACGTCAGTTGATTTTTCCGTCAGCGCTTTGTCGAGCTTGGTGCTGTCAACGGTCAATTTGCCGGAGACATCCTGGGTAATACCCAGCTGCGACAGGATATTGTAGCTGCCGGTATTGCTCTGAGAAGAGGAGAGCAGCGAGCGCAGACGCGTCTGAATGTTACGCAGCGTACCGTCACCCAGCAGATCGCCGTTAGAGTTGTCCTGAGACGTACTGCCCTGATCCACTTTCGTGTATTTTGTCTGGTTGGCAATGGTGGTTTGCAGGGAGTTATAAGCATCAACAAACGCCTGCACCGCCGCAGTCATTGGCGCATTATCTTTGGTTACCGCCAGCGTTTCCGGGCTGCCGATATTGGTCTTGTTCAGCGTCAGCGTTACGCCTTCCGGCGCATCGGTGATGGTGTTACTGCTACGCGTGATCGCCACGCCGTTGATCTTCAGGTTGGCGTCAGCAGCGGCAACCTGCTGCGTCATGGTATTGCTGGCGCTGCCGGCATTGCTTGAATCATAACTAACGTACTTGGCTAACTCGGTATCATTAGTGGTGATCGTCATCTGGTTGGTGGTACCGCTATCGCGCGAGGTCAGCGCCAGATAGTAGCTGCTGTCATCGGCTTTAATGATACTTGCGGTCACACTTCCTGCTTTCGCGTTGATCGCATCACGGATATCCGCCAGGCTGGTCTTATCGCTTGCCAGCGTAACGGTCAGCGGATCTTTTTGACCCGGTTGGGTGATCGTAATGGTACGCGAGCTCAGGCTGCTATCACCTAAATCCGTATCTTTACTTGCCGCTTTCGGGCTGAGCAGCGACTGCGCTGCTGCCAGCGACGTCACTTCAATAGAATATGATCCCGCCGTTGCACTGGTCGCCAGGGAGGCGGTAAACGCCGTGTTAGTGCTGGAAACTTTGGCCGATGCAATTTTGGAAGTATCTTTCAGCGCATTGGCCGCTGTTTGCAGCTTGGTCAGCGACGTCTGAACGATGCCCCAGGCAGTGAGTTTTGCTTTATACGATGTCTGCTGAGTGGTAATTGGCGTCAGCCTGGTCTCTTCGGCCGTCTGCAGCTGGCTATACAGCGTACTGAGCGACGAACTTAAGCTGGTGCCTGCTCCGATAGAACTAATAGTTGCCATTTCTTTATCCTTCAGTTTTAGACAATCACTGTGGGGATTATCGGCAGCGACTGCGAAAAGATTAGAGGGTTTTTTTTAAAACAATGGCGGAATAAAGATAAAGAATAGCGGGCAGTTTGCGGCTTTAAAAAAATGATCTTTTTTTCTAAAGGTTGCTAAGAGGCGGTCGATAATCAGGGGGACGGTGAGAAAACCGTAGGCAGATGCCTGAATCTGATAACTTTTTTTAAGGAATTACATCATGGCTGTTATTAATACTAACACCCTGTCTCTGATGACTCAGAACAACCTGACTAAATCTCAGTCTTCTCTGGGTACGTCTATTGAGCGCCTGTCTTCTGGTCTGCGTATCAACAGCGCTAAAGATGACGCTGCTGGCCAGGCAATTGCTAACCGCTTTACTTCCAACATCAACGGCCTGACCGTTGCTGCACGTAACGCGAACGACGGTATCTCTCTGGCGCAGACCGCTGAAGGCGCGCTGAGCGAAATCAACAACAACCTGCAGCGTATCCGTGACCTCACCGTTCAGGCACAGAACAGCTCCAACTCTGCCTCTGACATCGACTCCATCCAGGCTGAAGTTAACCAGCGTATGGAAGAAGTGAACCGTGTTACCACCCAGACCGACTTCAACGGCATCAAAGTGCTGAACACCGGTTCCGGCACCAGCAGCTACAACTTCCAGGTTGGCGCGAAAGATGGCGAGCAGATCTCCATCAGCCTGACCTCTTCTGATTCTTACAACCTGTACAACGCTACCGGTGCAACGTCCCAGACTTCCGGCCAGACCATCAACGGTACTGCACGTTCTACCGCTGCTGAAGGCTTCGACGTTCTGAGCGGTACAGTGAACAGCGGCGGTACCACCAACGGTAACCCGCTGGCAGATATCGATGCGGCAATCAAAGCGGTTGACACTCAGCGCAGCCTGCTGGGTGCGTCCCAGAACCGTTTCGAATCCACCATCACTAACCTGAACAACACCGTGAACAACCTGTCGTCCGCACGCAGCCGTATTCAGGATTCTGACTACGCGACTGAAGTGTCGAACATGTCCCGCGCGCAGATCCTGCAGCAGGCTGGTTCTTCCGTACTGGCCCAGGCCAACCAGGTTCCGCAGACCATGCTGTCCCTGCTGCGTTAATCGCAAATTACGTCGTATCAGAAAGCGCCGCTTGTCGGCGCTTTTTTATTTCTTTGAAAAATAAGCCGAATAAAAATAAAAAAATCCCTAAAGAGTTCGTTAACCCCGTCGATAACAATTATGACGGTGATGAAGCCGCTGGCGCATACCGGAATATAAATTACTCAATGAAGGATAATAATCATGGCTGTTATTAATACTAACACCCTGTCGCTGATGACCCAGAATAACCTGACTAAATCTCAGTCTTCTCTGGGCACCTCGATCGAGCGCCTCTCTTCCGGTCTGCGTATCAACAGCGCTAAAGACGACGCTGCAGGCCAGGCAATTGCTAACCGTTTTACTTCTAACATCAACGGTCTGACCGTTGCTGCACGTAACGCGAACGACGGTATCTCTCTGGCACAGACCGCTGAAGGCGCGCTGGGCGAAATCAACAACAACCTGCAGCGTATCCGTGACCTGACCGTTCAGGCGCAGAACAGCTCCAACTCTGCCTCTGACATCGACTCCATCCAGGCTGAAGTTAACCAGCGTATGGAAGAAGTGAACCGTGTTACCACCCAGACCGACTTCAACGGCATCAAAGTGCTGAACACCGGTTCTGGCTCCAGCAGCTACAACTTCCAGGTTGGCGCGAAAGACGGCGAAACTATCTCCATCAGCCTGAGCTCTTCCAACTCTTACAACCTGTACAACGCTACCGGTGCAACGTCCCAGACTTCCGGCCAGACCATCAACGGTACTGCGCGTTCTACTGCTGCTGAAGGCTTCGACGTTCTGAGCGGTACGGTAAGCAGCGGCGGCGCCACCGATGGTAACCCGCTGGCGGATATCGATGCGGCAATCAAAGCGGTTGACTCTCAGCGCAGCCTGCTGGGTGCGTCCCAGAACCGTTTCGAATCCACCATCACTAACCTGAACAACACCGTGAACAACCTGTCTTCCGCACGCAGCCGTATTCAGGATTCTGACTACGCAACTGAAGTGTCGAACATGTCCCGCGCGCAGATCCTGCAGCAGGCTGGTTCTTCCGTGCTGGCCCAGGCCAACCAGGTTCCGCAGACCATGCTGTCCCTGCTGCGTTAATCGCAAATTATGCAGTATCAGAAAGCGCCGCTTGTCGGCGCTTTTTTATTTTGTGATTTGCGCATATTTTCGACGAAAATTGCTCAAAAAATAGAAAAATTACTAAAGAGTTCTACAAGGTCGTCGATAACAATTATGACGGTGATGAAGCCGCTGGCCCATACCGGAATATAAATTTCTCACTGAAGGATAATTATCATGGCTGTTATTAATACTAACACCCTGTCGCTGATGACCCAGAACAACCTGACTAAATCTCAGTCTTCTCTGGGCACCTCGATCGAGCGTCTCTCTTCCGGTCTGCGTATCAACAGTGCAAAAGATGATGCGGCTGGCCAGGCAATTGCTAACCGTTTTACTTCCAACATCAACGGTCTGACCGTTGCTGCACGTAACGCGAACGACGGTATCTCTCTGGCACAGACCGCTGAAGGCGCGCTGGGCGAAATCAACAACAACCTGCAGCGCATCCGTGACCTGACCGTTCAGGCGCAGAACAGCTCTAACTCTGCCTCTGACATCGACTCCATCCAGGCTGAAGTTAACCAGCGTATGGAAGAAGTGAACCGTGTTACCACCCAGACCGACTTCAACGGCATCAAAGTGCTGAACACCGGTTCCGGCACCAGCAGCTACAACTTCCAGGTTGGCGCGAAAGACGGTGAGCAGATCTCCATCAGCCTGACTTCTTCTGATTCTTACAACCTGTTCAACGCTTCTGGCGCAACGTCCCAGACCACCGGCCAGACCATCAACGGTACTGCACGTTCTACCGCTGCTGAAGGCTTTGACGTTCTGAGCGGTACAGTGAACAGCGGCGGCACCACCGATGGTAACCCGCTGGCAGATATCGATGCGGCAATCAAAGCGGTTGACTCTCAGCGCAGCCTGCTGGGTGCGTCCCAGAACCGTTTCGAATCCACCATCACTAACCTGAACAACACCGTGAACAACCTGTCTTCCGCACGCAGCCGTATTCAGGATTCTGACTACGCGACTGAAGTGTCGAACATGTCCCGCGCGCAGATCCTGCAGCAGGCTGGTTCTTCCGTGCTGGCCCAGGCCAACCAGGTTCCGCAGACCATGCTGTCCCTGCTGCGTTAATTCGCAACCGCTTAAAAAAGGCATCTTCGGATGCCTTTTTTTATCTGCAATCGCCAGATATAACGCCTTTTCTGTTAGCTGTTTTGCCTCTCGATCTTTCTTTCGTCCTCCAGAATATTGCATAACGACAGGAACGCCTTTTGCTATCACCCCGGTGGTTTGCGCGGTGATATGAGGATGACAGATGCAAAGCATACTAATCAGCGTTGATCAATTTGACGCGTTTACCCCCCATACCTCTGAACTTATCGATATTGCGGACGCCTTGCTGGCCAAAGGCTGGCGTGTGGATGTCATTAGCTCAACCGCCGGGCAGAAGTTAGCGAGTGAAATCGCACGCCTGAGCGCGACAGGGCGTTTTACTGTCATCACCGAAAAGCAGGGGGCGCTGGAAACCTATTACAACGCCATCTGGATCTATCGCGGCTTCTTTAGCGAAAAGTTACTTGATGCCATCGAAGCCGGGAAACTCGACGGCGCGATGATTTTCCGCCATTTCAGCGATTACAACGATCTCTACTTGCCGTGGGGCGTAGCGCTGGAAAACCAGTTTGCCGCACTGACGCTGGATCTCTCCGCCCGCACTTCGGCCATCTTGCTACAAACTGGTGTGGAGAGCGCGCAGCTCAAACATCTGCCGTGGTCAGTACCGGCCAGCTTTGGCGCATTTACCCGCACGCGCGACGCGCAAACCTTGTCCCGCGTACTTTATATGGCGGGCAAAATGTCGGCGGAAATGTATGAAGTTCAGCAGCAGGCGAGGGAGGCAGGGATCCAGATCGAGTGGTTCGATCTTAGCCAGCAGGTACAACGCCTCGAACCGGCCTGGCTGGAACAGTATGACGTGATCATCGGTAATGACGAAAGCGTGGCGAAGGCGCTGACGCTTGGGATCCCGCTGTTCCTGGTTAACGAAGGTTACGTTGAAGGTTATCTGAATGCCGATAACCTGGCGCGTCATGAAGCCGATCATTTCTGCGCGGTGACGCTGCACAACTGCCCGGACGCCAATGAATGGGTGGAACTGCTGCAAAGCGGTTATGCCAGTGCACGCGAGTGGGCGCTGGCGCAGCGTGCGACTTTTGTCAGTAAATGGACGCTGGATACCGCGCTGGAGGCAATTTTTTCGCTGCCGTTGGTGGAAAAATCCC
Source organism: Enterobacter sp. R4-368 (assembly GCF_000410515.1). NCBI lineage: Bacteria > Pseudomonadati > Pseudomonadota > Gammaproteobacteria > Enterobacterales > Enterobacteriaceae > Enterobacter > Enterobacter sp. R4-368. The sequence continues at coordinate 1,000,531 of NC_021500.1, read as the reverse complement.
GCCAGCTGGATAACAAAGCACGCTATACGCTGGACTTCCACAGTAAAGCGGTGCTGGCGCAGCAGCAGACCAGCGAGTACTCCTTCAGCCGCTGGCTCGAAGATCGCCAGATTAGCGATGCGCGACGCGAAGCGCTGCTCTCTTTCGCTGGCGCAAACCCTGACAAAGCCAGTATCGGCGTGGTTATCCTTGGCGATAACGACCGCAGCGCGCAGACCAGAAGTTCTGTAGAAAGCCAGTCGCTGGCTGCCGCCAGCATTGATGTCATTGCCGACGATAACGCCTGGCCTGCGGCAGTAAATGCGCTGCTGAGCACGCGAGATGCCGATGCGCTGTTACTGATCCCCGCCGGTTTTACACTGCGGGATGATGCGTTGTTGCGCTTTGCCGAACAACGGATGCAGCAGCAAAATGCATGGCTGTTTTATTGCGATGAAATGACGCGCGCGGAAAACGGCGAACCACTCCTGACGCTGCGTCCTGATGTCAATATTGACCTGCTGCGCGGCGTGCCGTATGTCGGGCGCGTTCTGCTTTTTTCGCGTGATATTGCCCGCCAGCTCGGTGGCCTGAACAGCCACTATCCGCAGGCGGCAATGATCGACTTGCTGTGGCGCTTTGTTGAAGGGCAGGGAACACCGGCGCTGGGCCGCGTTGCCGAAGTGCTGGTAGAGAGCCCGGAAGCGGCGTCGTGCTGGAGCGAAAATCCGGCGGTGGTGGCCGAATGCGAACAGATTTTACTGGCGCACCTGCAACGGCTTGGCATTCAGGCCTCGCTGGAAGAGGGGTTAGCGGCGAACATCAAACGCCTGCGCTACCACTGGGACGCAAAGCCGCTGGTGTCGATCATTATTCCAACCCGCGATCGCGTTGCCCTGCTCAAACGCTGTATTGAAAGTTTGATGGAGAAAACGCGTTATCAGCACTATGAGCTGTTAATTGTTGATAACCAGTCGGTGGAAGAGGATGCCTGCCGTTTTCTCAATGATCTGGCGGCGCTGGGTATCGATCAGGTACGTATTTTGCGCTACGACGCGCCGTTTAATTTTGCTGAAATCAACAACGCTGCGGCGCAACAGGCGCGCGGTGAGGTGCTGGTTTTTCTCAATAATGATTGTGAAATTATTGATGGCGGCTGGCTTGATGCCTTGCTGGAGCAGACGCTACGCCCGGAAGTGGGGCTGGTTGGCGCGCGTCTGGAGTATCAGGATGGTCGTATTCAGCACGGCGGCTTTTTGCTCGGCGTGCAGCATGGTGTTGAGGTGGCGTTCGACGGTGCCGACGGCGAAAGCAACGGTTTCCAGCACTATCTGAAAACGCCGCGCAATCTGGCGGCGGTAAGCGCTTCCTGCATGATGGTGCGCAAAGAGGTCTTTTTCGCCCTCAACGGTTTTAACCAGGAAACCTATCCGCTCTATTTTGCCGATGTCGATCTTGGGTTACGCGCGCAGCAGCAAGGTTATCTCAATGTCTGGACACCGTACGCCCGCGTGAAACATATGGGCGGTGCCACCCGCTTACTGGGCGATAAGTTCCATGTGCAGGAGCGCCCGTTACTGACGGATTTTGCCACGCTGCGTAATGAATGGCGGCAAGGGCTGCTGGCAGAACCGTCATACCATCCGTTAATGCAAAAAGCAGGGCAGGTGTTTACGCTCAGCGCGAGCCTGGCGCGCCTGCATCAGCCGTTGCCGGGTCGGCCGCTGCCGGTGGTGCTGGCGCACCATGTTAACTGGGTCGGCGGTGGACACCACCGGGTGATGCAACCCTTCAAAGCGCTGGAACGTCATTTAATGATTGAAGGCGGCCTGACCAACACCATTCCAGGTGTGATGGAAGCTGCCGCGCAGCAGCCGGATGTGATTTTGCTGGAGCTGATTACCGGCAGCCGTTTTCCGCAGATTATTCAGCAGTTACGCAGCACCAGTAATGCCAAAATCGTGCTGGAGTATGATGACTACCTGCTTAATGTGCCGATTAAAAATGGTTCTCGTCAGCACTTCCCACAGCAAATGGTGAAGAATTTTCGCAAAGTCGTCGACAGCGCCGACTGGCTGGTGGTTTCCACCGCGCCGCTGGCGGACGCCTACAGCCGTTTCCATAGCGACATCCGCATCGCGCAAAACCGTCTTGCGCCGAACCAGTGGAAACATCTGTTGAGCGAGCGTGGCACGGGCAAAAAAGTGCGCGTTGGCTGGGCTGGCGGCAGTTCTCATACCGGTGATCTGGAGATCTTATTGCCGCTGATTAAAGCGCTGGAAGGGAAGGTGGAATGGGTCTTTATGGGCATGAAACCACGCAATGTCCGCTGTGAATTCCACCCTGGTGTGCCGTTTGAAATGTACCCGGAAAAACTGGCCAGCCTCAATCTCGACCTGGCATTAGTGCCGCTGGAAATTAATCAGTTCAACGAATGTAAGAGCAACCTGCGTCTGCTGGAGATCGGCACCTGCGGTGTACCGATCATTGCCACCGACATCGTGCCTTACCGTTGCGATCTGCCGGTGACGCTGGTGGAAAACCGCTTCAAAGACTGGATGAACGCGGTTCAGGCCTATATCAACGATGCCGATTTACGTCACCGGCAGGGCGATGCGCTGCGTGAAGCGGTGCTGAATAACTGGTATTTGCGCGGCGCAGGCCTGGATGACTGGCAGCAGGGCTGGTTACCAAAAGCATAATTTTCTCTGCCAGGCCGGCGGGCCTGGCAAACGTTCAAGGAATATCGATGAATAACCTCGCTCAGTACCCCTATCTGATTGTGGCACCCGATTACTCGGAGGCGTCGGCCGGGATACAAGTGCTGCACTATTTTTGCCAGACAATCAATAATTCAGGCGGAAAAGCGTGGATTGTGGGCGGGACGGTTAACCCAAAATGGAATACACCGCGTCTTACGGAAGACGATTATACGCAATTACAGAACTCAGGTGAGCCGTGGATTGCGGTTTACCCGGAAGTGACGAGCGGCAACCCGCTGCGCGCGCCGGTGGTAATGCGCTATATGCTCAACAGAGAAGGGGTGATGAATGGCAATCGCCTCGATTTTTCGCCTGACGATCTGTTTTTCTGGTATCGCGACGAATTCGCCGAAAAAGAGTTTCAACCGGCGCTGTTAAATATTGAGAATTACGACCTCGAGCTGTTCCAGGATGATTATCCTCATAAGGATCTGGACTTACTCTATATTAACCGCTTACCCGCCAGCGTTATTGAATATGACAAACTGCCGAAAAATCTGACGGTACTGAGTATGCAAAACCCGCTGCCGCTCGAAGAACTGGCAAAAGTTCTCAAGCGCGGGCGCGTGTTATATACCTATGAATCTTCCGGGACCTGTCTGCTGGCGAATTTGTGTGGTTGTCCGGTTGTTGGGTTAATCGCGCCAGGTTACGAAAGCTATGCATTAAGTGAAAAAACGATACGCGAAAACGGTAATGCAGGTTATACGCTGATGAATACCCCGGAAGCTATCGAACACGCACGCGAAAACCTGTATAAGTCGCGCGAGCAATTATTACTGAGACGCGAACGATCGCTGGTGCAATTCAGGGACTTCATAGAAAAAACACAACGTAAAGCGCAAGAAAAAGCACAACAACATTACCGCAATACGTTTCAGGGTTGGCTTGAAAATAGCGTGGCGGAAAAACGCAGTGATACGCGCTCTTCACTGGCGTTGCTGTTCGTTATTCTCAATCCGCACGGCGACAGCGCCGCTGTTAATATCACCGTGGATTCTTTACGTGGACAATTAGGCAATTTGCCGAATGCCCGCATTCTTCTCGTGCAGGATGGCGCGCATCACGACGCAACGGATAACACCCTCTCGGTTGTCGATTTTCAGCATTACCAGCACAATTTTGCCAGCCTGGTTCAGACCACTTCTGTCGACTGGTTACAGGTGGTTCCTGCCGGTGTGACCTACAGGCATGACAGCGTGTATCGTTTAGCCCGAACACTGCAAGAGCGCTCCGCTGCCCAGGCTATTTATGCTGATGAAGCCGTGAAGCATGCGAATTCGGTGACGCATTTTTTCAAGCCAGAATTTAATCTTGATCTCTTTGTCAGTGCGCCATCCCGTTATTTGCAACGGGTTTTCTTTCGCGCATCGGCATGGCTGGAATGCGGTGGCTGGGACCCTCACGCCGGGCTGGCTTTTGAATTCGATCTCATCACAAAATTGATTGCCCGTTATGATACCGCCGCCATTGGTCATTATGCGGATATCGTCAATATTGTTGACGAGAAAATGCTCACTCCGGCAAGCATTGAGACTGAGGGCGGCATTGTCGGGACTTTCGCCGCGCAGCGTAATTTGCCGGTAGATCATGTGGAGTATTGCGACGGTGTCGCGTGGCGGATCCATTATCCACTGAATAATACGGGGCGGGTGAGTGTTGTCTTAACCCATAATCATGATGCTAATTTAATGACGCGCTGTATCGCGTCGCTGGTGGATAACACCGACTGGCATGATTACGACATTATTATCCCCGTGATAAACACCACCGACCCGATTGTTTTGCAGACCGCGCGGGAAGTTGAAAAACTATTACCCGGCAAGGTTCAGGTGCTTGAGCTGAATAACTGCAGTGAGGTGCAGGCGGTAAATATTGCTGCGTCACACGCGGCGGGCGCGTCTTTATTGTTATTAGACGTAAGATCGGTTTTCGTCTTAAAAAGCTGGTTAAACACCTTACTCAATCCGATGGTGCGCCCGGAAGTGGCGTGTAGCGGGCCGAAAATCATTAGCTTTGATAAAAAGCTCATCAGCGCAGGGATGATTGTTGGCGCGGATAATGGCATCGCGAATGTCGGCGCTGGAGAAGACTGGCAATCTTTCGGTTATCAGGCTCGCTATCAGTGTGAACAAAATTACTCCGTGCTCAATAGCCTGTGTTTGCTTGTCAAAAAAGAGTGTTTCACGCAGGCAGGCGGGCTGGATGAAAAATACACGTCGCTTGAAGTGAGTTCGGCGGCGTTTTGTCTGGCTGTGCAAAAAATGGGTTACGTCTCTGTCTGGACGCCGTACAGCATCATTGCCTCGGACAATTATCACTTTATGCAGAGTGAGTACCGACAATCACTGCTACCGCAAATGACCGCGCTGATGGAAGACTTCAGCGAGGTATTTGCAGGCGATCCCGCGTATAGCAACTTTTTGTCGCTGAGTTCGCCACTCTTTACGCTGGACGCCAGCGTTATACAAAACCGCTGTTGTGCAAGCCCGGCGCACACGCCGGTGGTATTGCTGGTTTTGCGTTCGCAGACCATTTATACAAAACGCTTAACGCATTATTTCCGCATGATGGAAGAAGCCGGCGAGATCGCGCTTGTTATCAACGATGCGTTGCCTGCGCTACCCGCGTTACTCAGAACGCGTCCCGCCATCACCATTTTGGATGCTCAGTTTAGTGAACGTGATATCAGCACCGTTACGCAGTTTCGCGCGATGACGGGGCAGGTTGTGCATTGTCTTTTCGATGAAAATGCCGAGCCGCTGATTGCACGCCAGAATAGCCAATCTCTGCCGTTTGATCGCTGGCTGGTATTAAATCCCGCGCTGGAAAAATGGGGGCGCGGCAAAGGGCTGGACGTTTTGCGAATCCCTGATTACCTCCCGGAGGAATGGTTTTCACAGGGTAAAGCCGTTGCGGTGAATGCTCCGCGGCGCGTGTTATGCCCTGTTTTTTCTCTCACCGGGAAAGAGCGGGACTTTATCTTTCAGCTGATAGAAAAAACGCATCACATTGTTGACTGGTATATTTTTGGCGAGTGTCCAGCCAGCTGGTACCCGCTGGTGAAGGGCACCTTCAGATACCATGCTAATCCTGTCTCGGTGGAGACGCTGGATGCGCTGAGCCCGGATGCGGTGATTTTGTTCCGCGATAATAACCATGAGCATCGGTTTGCGGATAGTTATGCCGTGTTGCAGTACGCCGCACGAAATATCACCGTTATTTGCAGTGATTTCCCTTGTTTCAGCGAGTATGACTTCGCGACGAAACTGAAACCTAAAATGGCGCTGTGGACGCAGGCCATCGACGATTTCGCCACCAAAGGCAATCCGCTCTGCGAGAATCAAGAGCAAATCAACAACTTGCTAACAGATCGCTATCTCTTTGATGAACCGCGCCAACAAGCGCTGCTCGCCATGCTGAAACAATAGGTCATTTTGCGGCAATGAAACCCGGTAGTGCGGCATTACCGGGTTTTTTGCTGACAGGGGATTACGTAAGCCCTGCCATTTTTCCGCCGCCTGCGCAGACCCGGCCAGTTTACCTTTAGCACCGGGGGGAAAAGCATAACAAAATGCCCCCTGTTTCACCGATAGCTCGCCAGGCGCGTCGTTATGATGAACAGATAATTCCTACGCGCGCAGGTTTGTCTATGGACAATAATATCTTTGTTACCAGCCCTCTTTTGCCACCGCTGGAAGAGTTTATTCCTTACCTTGAGAAGATCTGGAACAACCGGATCCTTACTAATGGCGGTGTTTTTCATCAGGAACTTGAAGAGGCGCTGGCAAGTTACCTTGGCGTGAAACATGTCTGCCTGTTCGCAAACGGCACGCTGGCGCTGCTCACCGCACTGCAGGCGCTCCGCGTTACCGGCGAGGTCATTACCACGCCGTACTCCTTTGTTGCCACCTCCCATACCCTGTTATGGAATGGCCTGACGCCGGTTTTCGCCGACATCGATCCGCAAACTTACAATATCAATCCTGAGCGTGTCGAAGAGCTGATCACCCCGCAGACCACGGCGATTATGCCGGTTCACTGCTACGGCATTCCCTGCGATGTGGACAAAATCCAGCAGGTCGCGGATATCTACGGCCTGAAAGTGATTTATGACGCGGCGCACGCGTTTGGCGTGAAGAAAAATGGCGTCAGTATTTTGAATCACGGGGATTTGTCGGTGCTGAGTTTCCACGCAACGAAAGTGTTTAACACCTTCGAAGGCGGCGCGATTATTTGCCACGATGCGCGGACCAAGCAGCGTATCGATTATTTGAAAAACTTCGGTTTTGCCGGGGAAACGCGCGTTGTTGCGCCTGGTATCAATGCCAAAATGAACGAAGTTGAAGCGGCATTTGGCTTGCTACAGCTTAAACATATCGATCAGGCACTGGCCGATCGCCAGGCGCTTTACCAGCATTATGTGGAATTATTGCAGGGGATCGACGGCGTTCGTCTGCTGGATGTGCCTGCTGATGTGACCTGGAACCATGCTTACTTCCCGGTTTTGATTGAACCGGAGTTCGGCATCGATCGCGATTCGCTTTATGACGTGCTGAAAAATGCCGGCATTTTAACGCGTCGCTATTTCTACCCGCTGATTAGCTCTTTCAGTATGTATCGCGGGTTTGCTTCCTCGCAGAAAGAGAATTTGCCGTGCGCAAATGCTATCGCTGACAAAGTGCTGTGCTTACCGATTTATCCGGGGCTGGCGCGCGAAGATCAACAGCGTATCACTGACATCATTCGCGGTGTCGCCGCAACCGTGACACCCGGTGCGGCGGTGATTTCGCTGGAGGGTGCATGACGGCTATGCGCACTGCGATGATCCTCGATGCGGGATTTGCCTCGTTGCCTTTACAACGGGCGATCAAAACGGCGGGCTTTACCACGCTGGTGTGTAGCGGTAAGCCGCACGATGCGGGAATGAAATCGGCGGATATTGCCAAAGCCCAGAATTATGCCGACCGCGATGCGGTGTTAGCGATTGCCCGCGAACACAATATTGCGGCCATTACGCCTGGCGTGACCGATGTCTCGTACCTGACGGGGAGCCGCGTTGCCGCCGAACTGGGCTTGCCTGGCTTTGACTCGCCGGATGTCAGCGACACGCTTTTTCTTAAAGATCGCTTCCGCGCCTGGGCAGAGCAACAGGGCTATCCAATACCGCGTGCGGTAAGACGTGCTGAAGATGCGCGCCATCTCCCGTTTCCGTTGCTGGTAAAACCGATTGATGCTTATAGCGGCATCGGGATTACGCTGGTGCAGCAGGCCGCAGAACTTGACGATGCGGTGGCAAAAGCCCGTAGCGCTTCGCAAAACGGCGAGTGCGTGATTGAAACCTTTTGCCAGGGCGCGCTGTACAGCCACTCTGCGTTTATCCGTGGCGGGGAGATTGTCTGCGAATTTTTCGTCGATGAGTTCTGCACCGTCTACCCCTGGCAGGTCAACAGTAGCAGCTTGAGTCTTTCCCTGACGGAAAGCATGCGAGATCGCGTTAGCGAATGTATGCAAACCCTGGTGCGCCAGCTTCAACTGGTCGACGGTTTGCTGCACACCCAGTTTATAGCCAATGACGATGATTTCTGGCTTATCGAACTTACCCGGCGCTGCCCGGGCGATCTCTATTCCCGTTTGATTGAGCTTTCAACCGGTGTTGATTACTCCAGCGAGTTTGTTGCCCCGTTCCTGGGTTGCCAGCACGCCACGGCGTTTTCAGCGCGGCGACCTGCGCATCTTCGCGCTATAGCGCGGCACACTATTTCCAGCGATGTCGATACCCATTTTACCGGCTACCTTTTTGCGCCGCTGGCAGCACGCATTATCGAAACTATTCCGCTGAAATTGCCAGGCGATCGGCTGGAGCCCGCGCCGCGTGACAGGGCAGGGTTGGTATTCGCCGAATTTGATGATGTTGCTGAACTGGCGCGTCTGACGCCGCAGCTTAAAAACTATTTTTCCTTTAAAACGACGTAAGGACCGGATTATGGCTAAGCCCTTATCCCTGGCATTTATCGGCGGCGGCCTTAATTCCGCCATCGGTATGACCCATAAAATCGCCAGCCAGATGGATGGACATTTCCAGTTATCCGCCGGCTGTTTCAGCCGGGATGACGCCCTGAATCGGCAAACCGGCATGGCCTGGGGGCTTGATGAGAGCAAGATTTACCAGGATGCGTTGACACTGCTTGAGAAAGAGCATGCGCATCTGGATGCGGTGGTGGTGCTAACGCCTACGCCCGCGCACCGCGAAATTCTGATGGCGTGTCTGGAATATCCGCTGCCGATCATTTGCGAAAAAGCGTTAGTGGCGAGCGTCAAGGATGCTGAAGACATTCAGCAGCGCGTTGACGAGGTGAATAGCCAGCTCTACGTGACGTTCAACTATACCGGTTATCCGATGGTGCGCGAATTACGCCAGCGTTTGCAAAGCGGCGCGCTGGGCCGGATTCAGCACGTGATGGTTGAGATGCCGCAAGAGGGTTTCAGCCGCTGTCGCAGCGACGGTAGCATCGCGTTGCCGCAAACCTGGCGGCGCACGGATAACGCGATCCCGACGGTATCGCTGGATCTTGGCGTACATGTCCATCAACTGGTGGAATTCCTCACCGAGAAACATGCGCTGGATGTCTATGCCGTTAACAGTACCTTTGCCCGTGTGCCGGGCGTTGTGGACACGGTGAATATCGTCTCTCGTTATAGCGATGATGTGGTGTGCAACTACTGGTATGGCAAGGCGGCGCTGGGTTATCGCAACGGTTTGCGGATCAGGGTGTACGGCACAGAAGGCAGCGCGGAATGGCTGCAAATGGAGCCCGAGTATTTACGTATCGCGGATATTCACGGCAACGTTAGCATTATTGACCGCACGGCGAGTGACAACACGGTGGCGAACCAGGAGCGGTACTGCCGCTTTAAAGCTGGCCATCCCGCCGGGTTTATTGAAGCCTTTGCGAACTATTACTGTGATATCGCAGCAGCATTACGCGGCGAAGCGAATGGTTATGCTATTGGCTCGCAGGTGGCTTTAAAAGGATTAGCTTTCCTTGAAAGCGCCAACAAAAGCGCATTAGCGCAACAAAAAATCATACTGTGATAGCCACTTATTGTGTACTGAATGAGTCTCTGAGGTAGATATGTCTATTCTTGAAAAAATTAGCGAGTCCAGAAACCATTTTCTCGATACGATCGACGAAATGCAGAACAATGGTCGTCCGTTGGTATTATGCGGTGCCGGTTATTTAGGGCAAAAAACATGGGAATTTTTGACCAGCCAGAATGTGAAGGTTGATTATGTGGCGGTCAATGAGAAATATTTTACCGAAGGTTCAACCTTTTACGGTTACGATATCATCAATTTAGACCAACTGGCCCGACAAGAAGGCACCTATAATTACATTCTGGCTATCCAGTATGTGAGCGCTGAATTAGAAGCGATGCTCGCAAACAATGCTGAAAGCATATTGATCTTCGATCACTCTTTTATTGGCGTGAATACCGATACGCTTTATACCGCCGAATTTTGTCAGGAAAATGAGGCTGCTTTGACTGAGTTTTATAACTCTTTAGGCGATGAGCGCTCAAAAGAAACGCTGGTGGCGTTTATTAATCAACGTATTTGCGCGCGCAGCTTGTACTACGGTAAATATTTCGATCCTAACCACTATCTTGCAGAAGACCTGGTGCGTTTGCAGGATAACGAAGTGTATGTCGATTGCGGTGCTTACGATGGTGACAGCGTGGTTGCATTCCTGAAAGCTGCGCAGAAGCAGGGCGTGAAGAAACCCGCAAAAATCCTCGCTTTTGAACCAGAAGAGAAAAACTTCTCTTTATTACAACGCGCTGATATTGGCGATGTTGAACTGAAAGCCATCAATAAAGGTGTCTGGTCGGAAAATACCACATTACGCTTTGATTCCGGAATGGATACCTCGTCTCGTTTAAGCGAAGGGGAAGGTAACACGTCCATTGATGTGGTCAGCATTGATAATGCTCTTGAAGGCACGAATTACGCTACATTTATTAAAATGGATATTGAGGGGGCGGAACTGGAAGCGCTAAAAGGTGCGCAACATACCATTCGTGCATCTTTGCCTGTTCTGACTATTAGCTTGTATCACAAGCCGGAAGATTTGCTGACGATCCCGCAATACATTCGTGAACTGTCGGATAATTATCGTTTTTATTTGCGCGGGCATCATCCGGCGCTGGCTTTTGAGCTGGTGTTATATGCATTACCGGCCGGGAGAACGGTTCAATAAAGTCAAATAACCCCCATTTCACCCACTATTCATCCGATTAAAACCACTCCAGAATCGGATAATCGTGCCGATAACTCAATTAACGCAGGGCTGTTTATCGTGAATTCACTCTATACCGCTGAAGGTGTAATGGATAAACACTCGCTGTGGCAGCGTTATGTACCTCTTGTGCGTCACGAAGCATTGCGCCTGCAGGTGCGTTTGCCGGCGAGTGTGGAACTGGACGACCTGCTACAGGCGGGCGGTATCGGTTTACTGAATGCAGTAGACCGATATGACGCTCTGCAAGGAACGGCATTTACCACTTACGCAGTACAGCGTATTCGTGGGGCGATGCTGGACGAATTGCGCAGCCGCGATTGGGTGCCGCGCAGCGTTCGGCGTAATGCCCGCGAAGTGGCGCAGGCAATGGGGCAACTTGAGCAAGAACTGGGACGTAACGCGACGGAAACAGAAGTGTCGCAGCGTCTTGGAATTCCTGTAGAGGAATACCGTCAGATGCTGCTCGATACCAATAACAGCCAGCTTTTCTCCTATGATGAATGGCGGGAAGAGCATGGCGACAGTATCGAGCTGGTCACTGACGATCATCAACAGGAAAACCCGTTATTCCAGTTAATGGAAAGTAATTTACGTCACCGGGTCATGGAAGCGATTGAATCGCTGCCGGAACGTGAACAACTTGTCCTGACACTGTACTACCAGGAAGAACTCAATCTGAAAGAGATTGGCGCCGTTCTGGAAGTCGGGGAGTCGCGAGTCAGCCAGCTCCATAGCCAGGCCATTAAGCGCTTACGTACCAAGCTGGGTAAGTTATAGGTCGGTGATTCTGCATCACTCCTGGTAAATGCCGTACAACGCATTGACAACCAGGAGTTATCATGACGGTGCAGCAACCTAAAAGACGGCCTCTAAGCCGCTACCTTAAAGACTTTAAACACAGCCAGACGCATTGCGCACACTGCCACAAGCTGCTTGATCGCATCACGCTGGTACGCCGGGGCGAAATCGTGAATAAAATCGCGATTTCGCGTCTGGATATGCTGTTGGATGAAGCGGCCTGGCAACAAGAGCAAAAAGAGTGGGTCGCACTCTGTCGTTTTTGCGGCGATCTGCACTGCAAAGAGCAGAGCGATTTCTTCGATATCATCGGTTTTAAACAATATCTCTTCGAACAAACCGAAATGAGCCACGGTACGGTGCGCGAGTATGTCGTGCGTTTGCGCCGCCTCGGCAACCATCTCACTGAACTTAATATTTCCCGACAGCTGCTTGAAGAAGGTTTCCTCGACGAAAATCTGGAACCGTGGTTACCTGCGACCAGCACCAATAATTATCGGATTGCCTTGCGCAAATATGCGCAGTTTAAAACCCAGATGCGTTTTGCCTCCGTGCAAAAAATCGCTGTAGGTGCAACATCTGATTTATATTAAAAAGGAATAAGATGTAGCCGAGTTGTGCTTGTACTTAGCGTCAGGCACCTTACACTACAGCCAATTTCTTTATCGGGGTAACTATGAAACTAGCACTTTTGGGACGTCAGGCGCTGATGGGTGTGATGGCCGTCGCGCTGGTAGCAGGTATGAGCGTGAAAACATTCGCGGCGGAAAACCTGCTCAATAAAGTCAAAGAGCGTGGCACGCTGTTGGTGGGTCTGGAAGGCACGTATCCGCCGTTTAGTTTCCAGGGCGACGACGGCAAGCTTACTGGTTTTGAAGTAGAGTTCGCCGAAGCGTTGGCGCAGCATCTTGGCGTAAAAGCATCCCTGAAACCCACCAAATGGGACGGCATGCTGGCATCGCTGGATTCTAAACGCATCGACGTGGTGATTAACCAGGTCACCATCTCCGATGAGCGCAAGAAAAAGTATGATTTCTCCACGCCCTATACCGTTTCTGGTATCCAGGCGCTGGTGAAAAAAGGGAACGAAGCGGGCATCAAATCCGCTGCGGACCTGAAAGGCAAGAAAGTGGGCGTGGGTCTCGGCACTAACTATGAAGAGTGGCTGCGTAAGAACGTGCAGGGAGTTGATATTCGCACCTATGATGATGACCCGACAAAATATCAGGATCTGCGCGTTGGCCGTATTGACGCCATCCTGGTCGATCGTCTGGCCGCGCTGGATCTGGTGAAGAAAACCAAAGATACGCTGGCGGTAGCGGGGGATGCGTTTTCACGTCAGGAATCCGGCGTTGCGCTGCGTAAAGGTAATGACGATTTGCTGAAAGCTATCGACGCAGCCATTGCCGAAATGCAAAAAGACGGCACCATGAAAACGCTGTCGGAAAAATGGTTTGGCGCGGATGTGACGAAGTAATCGTTGCCCGCTAAAAAAAGGCGCTTAATCAAGCGCCTTTTTTATTTGATCGCTTTTAGTGTGCATAATAAAAAGCAGTTGCTAACGTTACCCGGTCTTCGGAGGTTTTATGCCCTTGCACAATGTGACCCGCTTTCCGCGCCTCGAGTTGATTGGTGCGCCCACGCCGCTGGAATATTTGCCGCGGCTTTCCGATTACCTGGGACGCGAAATTTTTATTAAACGCGATGATGTCACGCCGGTGGCGATGGGCGGCAATAAGCTGCGCAAACTCGAGTTTCTGGCAGCGGATGCGCTGCGCGAGGGCGCTGATACGCTGATTACCGCCGGGGCGATTCAGTCCAATCATGTTCGTCAGACGGCGGCCGTGGCGGCCAAATTAGGTCTGCACTGCGTTGCGCTATTAGAAAACCCGATTGGTACCACAGCAGAAAACTACCTCACCAATGGCAACCGCTTGCTGCTGGATCTGTTTAATGCGCAGATCGAAATGTGCGATGCGTTGACGGATCCCACTGCGCAACTGGAGGAACTGGCGACGCGTGTTGAAGCACAGGGTTTTCGCCCTTATGTGATCCCGGTTGGTGGCTCAAACGCGCTGGGCGCAATGGGGTATGTGGAAAGTGCGCTGGAAATCGCCCGGCAATGCGAAGGTGCGGTGGCCCTTTCGTCGGTGGTGGTGGCTTCCGGCAGTGCCGGTACGCACGCCGGGCTGGCGGTCGGGCTTGAGCAACTGATGCCGGAGGTGGAGCTGATTGGCGTGACGGTTTCGCGTAGCGTTGCGGATCAGAAACCGAAAGTGGTGACGCTGCAACAGGCGATTGCGCGAGAACTCGAATTGCAGGCCAATGCCGATATTCTGTTGTGGGATGATTACTTCGCGCCAGGCTACGGCACGCCGAATGATGAAGGAGTGGAAGCGGTCAAATTGCTTGCCCGTCTGGAAGGCATTTTGCTCGATCCGGTTTATACCGGCAAAGCGATGGCCGGGTTACTGGATGGTATTGAACAGAATCGCTTTAAAGATAACGGGCCAATCCTGTTTATCCATACGGGCGGCGCACCGGCGCTGTTTGCCTATCACCCCCATATTTAATTCCCAGGCAGAGCAAAAATAATGCAAGAGAGTCTACAACTGGTTATCGACTCCGCGCCTTACCTGTTAAAGGGCGCGGTATTTACACTGCAACTCAGTATTGGCGGGATGTTTTTTGGTTTACTGCTGGGCTTTCTGCTGGCGCTGATGCGCATGTCGTCGTTCTTACCTGTGCGCTGGCTGGCGCGTTTTTACATTTCGATTTTTCGCGGTACGCCGCTTATCGCCCAGTTATTTATGATCTACTACGGTCTGCCGCAGTTTGGTATTGAGCTGGATCCTATTCCGTCTGCGATGATTGGTCTGTCACTTAATACGGCGGCCTACGCAGCGGAAACGTTGCGCGCGGCGATTTCGTCTATCGATAAAGGGCAGTGGGAAGCGGCGGCCAGTATAGGCATGACGCCGTGGCAAACGCTGCGTCGCGCGATTCTGCCGCAGGCCGCGCGTGTCGCGCTGCCACCGTTGAGCAATAGTTTTATTAGCCTGGTGAAAGATACGTCACTGGCAGCCACTATCCAGGTGCCGGAACTGTTCCGTCAGGCGCAGTTAATCACCTCCCGTACGCTGGAAGTGTTCACTATGTACCTTGCGGCGTCGCTGATTTACTGGGTAATGGCGACGGTGCTTTCTTCGCTGCAAAACTATTTCGAAAACCAGCTTAATCGCCAGGAGCGTGATCCGAAATGAGTGCTATCGACGTGAAAAACCTGGTGAAAAAATTCCACGGCCAGACGGTGTTGCACGGTATCGATCTTGAGGTGCAACAGGGCGAAGTGGTGGCGATTATTGGCCCGAGCGGTTCCGGTAAAACCACCTTGCTGCGCAGTATTAACCTGCTTGAACAGCCGGAGAATGGCACAATCCGCGTGGGCGATATCACCATTGATACTGCGCGATCGCTGAGCCAGCAGAAAAGTGCTATCCGCCAGTTACGCCAGCATGTCGGGTTTGTCTTTCAGAACTTCAATCTGTTCCCGCACCGGACAGTGCTGGAGAACATTATTGAAGGGCCGGTGATCGTGAAAGGCGAGCCCAAAGACGAGGCGGCCGCGCGGGCGCGCGAACTGCTGGTAAAAGTGGGGCTGAGTGGCAAAGAGAATCGCTACCCGCGGCGCTTGTCGGGCGGGCAGCAGCAGCGTGTGGCGATAGCCCGCGCGCTGGCGATGCGTCCGGATGTGATCCTCTTCGACGAGCCGACGTCCGCGCTCGATCCTGAGCTGGTGGGTGAAGTGCTTAATGCCATTCGCCAGCTGGCGCAGGAAAAACGCACGATGGTGATTGTCACACATGAGATGAGCTTTGCGCGTGACGTGGCGGACAGGGCAATATTTATGGATCAGGGGCGCATTGTGGAACAAGGACCCGCGAAAGCGCTGTTTGCCAACCCGCAGCAACCGCGTACGCGCCAGTTTCTGGAAAAATTCCTCATGCAGTAATGCCTTCGCGGTTCAGCGCCCATTGCGGCTGAATCGCGTTAATTCCACTTAAGTTAAAATTCAATGGTTTTATTACGTACAAATTTTGCAGGGATATTTCCCGGTTTTCTGTTGTGCGCCTGAAACGCCAGGCCGTTATTCCCTCCTGAAGATACCGTTAACGTTGGCGTTAAACGCAACTTATTTCCGGCGGTATCGATATTTTATATTTATAATTAAGTTTTATGTGTTAGTTTATTGTATACAAAATAATGATTATTAAAACCAGGGGTATTACCGGTCGGTATGCAGGATACAGAATTCTTTACCTGGCGTCGTGACATGATGTCGCGGTTCCAGGAGATGACAACATCCCAGGATGTTTATTCCGAATTACAGCGGCAGACACAGCTGCTGGAATTTGATTATTTTTCGCTTTGCGTTCGTCACCCGGTGCCTTTTACCCGGCCGAAGTTGAGCGTTGAAACCTCTTATCCACAAGCGTGGATGCAGCATTATCAGGCAGAGAATTACTTTGCTATTGACCCGGTGCTGAAGGCTGAAAACTTCATTCAGGGACATCTTCCCTGGAATGACAAACTCTTTCGCGATGCCACGGTATTGTGGGATGCCGCACGGGATCACGGATTGCGTAAAGGTATTTCGCAGTGCCTGATGTTGCCCAATCATGCGATGGGTTTTTTGTCCGTGTCGCGTACCAGTCTGTTTGGCAAAATGATGTCGGATGATGAAATTGAATTGCGCCTGCAGACGTTGGTGCAGTTAAGCCTGCTGGCATTAACGCGTCTGGAAGATCAGATGGTGCTGGCGCCTGAAATGAAATTCAGTAAGCGTGAACGTGAAATTCTCAAGTGGACGGCGGAAGGTAAAACATCTGCAGAGATCGCGATGATTTTATCCATCTCCGAAAACACCGTTAATTTTCATCAAAAAAATATGCAGAAGAAATTTAACGCGCCGAACAAAACACAGATCGCATGCTACGCAGCGGCGACAGGGATGATTTAAATATCCCTTATGTTTTGCCCGGCAAAGATAGCCAGCTGACAAACTTATTTTGGCAGCCGGTTATTATTTACTGGCGATAGGCTTGTTTAATTTGCTTAACAGTACCGGAAAATACCGTCGCCTGAGCTTCGTCTTCCATTTGTTCGATTTGCTTTTCCATTTTAAGGATAACGCGTCCGGCGTCTGCCTGGCCCATGGCCTGCAGCATCAGCGTAATCATTGATTTCAGGCAGGAGACTTCCAGCGCCAGTTCCTTTGCATTATCAGCAGTGGAAAAATCAGGTGTGCTCAATTTATTTTCCTCGTTACGGTGTCGCGCAGGTGCGCGACGGACACTGTCAAAGCGGCGGAGTATACCATAATGATGGCAAAAGAAAGCAGTGGTTGTTTTTTGATCATTGTTTTCAGTTTATTAAATTAAACCTGACGGTAATTAACGGTACTGCGTTTAATTGTCGAAGAATATATGTTTAAGCAAGGTTTAGAGGCAGTTAATTGTTGTTACATGCAAAGCGTGCTAATAATCATACATGCAAAGACAATTTTAGAGTAACTTTTTGAAAATCAGGGCTAAAACTTTTTTAGCGCTGCGCTTTAAAAGATCGCGGAACTTTCCACACGCTGTATAACTTAATTTCCAAAAACGCGAACAAAATCGAAAGTTACTGGTTTTTTAACCTTTCACTGTTAGATGAAAAAAAGTTAATATACCTTGAATTAGGCTTTTGTCGCGTTATCCCTATTCCGGAGATACTCCATTGATCAACGTACTACTTGTTGATGACCATGAACTGGTGCGCGCAGGGATACGACGCATTCTTGAAGACATTAAGGGCATAAAAGTTATCGGTGAGGTCAACTGTGGGGAAGATGCCATTAAATGGTGTCGTGCCAATACGGTTGATGTCGTTCTGATGGATATGAACATGCCCGGTATCGGTGGCCTTGAAGCGACGCGGAAAATCGCGCGTGGTAATGCGGATACCAAAGTGATTATGCTTACTGTCCACACTGAAAACCCACTGCCCGCGAAAGTGATGCAGGCAGGAGCAGCGGGCTACCTCAGCAAAGGCGCTGCGCCGCAGGAAATGGTGAACGCTATCCGCTCTGTGCAGTCTGGTCAGCGCTATATCGCTTCCGACATTGCTCAGCAAATGGCGCTTAGCCAAATCGAACCCGAAAAAACGGACTCGCCGTTCGACAGTTTGTCTGAACGTGAATTGCAGATTATGCTGATGATCACCAAAGGCCAGAAGGTCAATGAGATCTCAGAACAGCTACATCTGAGCCCAAAAACGGTGAATAGCTACCGCTATCGTATGTTCAGCAAATTGAACATTCACGGCGACGTCGAACTGACGCACCTCGCTATTCGCCACGGGTTGTGCAATGCGGAGACGTTAATAAGTCAGTGACTGAAGTTTTTGATTCGAAAGCATTTCTCAAAACGGTTACCAGTAAACCCGGCGTCTATCGTATGTATGATGCCGGCGGCACTGTTATCTATGTCGGTAAAGCGAAAGACCTGAAAAAACGGCTTTCCAGCTATTTTCGCAGCAACCTTGCCTCGCGCAAAACGGAAGCGCTGGTTGCACAGATCAAACAGATTGATGTCACCGTTACCCATACGGAAACCGAAGCGCTGTTGCTTGAGCATAACTACATCAAGCTCTACCAGCCCCGGTATAACGTGCTGCTGCGTGACGATAAATCCTACCCGTTTATTTTCCTCAGCGGTGATACGCATCCTCGTCTTTCCATGCATCGCGGTGCGAAGCATGCCAAAGGGGAGTACTTCGGGCCTTTCCCGAACGGTTATGCTGTGCGCGAGACGCTGGCGCTGCTGCAGAAAATTTTCCCTGTTCGCCAGTGTGAGAACAGCGTCTATCGCAACCGCTCACGCCCCTGCCTGCAATACCAGATTGGTCGCTGCCTTGGGCCGTGTGTCGCCGGGTTGGTCAGCGAAGAGGAGTATGCGCAGCAGGTTGACTATGTGCGCCTCTTTCTTGCCGGTAAAGATGACCAGGTACTGACTCAGCTTATCGCGCGTATGGAAAAAGCCAGCCAGGCGCTGGAGTTTGAAGAAGCGGCACGTATCCGCGACCAGATTCAGGCCGTACGCCGCGTGACGGAAAAACAGTTTGTTTCTAATACTGGCGATGATTTAGACGTTATTGGCGTGGCTTTTGATGCCGGAATGGCCTGCGTGCATGTGCTGTTTATCCGGCAGGGAAAAGTACTTGGCAGTCGCAGCTATTTCCCGAAAGTGCCAGGCGGGACTGAGCTTGGCGAAGTAGTGGAGACATTTGTTGGCCAGTTCTACTTGCAGGGGAGCCAGATGCGTACCTTGCCGGGTGAAATTTTGCTCGATTTCAATTTGAGCGATAAAACGCTGTTGAGTGACTCGCTTTCCGAACTCGCTGGCCGGCGGGTGAATGTGCAAACCAAACCGCGCGGTGACCGTGCGCGTTACCTTAAGCTGGCGCGTACCAACGCCGCTACGGCGCTGACAACCAAACTTTCTCAGCAATCCACGGTTCACCAGCGGCTTGCTGCGCTGGCCAGCGTGCTTAAGCTGCCGGAAGTGAAGCGCATGGAGTGTTTCGACATCAGCCATACGATGGGGGAGCAAACCGTGGCCTCATGCGTCGTATTTGATGCCAATGGGCCGTTGCGTGCGGAGTATCGACGCTACAACATCAGTGGTATCACGCCGGGTGATGACTACGCGGCGATGAATCAGGTGCTGCGTCGCCGCTACGGTAAAGCGATCGAAGAGAGCAAAATTCCCGATGTGATCCTTATCGATGGTGGCAAAGGGCAGTTAGGGCAGGCGAAAGCCGTTTTTGCCGAACTGGATGTGGCGTGGGATAAAAATAAACCGTTGCTGTTGGGCGTAGCGAAAGGGGCCGATCGCAAAGCCGGTCTGGAAACGTTGTTCTTTGAGCCGGAAGGTGAGGGCTTTAGCCTGCCGCCGGATTCACCAGCACTGCACGTTATCCAGCATATTCGCGATGAGTCACACGATCACGCCATCAGTGGACACCGGAAAAAACGCGCGAAAGTGAAAAACACCAGTTCACTGGAGACCATTGAAGGTGTCGGGCCGAAGCGACGTCAGATGTTGTTAAAATATATGGGCGGTTTACAAGGTCTACTCAATGCAAGTATTGATGAAATCTCAAAAGTGCCGGGGATCTCGCAAGGACTGGCAGAAAAGATCTACTACTCGTTGAAACATTAAGGGCTCTGTAGCACCATAGAGCGAATATTTACGGACAACAGACAGTTAACGCCACTATGCGATTTAATATCCCTACGTTGCTTACCCTATTTCGCGTCATCCTGATCCCGTTTTTCGTGCTGGCGTTTTATCTTCCCTTTCCGTGGGCGCCATTTGTTTGTGCGCTGATTTTCTGTTGTGCTGCGGTAACCGACTGGTTTGACGGTTTTCTGGCGCGTCGCTGGAATCAAAGTACCCGTTTTGGTGCCTTCCTCGATCCTGTTGCTGACAAAGTGCTGGTTGCGATTGCGATGGTGCTGGTCGCAGAACACTACCACAGCTGGTGGGTGACGCTGCCGGCGGCAACGATGATCGCGCGGGAGATCATTATCTCTGCGTTGCGTGAATGGATGGCGGAAATGGGTAAGCGCAGCCGTGTGGCCGTTTCGTGGATTGGTAAAGTCAAAACCACGTCGCAGATGGTCGCGCTTGTATGGCTCCTCTGGCGTCCGAATATCTGGGTTGAATATGCCGGCATTGCGCTGTTTTTCGTTGCCGCAGTATTAACGCTGTGGTCAATGCTGCAATACCTCAATGCTGCGCGTGGCGATCTGCTTGAACCGTGATCGTTTCGTCGCAATTTTCAGCAAACGATCCGGGTTTTGAAAAATATCGTTGACTCAGTGCGTCAGGTAAGTAGAATGCAACGCATCGGAAGGCAGCGCAGCTCGCCAGATGATTGTAAAATCAAGAGATTACAAGAAATCTTGATAATGCGGGAATAGCTCAGTTGGTAGAGCACGACCTTGCCAAGGTCGGGGTCGCGAGTTCGAGTCTCGTTTCCCGCTCCAGTTTAACGCATCGGCTATATTAGCGGGTGTGGGTTGCAAAACCTGTAGTATTCAGGCGCGTTAGCAAAGCGGTTATGTAGCGGATTGCAAATCCGTCTAGTCCGGTTCGACTCCGGAACGCGCCTCCAATTTCCTTCCCGAGCCCGGATGGTGGAATCGGTAGACACAAGGGATTTAAAATCCCTCGGCGTTCGCGCTGTGCGGGTTCAAGTCCCGCTCCGGGTACCATGGGAAAACAAGAATAAAATCAATGATAAGCAGTGTCGTGAAACCGCCCTTAAAGGCGGTTTTTTTATGCCTGTATTTCGCTTTCGCCGTATCAAGAGGGCACTACTGCCCTATAAATCACCGAACCTATTGAAATCGTGCGCTTGGATCTCACCATTGGTTATTCGTTTTAATGTCCTGAAATTTCCTTCTTTCATTTCACGTTCCCTGGTTCCCTGCATAGCGGTGTCATAACTCATGCATTTGCTGACGCGTATAAGCTTACCTGTGCTAGTGCGCTGGCAATCATCTGCCTGGAACGTTGTAGATAGTGAACAAAATGCTGACCCCTTAACGAAGGGAAGAGCGGTGTGAGTATGTGCATTGAACATGCCAGCACTCACACCTGATGGCGGTGATTAACCCACTTCCGGGAGCAACCCGGCGACGATAGAGAACTGAATAACAATAATCGCGACACCGCAGGCAAAAATCAGACACAGCGCCGGTTTGCCGCCGAGTACGCGATAACCGCTTTGCGAATGATGCTTACGGCTTTGCCATGCCAGCATTGAAGGCAACAACAGCGCCAGCACGGAAAGAGCAACGCCGGCATAGCCCAACGCCATTACAAAGCCACGCGGGTAAAACAGCGCAAACGCCAGCGGTGGCAGAAACGTGATAGCGCCTGTCTGTAAACGTCCTGCGACATTGTTGCGGCGCTGGAACAAATCGGCAAGGTAATCAAAGAGACCGAGCGATACACCAAGGAAAGAGGTTGCAAGCGCCAGGTCGGCAAACAGATGTACCGCTAACTCAACGTGTGGTGATGCCACCACTTCGCGTAATGCCTGCAACAGACCATTAAGCCCGGCCTGGCTGGCCAGCAGCCCGGTGAAGGTCTGGGAATCAATACTGCCAAGCGTCGCCAGTTGCCAGAATATATAGGCTACCAGCGGGATGGCGCTGCCGGTAATAAACACCCCGCGCAGTTTACGAATATTGCCGCCCATATAACTGACGATGCTGGGGACGCTGCCGTGAAAACCAAATGAGGTGAAAATGACCGGTATGGCGGACAGCGCCAGACCTTTTTCCAGCGGCATGGTCAGCAAATTAGCCTTATGAATATGCGGCATCAGCAGCGCCAGCATCACTACCAGGAACAACAGTTTGGCGCTGAACAGAAAACGGTTAAACAGATCGACCAGTGAGGTTCCTGCGCACACAACGCCGCCGGCAACAAAAGTGAACAGTAACACACCAGCCGTGGGCGAAAGCGAAATGTTAAGCCACGCGCTGATGCTTGCGGCCAGCAATTCACCTGCGCCACTGATATATGCCGCCGTCAGCGCATACATCAAAAACATCATGCTAGAGCCTGTCACCCACTGACCATATTTCCCCAGATAACGCCGGGCCAGCGATCCAAGCCCGGTATCTGCCGGGACATGCTGATAAACCTCCAGCAGAAGAAGGGCGGTGTAACACATCACGGCCCATAAAGTGAAAAGTAAAACAAAAGTGGTTGCAAAACCTACGCCTGCCGCTGCCAGCGGCATTGCCAGCATTCCCGCGCCGATGGTTGTTCCGGCGACGATAAAAACACTACCCAGTGATCGATTCTTCACGCTTTCCTCTGTAATAAAACGCACTGCCAGCTCAAGATGCGGCGCAGAGTAAGGCAATTCAGTGATTTCGTCAAACAACCGTTACATGGGCTGTATTTATTTCTTTACGACAACCTTCTTTCGGACACCAGCGAAGAAAAATTGCCAGATTTGCCTACTTCATCAGGAAGACGTTTTTACGCGGCAATCCGGCGTAACCTAAAAAATATTCTTAACCCTCAACATATTGAGGGCGGGCAACGCCGGGTAATAATCCCTTTACAACGCGATGGTCGCGCAGCGGAAACCTGCTTGGTCATGGTCACTGACAAATTCACTGGTTTGGGGGCCAGAGATAGCATTGCCAGAATCTCGCCAGCAAAAGGATAGGGGGACGAGGGAAATCTGTCCGATCATTGACCCGGCCTTTGCTCAAGGCTTGCCGGAAGATGAGTGGATTATTGACAATGTCGACTGGCTGACCGGGTTGTTTTTTGAAAATGGCGTCCCGCTCGAAACGGCAATTATCGCTACTTTAAACCTACCGTGAATAAGCAGGACTGGCGCTGCACCAGCTGTGCCGGATGCATGTAAACCTGTTTTAGCGCAACATCCACAGTAAATGTTGAGTTTATGATGCATCTTTTTCGGGGAGGAGCTATGACATCCATTCACGGTCATGAAGTGTTGAATATGATGATTGAAACAGGCGAGCGTTATTCAAACGAGAGTCTGACGGCGGCAATTATTCAGCGGTTTGGCGAAACGGCGCGTTTTCATACCTGCTCAGCGGAAGGAATGACGGCGGCTGAACTGGTCGCATTTCTGGCATCACGCGGAAAGTTTATTCCGGTGGAAGAGGGGTTTTCTACTCACGAAAGTAAAATCTGCAGGCATTAATAAAAAAGGCGGTAAAGAATATTCTTTACCGCCGGTAATATTAGTTTTGTGTGTCCAACGTCGCCAGTTCTTTATCGATGAAATAAAGACCCTCGCCGCTTTTACCTGCCAGTGTTAATTTATCAATCACTGATTTAAACAGTTTTTCTTCTTCATGCTGTTCCGCCACATACCATTGCAGGAAATTAAATGTTGGATAATCCTGAGTGGTCATCGCAACATGCGCCAGCTCGTTAATTTTCTGCGTGATCAGTTGTTCATGTTCGTACGTTGCGCGAAACAGAACATCGAGTGAAGCATACTCAGCTACCGGCGATTCAATGGCATTGATACGTGGCAGGCTGCCGGTATCAGTCAGGTAATCAAACAGGCGCTGCATATGCGTCATCTCTTCCTGCGCGTGGCGGCGCAGGAACGCGGCCGCACCCTCAAAACTATGGTAGCTGCACCATGCGCTCATCTGCTGATAGAGCAGGGAAGAAAACAGTTCCAGATTCATTTGTTCATTTAATTTTTCGATCATCTCTGCTTTTAACATGGCGCGGCTCCATAAATATAATTATCAGGCGAAAGGAACGCTCACTATAATTTGTTATTTAATTATTTGCAAAAGGTAAAATAAAAAATAAATGCATTAAGAAGATAATGAGAATAACACGCATTGCCAGCAATTAATTAAATGAATGAGAATTGTTTTTATTTTTAATAAAAAGATAAGCCAGTAGAATTATACTGGCTTAAGAATTTACCAGGTCGGTTTGGTTTGTGTAAAAGCCACACCACGGCACTGGTACTGAATAGTTACTTTCGTATTCATACAGACCGAGCCGCTGATCAGGCTACAGGTTTGCACCGGCTGACCGTAAGGCACTGCGGTGGCATACCCCATCTGTTGGCACTGTTTATTAGCAGTCCCCTGCGCGGTATAGGTGTCGTATTTTGCAGTTTGCATCATCGACTGGTTATAGCTCAGGCGTACCAGACCGCTAATGGTATCCACGCTACTGACTTCCGCTTCTTTCGTCATCGTGCATCCCGCGAGCAGGAGCAGCGAGGCGGCTACAACTATTCTCTTCATGAAATCACTCTGTTTCATTTTGGCATGATCTCATCTTATCGCGTTGATTTGCAGGCAATCGACAGAATAACCCGCCGAACAGCCTCTACTAATCGCGACGGCAACGCGCGAAGAGCAAAAACTGTGAGCCTGCTTCTGATTTTTAAAACCATTTTTCATTAAATTTGAAAGTATGTTTGTCAGGTAGTAAGGTTTACCCAACCTTTGCTATCTGAAGCATGTTACAGGAGATCAAAAATGAAAATTGCACTGATGATGGAAAACAGCCAGGCGGCGAAAAACGCCATCATCCTCAAAGAGCTGAAGACGGTTGCCGATGAGAAAGATTTCCCGGTTTTTAACGTCGGGATGAGCGATGAGAACGACCACCATCTGACCTATATCCACCTTGGTATTATGGCCAGTATTTTGTTGAATGCCAAAGCAGTGGATTTCGTGGTAACCGGCTGTGGCACTGGCCAGGGCGCGCTGATGTCACTGAATATTCATCCGGGTGTGGTGTGCGGTTACTGTATCGATCCGGCGGATGCTTTCCTGTTCGCGCAGATCAACAACGGTAACGCACTGGCACTGCCGTTCGCCAAAGGTTTTGGCTGGGGCGCAGAACTGAACGTACGCTTTATCTTTGAGAAAGCCTTTACTGGTCGTAAAGGGGAAGGTTACCCGCCGGAGCGCAAAGAACCGCAGGTGCGCAACGCGGGAATTCTGAACCAGGTGAAAGCGGCGGTGGTAAAAGAGAACTATCTCGATACGCTGCGCGCTATCGACCGTGAGCTGGTGAAAACCGCCGTTTCTGGTGAACGCTTCCAGAAATGTTTCTTTGAAAACAGCCAGAATAAAGAGATTGAAGCCTTCGTTCGCGAAGTCCTCGCCTGATAATAAAAAGCCGCAACAGATGTTGCGGCTTTTATCTTTTTCCTTTCCTGCATCAGGCTTTCTGTTTACGTGACACGGCGCTACCCGCATCCTTTGTTAGCCGCAGGGTATCAATCATGCCCACCAGACAAATCAGCGCAATAAACACAAACGCCAGCCGAAAGCTGATCCCCTCAATGGCGGTTATTTGTAACCACATACTGACATGCTCACCAATGCGAATACCAATCGCCCCCAGTGTAATGCCTAAGCCCACCGCCAATTGTGTCGCCGTGCTGAATAACGTGTTGGCATAACTCATTTGCGGCGACGGTACATCGGCAAATGCCAGCGTACTGACGCCGGTGAACTGCACCGAACGGAACACGCCGCCGAGATAGAGGATCACAAACGTCAGCCACACCGGAGTATGCGCAGTCAGTAATGCGCAGGCCAGCAGCGCCAGCACATTGAACGCGCCATTGATTAACAGTAGCTTTTTGAAACCCAGCCAGCGGATAAGCGGCGTAGTGGCAGGCTTGATGGAAAGATTACCGGCAAACACCGCCAGCACTAACAACCCGGCGTGGAACGGATCCATGCCGAATCCGACCTGAAACAGCAGCGGCAACAGAAACGGCACGGCGCTAATAGAGGCGCGAAACAGTGAACCGCCGTACATGGTTACGCGAAATGTCGGCACTTTCATGGCGTCGAGGCGGATCATCGGCCATTTTGCGCGCTGAAAATGGCGCAGGGTAACAACAAGTGTTAACGCGCCGAGTGCCAGCAAACCCAACGTTAGCGTACCTTGCGGATGTTCAGAACCTAACGCCTCCATAGCGTACACCAGGCTGACCATCGCCACAGAAGTGGCAATAAAACCCGGCAAGTCGAATGGACGGCGCTCCTCCTCGCGGATATTGGGGATAATGCGTAACGCCAGCGCAATCGCCAGCAGGCCCAGCGGCACATTAATAAAGAAGATCCAGCGCCAGTTGGCATAGTGGGTAATAAAACCACCGAGCGGTGGGCCAATAATAGGCGCGACCAGCGCGGGCCAGGTCAGCGTGGCGATAGCGGTAATGAGCTGGTGTTTCGGCGTGGTGCGCAACACCGCAAGACGGCCGACCGGCACCATTAACGCACCGCCGGTGCCTTGTAAAATTCGCATCGAAACAAACATCTCAACGCTGGTCGAAAGCCCGCAAAGCACCGAGGCGAGGGTAAAGATCGCCAGTGCCAGCGAGAAAACATTGCGCGCACCAAAGCGATCAGCAATCCAGCCACTGGCGGGGATCAGCACTGCAAGTGTGATCAAATAGGCACTGATGCCAATATTGAGCGCGACGGCTTCCACCCCGAAGGTTTTCGCCATATCCGGCAACGCCGTGGCGATCACTGTGCCGTCGATAAACTCCATAAAGAAAGCGCCGGCTACCAGTAGCGCAGCGGGAGAAAGACCTCCTGTCTTTCGCGAAAGGGTGCTTTCACTCATTGTTGGGATGCCATTTGCAAAAATAATTGAAGATGCTAAAAATTTTTTTAGCATGCTAACCGCAGGATTTATAATTGAATTTTTAACAAAGTTACTGCATTTTTGATTTTTGAAACGTGATTTCCATCACATTGAACTTGCTTTTTGTGATGCAGGTCATATTATATGCGCATTGAGACGTAACACCTGCATAACACATCGCCGGAGTAACAAATGAAACTGCGTAAAATCCTGAAGCATATGTTTGAAACCTATTGCAAAACTTTCAAAGACGTACCGCCAGGCGCTATGTTCTGATGATAAAAAAACCTGCCGCGAGCAGGTTTTTTTATGCCCGCCATTCGACGGCAGAAGGGGACAAAACTACTCTTGCCAGGCATTTCCCGCTACTATGACGCCCTTTAGTAAAGGAGCCTCATATGTCGCAAAATCTTTCTGCTGACCAGGAACTGGTCTCTGATGTCGTCGCCTGCCAGCTGGTCATTAAACAAATCCTTGATGTTATTGACGTCATCGCGCCGGTTGAAGTGCGCGAGAAAATGGCGAACCAGTTAAAAAGCATCGATTTTACTACCCATCCGGCAGCCGCCGATCCGGTCACCCGCCGCGCTATCCAGAAAGCCATTGCGTTGATCGAACTGAAATTCACCCCGCAGGGCGAAGCGCACTGATTTTATTCTTGCTGTGTTACGCCTGTCGGTCTGTGACACAGCGGGGATTTTGAAACGTTGTTTTGATCAACAATAACGCCACTGAATTCAACCAACCTTGTACAAAAGGAGTCGGGAATGAAAAAAGTGGCGGTGTTGTTGGCGCCCGGTTTTGAAGAAGCGGAAGCGATTATCACCATTGATATTTTGCGCCGCTTGCAGATTGAGGTCGAAACGCTGGCCTGTGCGGGGTCCCGCGCGGTGGTCAGTTATCACAATATTCCCATGGTGGCAGACAGCACGCTGGCCGAGCGCTCGCAGACGCTGTATGACGCCATCGTGCTGCCCGGCGGTCCGCAGGGCAGTGTCAACCTCGCCGCCAACCCGGCGGTGCTGCAATTTATTGAACATCATGACGCGGCGGGCAAATTTATTTGCCCAATTTGTTCGGCCGCCGCGCGCGTGCTGGGGGCAAACGGCTTACTGAAAGGTCGCCGCTATGTTTGCTCCGGTGATTTATATGAAAACGTGCGCGACGGCGAATATGTTGATGCGCCAGTGGTCGAAGATGGCAACCTGATCAGCGGCAAAGGTCTGGGACGGGCTTTTGATTTTGCCTTAACCATAGCCGCGCGCCTGCAAGGGAACGAAATCGCGGCGCGAGATCACGCCGAGCATATCTACTATAGCTGGTGATTTTTCCGCCCGGATGCGTCCTGTATCCGGGCACAAGGATAAGCTGGCTGATGTTATGGATTATCCTGCTTTTACCCTTCTTATTTGTCAGACAAAAACGGCTGATTTTATGTGATAAATCGCTGAATTTATGTACGGAATTACTGTAATTCAGCCGTGTGATGCCGCTCTCCTATGGAGAATCAATTTCCCGCTAAAACTATTTCCAGCACAGAGCTCCAGTGACGTATGGACTCTAATGCCTTGTTTTATGAACTTTTAAAAGACCTGATGAGTTGTTTTCCCTACATAAAAGAATGCTAAAGCTGGAGTTTACCATGCACAAATTCACTAAAGCGTTGGCGGCCATCGGCCTGGCTGCCGTTATGTCACAATCCGCTATCGCTGAAACCATGAAGCTCGGATTTCTGGTTAAACAACCGGAAGAGCCATGGTTCCAGACGGAGTGGAGATTCGCCGACAAGGCAGGCAAAGATTTAGGTTTCGAAGTGATCAAAATCGCCGTCCCCGATGGCGAAAAAACCCTGAACGCCATTGATAGCCTGGCGGCCAGCGGCGCGAAAGGGTTTGTTATCTGTACTCCCGATCCGAAACTGGGCTCCGCAATTGTTGCCAAAGCGCGCGGTTACGACATGAAAGTCATTACCGTCGATGACCAGTTCGTCAACGCCAAAGGTGAGCCGATGAAATCGGTGCCGTTAGTGATGATGGCGGCGAGTGAAATTGGCGCACGTCAGGGCGATGAGTTGTACAAAGAGATGCAAAAACGCGGCTGGGATGTGAAACAGACCGGCGTGATGGCGATTACGGCTAACGAACTGGATACCGCTCGCCGCCGTACCACTGGCTCCATGGATGCGCTGAAAAAAGCCGGTTTCCCGGAAAAACAGATCTACCAGGTGCCGACAAAATCGAACGATATCCCCGGTGCATTTGATGCCGGTAACTCCCTGCTGGTACAGCATCCGGAAGTGAAACACTGGCTGGTGCTGGGTATGAATGACAACACCGTGCTTGGTGGCGTGCGTGCTACGGAAGGGCAGGGCTTTAAAGCGGCTGACGTTATCGGTATCGGCATTAACGGCGTGGATGCGGTGAGCGAGTTGTCCAAAGCGCAGGCGACGGGCTTCTTTGGTTCCCTGCTGCCAAGCCCGGACGTTCACGGCTACAAAACCAGTGAGCTGCTGTACAACTGGGTGACCAAAGGCGTGGAACCGCCAAAATTCACCGCCGTTACGGATGTGGTGTTGATCACCCGCGATAACTTCAAAGAAGAGCTGGCGAAAAAAGGACTGTAATTCTCTGTTGGTTGCGCTCCCCGCATAAGCGGGGAGCCAGACGTACAATGAACTGTTTTGCGGAGACGTTATGCAACAGTCTACTCCTTACCTCTCGTTTCGCGGCATCGGTAAGACATTCCCCGGTGTGAAAGCGCTCAGCGAGATCAGTTTTGATTGTTATGCCGGGCAGGTTCACGCCTTGATGGGCGAAAACGGCGCCGGTAAATCAACGCTACTTAAAATCCTCAGCGGCAACTACGCGCCGACGACCGGCACGCTGGTAATAAAAGGAGAAGAAGTCTCCTTTGCCGATACCACCGCCGCGCTCAACGCCGGGGTGGCCATTATTTACCAGGAGCTGCATCTGGTGCCGGAAATGACCGTCGCCGAGAACATCTATCTGGGCCAGTTGCCGCATAAAAGCGGCATTGTGAACCGCTCCCTGCTCAACTATGAAGCGGGTTTGCAGCTTCAGCATCTGGGGCTGGATATCGACCCACAAACGCCGCTGAAATACCTCTCCATCGGCCAGTGGCAGATGGTGGAAATTGCCAAGGCGCTGGCGCGTAACGCCAAAATTATCGCCTTCGATGAACCAACCAGTTCCCTTTCTGCGCGTGAGATCGACAACCTGTTTCGCGTGATCCGCGAGCTGCGTAAAGAGGGGCGGGTCATCCTTTATGTCTCTCATCGCATGGAGGAGATATTTGCCCTGAGCGACGCCATTACTGTGTTTAAAGATGGCCGCTATGTGCGCACCTTTACCGATATGCAGCAGGTCAATCATGACCAACTGGTGCAGGCGATGGTCGGGCGCGAGCTGGGCGATATTTACGGCTGGCAGCCGCGAGAATATGGCGAGCAGCGCCTGCGCCTGGAGCAGGTGAAAGCGCCGGGCGTACGCACGCCGATTAGCTTGAGTGTGCGCAGCGGAGAAATCGTCGGCCTGTTTGGGCTGGTCGGTGCCGGGCGCAGCGAATTGATGAAAGGGCTGTTTGGCGGAACGCAGATCACCGAAGGGCAGGTGTTTATTGACGGCGAGCAGGTCAATATTCACAAACCTGCTCACGCCATCCGTGCCGGCATGATGTTGTGCCCGGAGGATCGCAAAGCCGAAGGCATTATTCCGGTGCACTCGGTACAGGAGAACATCAATATCAGCGCCCGGCGCAAATACATTCGCGCAGGGTGTCTCATCAACAGTGGCTGGGAGAGTGAAAACGCCGAGCACCATATTCGCTCGCTCAATATCAAAACCCCGAGTGCGGATCAGCTGATTATGAATCTGTCTGGTGGCAACCAGCAGAAAGCCATTCTTGGCCGCTGGTTGTCGGAAGAGATGAAGGTGATCCTGCTTGATGAGCCTACGCGTGGGATTGACGTCGGGGCGAAACATGAAATTTACAACGTGATTTATGCGCTGGCGGCACGTGGCGTGGCGGTGCTGTTTGCTTCCAGTGATTTGCCGGAAGTCCTTGGCGTCGCCGACCGTATTGTGGTCATGCGTGAAGGCGAAATAGCCGGTGAGTTGTTACACGGTCAGGGCGATGAACAGCAGGCGCTGAGCCTTGCGATGCCGAAAGTGAGTCAGGCTGTCGCCTGAGTGAGGAGAATACGATGTCATCTTTAACTACGTCCCGCGCGCCGAAGTCGGCGTTCAGCTTCGGGCGCATCTGGGATCAGTTCGGCATGCTGGTGGTGTTCGCCGTACTGTTCATTGGTTGCGCTGTTTTCGTGCCGAACTTTGCCTCTTTCGTCAATATGAAAGGGCTGGGGCTGGCGATTTCCATGTCCGGTATGGTGGCCTGCGGCATGCTTTTTTGCCTGGCCTCCGGTGATTTCGACCTTTCCGTCGCGTCTGTGATTGCCTGCGCCGGGGTGACCACGGCGGTGGTGATCAACCTAAGCGAAAGCCTGTGGATTGGGGTATTTGCCGGGTTGCTGCTCGGTGTGGTGAGCGGCTTTATTAACGGCTTTGTCATCGCACGTTTGAAAATCAATGCCCTGATAACCACACTAGCGACAATGCAGATTGTGCGCGGTTTGGCCTATATCATCTCTGATGGTAAAGCGGTCGGGATTGAAGATGAGCGCTTCTTTACGCTCGGTTATGCGAACTGGTTCGGCCTGCCTGCGCCCATCTGGCTGACGGTCGGCTGCCTGATTATTTTTGGTTTCCTGCTTAATAAAACCACCTTTGGTCGCAACACGCTGGCGATTGGTGGTAACGAAGAGGCGGCGCGGCTGGCGGGTGTGCCGGTAGTCAGAACCAAGATTATTATCTTTGTGCTCTCAGGCCTTGTGTCAGCGGCGGCGGGGATTATTCTTGCTTCACGTATGACCAGCGGACAGCCAATGACCTCGATCGGTTATGAGCTGATTGTCATTTCAGCCTGCGTGCTGGGTGGCGTATCGCTGAAAGGTGGCATCGGTAAAATTTCCTACGTTGTGGCCGGGATTTTGATTCTGGGGACCGTGGAAAACGCCATGAACCTGCTGAATATCTCTCCCTTCTCGCAATACGTTGTGCGCGGCTTGATCCTGCTGGCGGCGGTGATTTTCGACCGCTACAAACAAAAGGCCAAACGCACGGTTTGATGCTTTTTGCTTAAATTTGCACACAACCTTATAGTGTAACTCCAGACCTTACCAGCCGCTAATCCGGCTGGTAAGTCATGTTTAAAATGGCGAGCAGCGTCACACTGTCTATACTTACATGGCTAATGATAATGAGACGTTAATGAAAAACGGCTCTCATCTGACACTGTAAGGAGGAAACCAGGGTGGAAGACGCACTAGCTATACCGCCTCTCATTTCCGGAAATTTTGCCTTTTTTTTCGATTTGGATGGCACCCTTGCGGATATCAAACCGCACCCGGATGATGTTTTTATCCCTGAAGATGTGCTGACCAGACTTTCATTGCTTGCTGAGCTAAATGACAGGGCGTTGGCATTGATTTCAGGGCGTTCAATTACTGAGCTGGAACAGCTCGCCAAACCGTATCGTTTCCCGCTGGCCGGGGTACATGGGGCGGAGCGCCGCGATATCAATGGTCGAACCGAACGAATGACCTTACCGGAAACGGTTTTGCAGCCGCTGGAACGTGAATTACGGCATGGCATTGCGCCGTTAACCGGCGTTGAACTTGAAACTAAAGGGATGGCATTTGCACTGCATTATCGCCAGGCACCGCAGCATGAAGAGGCGGTCTTTGCCCTGGCAAAAACACTCATCGCGCACTACCCGCAGCTGGCAATGCAGCCGGGAAAATGTGTGGTCGAGCTGAAACCCTCTGGCATTCATAAAGGCGCCGCTATTGACGCGTTTATGCAAACGCCACCCTTTCTCGGCAAGAAACCGGTGTTTCTTGGCGACGATCTGACTGACGAACATGGATTTAAAGCCGTTAACAAACTTGGCGGCATATCGATAAAAGTCGGCCCGGGCGCAACACAGGCAATGTGGCGTCTGGCTGGCGTGAATGATGTCTATAAATGGCTTGAACAACTTGTCGACCATCAACAACAAGAACAACGGGCGCTAACAAACAGGAGAGATGGCTATGAGTCGCTTAGTCGTAGTATCTAATCGTATTGCTCCGCCTGACGATAGAAAATCCAGCGCTGGCGGGCTGGCTGTGGGGATCCTTGGGGCGCTAAAAGCGACCGGTGGGCTGTGGTTTGGCTGGAGCGGGGAGATCGGTGACGAGGATCAACCGCTAAAAAAGGTCACGAAAGGGAATATTACCTGGGCCTCTTTTAACCTCAGCGAAGATCATTACGAGCAGTATTATTCGCAATTTTCCAACGCGGTGCTGTGGCCCGCTTTCCACTATCGTCTGGATTTGGTTAAGTTCCAGCGCGAGGCGTGGGAAGGCTACCAGGATGTCAACGCGCTACTGGCTGACAAGCTGCTGCCGCTGATTAAAGACGACGACATTCTGTGGATCCATGATTACCACCTGTTGCCGTTCGCCAGCGAGCTGCGTAAGCGTGGCGTCAACAACCAGATCGGCTTCTTCCTGCATATTCCGTTCCCGACCCCGGAAATTTTCAACGCCTTGCCACCGCATGCCGAGTTGCTTGAGCAGCTGTGTGATTATGACCTGCTGGGCTTCCAGACCGAAAGCGATCGCCTGGCTTTCCTCGACAGCTTGTCGATGCAAACAAGGCTTACCACGCGTGGTGGTAAAGAGCATGTTGCCTGGGGAAAAAACTTCCGCACCGAAGTCTATCCCATCGGTATTGAGCCGCAAGAAATCGCGCAACAAGCCGCAGGGCCGCTGCCGCCCAAACTTGCACAACTGAAAAATGAACTGAAGAATGTGAAAAACATCTTCTCGGTAGAGCGTCTGGATTATTCCAAAGGCTTGCCGGAACGCTTCCTGGCGTATGAAACACTGCTGGAGAAGTTCCCTCAGCACCACGGTAAGATCCGTTATACGCAGATAGCGCCCACCTCGCGTGGCGAAGTGCAGGCCTATCAGGATATTCGTCATCAACTGGAAACCGAAGCCGGGCGCATCAACGGGAAATACGGTCAGCTTGGCTGGACGCCGCTCTATTACCTCAATCAGCATTTTGATCGCAAAGTGTTGATGAAGGTATTCCGCTATGCGGAAGTCGGGCTGGTGACGCCGCTGCGTGACGGGATGAACCTGGTGGCGAAAGAGTATGTGGCGGCTCAGGATCCTGAAAATCCGGGGGTGTTAATTCTTTCGCAGTTTGCCGGTGCGGCGAATGAGCTGACGTCGGCGCTGATCGTTAACCCTTACGATCGTGATGATGTCGCGGCGGCGATGGACAAGGCATTAAGGATGCCGCTGGCGGAGCGTATTTCGCGTCATGCGGAGATGCTCAAAGTCATCAAGGAGAATGATATCCATCACTGGCAGCAGAGGTTTATCAGCGATTTAAAGCGCATCACGCCACGTAGCGCACAAAGCCAGCTACAAAGCAAAGTGGCGACCTTCCAGAAGCTAGCCTGAGGTAACAACGCTCCCGCTTATGCGGGGGCGTTCTACGCGCTTAACGGTACTAACAGCACATCAACTTCACTGGCCTGGACAATGCTTTTCGCCGAGCAGACGGCGCGCGAGAAGAACGTCTGATTGTGATTACCACACACCACTAAATCGACATCCTGGGTGCGACAAGTATGCAGAATGTGCTTGCTCAGCTCGCCGGAGGCAATTAGCGCCTGTTCGATAGGATAATTCGCGTTGCGCACCAGCTCATCCAGAAACTGCTGCGTCTCTTCCTGCAACACCTCACGGACGTTTTCCATCATCGGCGCTGCAAGCTGGTTATACAGTTCCGGGTCAGCGGCTAAGGTAATCAGTGTGATACGGGCACTGGAAGGGCGGGCAATATCGACCGCTTTTGCCAGCAATTGTTGGCTTTCTGGCGTAACGGCTACGGCGACCAAAAGATGTGCATAAGCCATTTTTACTCCCCGATTGAATCAAATTTTTCTCACCATTACTCCGATTCTTAAACCAGCGCAACCTGTGAATATGGCAGGGATGTGAAGGTTATCATAAATATTCATTAATTATTCTTACGTAACGGTATGGTCGCGCTTTAATCACCTTAACCGATTTTAAAAGCTTAACTAAAATTAAGAGAATTTAAGATCGAATTGTTAAATTATCAATCATAAAGATTAACAAAAATGCAATGGTTACTTCGGGTGATTAATTAAGATCGCTTAAAACATAATGTATTGTTTTATATAACTTTTTATTTTTGTTTCTTAAGTAGACACATATTGTCAAATGTAAATAGGGCAGCATCCTAATCCTCCGACCAGTTAGCGTGGGTAAGAGAGCGTTTTGCATGCCTATTCGGACAATTGGAATAGAAAAGGGGGCTGATCGCGCAAAAAAACATCAATTCACAAGCGAGACTGATAGATTTCTTGTCCATATTCACGTAAATTATGTGACTTGGATCACAAAAATTTCAAATTTCCGCACTGGTCAGATTGTATGTGGCAGCACCTACGAGTACAGTTGCGTCGAATTAGGAAAAATCTTAGTTCTTTGTAAGAAATGATTAAGAACGTTGTAAGGCAATTAACATTTGAGCGAAGCGCCTTATCGCAAGATCCTAGTCAGTTATGCATTTAGCCTTTCTTTTTTATACCGGGTTTTTTCCCGGCGACATCACGGGGTGCGGCTTAGCCGCATAAGATACAAGTTGGTTATTCGGGATGGGAAAAATGCATACATCCGAGTTGCTGAAACATGTTTATGACATTAATTTGTCGTATTTACTTCTTGCTCAGCGTTTGATCAGCCAGGACAAAGCGTCCGCCATGTTCCGTCTTGGTATTAATGAAGAGATGGCGACCACACTGGTTGAGTTAACCCTTCCGCAAATGGTGAAGTT
Source organism: Enterobacter sp. R4-368 (assembly GCF_000410515.1). NCBI lineage: Bacteria > Pseudomonadati > Pseudomonadota > Gammaproteobacteria > Enterobacterales > Enterobacteriaceae > Enterobacter > Enterobacter sp. R4-368. The sequence continues at coordinate 964,427 of NC_021500.1, read as the reverse complement.
GGCTGAAACCAATCAGCTGATTTGCCAGTTCCGTTTTGACAATCATCAGACCATCACTCGTCTGACCCAAGAGTCACGTGTGGACGATTTACAGCAAGTTCACACCGGGATTTTACTTTCAACCCGCCTGCTGAATGAGTCTTCACAGACTGGCGACGCGGCCCGGAAGAAAAGGGCATAACGATGAGCGAAAAAAGCATTGTTCAGGAAGCACGCGATATTCAGTTAGCAATGGAACTGATTACGCTGGGTGCGCGTTTACAAATGTTGGAGAGTGAGACGCAGCTTAGCCGCGGTCGTCTTATCAAACTCTACAAAGAGTTGCGTGGTAGCCCGCCGCCAAAAGGTATGCTGCCATTCTCCACCGACTGGTTTATGACCTGGGAACAAAACATCCACGCGTCTATGTTCTGTAACGCATGGCAATTTTTGTTAAAAACAGGCCTTTGCAGCGGCGTTGACGCAGTCATCAAAGCATACCGACTTTACCTCGAACAATGCCCTCATGCTGAGGAAGGACCGCTGCTGGCGCTGACCCGCGCCTGGACGCTGGTTCGTTTCGTGGAAAGCGGAATGCTGGAGTTGTCTCGCTGCAATTGCTGTGGTGGTAATTTTATTACTCACGCGCATCAGCCTGTTGGTAGCTTTGCCTGCAGTTTATGCCAGCCGCCGTCCCGCGCGGTAAAAAGACGTAAACTTTCCCAGGATGCTGCCGATATTATTCCACAACTGCTGGATGAACAGATCGATCAGGCTGTTTAACCGAATACAGGTGGAAACACTCCAGCAGCGGTGCAGTTATGCCGCTGCTTTTTTTTTACCTGCTACTCGCGTTAACCCTTTGAAATGTTTATCCCGAGCCTTAGTCATTAGCAGAAGGATGATGTCGTGCTTATCGTATTAGGTTACCTGGTTGTTCTTGGTGCAGTCTTTGGCGGTTATATGATGACCGGCGGAGAACTTGGGGCACTTTATCAACCGTCTGAACTGATCATCATCGGGGGCGCGGGGGTAGGTGCATTCATCGTTGGCAACAACGGTAAAGCTATCAAAGGAACGCTGAAAGCGATGCCTTTGCTGTTTCGCCGTTCGAAGTACACCAAAAGTATGTATATGGACTTGCTGGCGCTGCTGTATCGCCTGATGGCGAAATCACGTCAGCAAGGGATGTTCTCGCTGGAACGGGATATTGAAAACCCGAAAGAGAGCGAGATTTTCGCCAGCTACCCGCGCATTCTCGCGGATGCGACGATGCTTGAATTTATCGTGGATTATCTGCGACTTATCATCAGCGGCAATATGAATACCTTCGAAATTGAAGCGCTGATGGATGAAGAGATTGAGACCCATGAAAGCGAAGCCGAAGTCCCGGCGAACGCGCTGGCGATGGTCGGTGACTCACTTCCGGCATTCGGTATCGTGGCGGCGGTAATGGGTGTAGTACATGCGCTGGCCTCGGCGGATCGTCCGGCGGCGGAGTTGGGTGCGCTGATTGCGCATGCGATGGTGGGAACTTTCCTCGGTATTTTGTTGGCATACGGTTTTATCTCTCCGCTGGCAAGCGTACTTCGCCAGAAGAGTGCGGAAACCGCCAAAATGATGCAGTGCGTGAAGATAACCCTGCTGTCGAACCTGAACGGTTATGCGCCGCCGATCGCGGTTGAGTTTGGTCGTAAAACACTTTACTCCAGCGAGCGCCCGTCGTTTATCGAACTGGACGAACATGTTCGTGCGGTCAGAAACCCTAACCAACAGACGACGACTGAGGACGCATGAAAAACCAGTCCCATCCGATCGTCGTAGTTAGACGAAAAAAACATAAAGGCCATGGTGGTGGCGGACACGGCTCCTGGAAAATTGCCTATGCCGACTTTATGACGGCGATGATGGCGTTTTTCCTGGTGATGTGGCTTATCTCCATCTCCAGCCCGAAAGAGCTTATCCAGATTGCGGAATATTTCCGCACGCCGCTGGCAACTGCGGTCACGGGTGGGCCGAGAATTTCGAACAGCGACAGCCCGATTCCGGGCGGTGGCGATGACTACACACAGCAACAGGGCGAAGTACAAAAACAGCCCAATATTGACGACCTGAAAAAACGCATGGAGCAGTCGCGCTTGAGTAAATTGCGCGGCGATCTGGACCAGTTAATTGAAGCCGATCCCAAACTGCGCGCATTGCGTCCGCATTTGAAAATCGACCTGGTACAGGAAGGGTTGCGTATACAGATTATCGATAGCCAGAACCGGCCGATGTTTAAAACCGGCAGCGCGGAAGTCGAACCTTATATGCGCGATATTTTACGGGCGATTGCGCCAGTACTGAATGGGATCCCGAACAAAGTGAGCCTCTCCGGTCACACCGACGATGCCCCTTACGCTAACGGCGATAAAGGGTACAGCAACTGGGAGCTTTCCGCCGATCGCGCTAACGCGTCGCGCCGTGAGCTGGTTGCCGGTGGCCTGGATGATGGCAAAGTGATGCGCGTTGTTGGCATGGCGGCAACCATGCGCCTGGTCAACCGTGGCCCGGATGAAGCAATCAACCGCCGAATTAGTCTTTTGGTGCTGAACAAACAAGCAGAAGCGGCCATTCTGCATGAGAACGCCGAAAGTCAGAGTGCGCCAATAAGCGCGATTACACAGCCAGAGCCAGCGGCAGCGGCAGCACCCGCGCCAGCAGCCTCGTCTCCGGCAGCAGTTCCTACGTCGCCACAAGCCAATCCGAGGTGATAGCGTGAGCATGGATATTAGTGATTTTTACCAAACATTCTTTGATGAGGCCGACGAACTGTTGGCCGATATGGAACAACATTTATTGGACCTGGTGCCGGAAGCGCCGGATTCAGAACAGCTCAACGCCATCTTCCGTGCTGCTCACTCTATTAAAGGCGGTGCGGGTACATTTGGCTTTACCATCTTGCAGGAAACAACTCACCTGATGGAGAACCTGCTTGATGAGGCTCGGCGTGGCGAGATGCAGCTCAACACCGACATTATCAACCTGTTTTTGGAAACCAAAGATATTATGCAGGAACAGCTCGATGCCTATAAAAGCTCGTCAGAGCCAGATGCCGCAAGCTTCGAATACATCTGCAATGCCCTGCGCCAGCTGGCGCTGGAGGCAAAAGGAGAGGTCGTTCCTGCCGCTGCGAATGGTGCAAAACTCTCGGTTGTAGAGACCGCACTGGCATCTGATGCGACAGCGCCCGCCGCTGAAAACGACGGTAAATTACGAATCGTTCTTTCTCGCCTGAAAGAGAATGAAGTTGACTTACTCGAAGAGGAGTTGGGCAACCTCGGCACGCTGAGCGATGTGGTGAAGGGGAAAGATACCCTGAGCGTGACTATCGACGGCGGCGTGGGCGAAGACGACATTATCGCGGTGCTGTGCTTTGTTATCGAAGCGGATCAAATCGCTTTCGAAAAAGCGGCACCCGCGCCCGCGGCAGCAGAAACGGCTGTTGAAGCTCCGGCTGAAGTGGCTGAAGCGCCGGCAGCAGCGGCTGTTCCGGCGGTGCAGGCGGCTCCGGCTGCGGCACCAGCGCTGAAAGCGGTAGCGAAAGAGCAACCGGCAGGCCGTGAGAAACCGGCAGCCCGCGCCAGTGAATCGACCAGTATCCGTGTTGCGGTCGAAAAAGTTGACCAGTTGATCAACCTGGTAGGCGAACTGGTTATTACCCAGTCCATGCTGGCACAGCGTTCGAACGAGCTGGACCCGGTGACGCACGGTGATTTGATCACCAGCATGAGCCAGTTGCAACGCAATGCCCGCGACCTGCAGGAATCGGTGATGTCCATCCGTATGATGCCGATGGAATACGTCTTCAGCCGCTTCCCGCGCCTGGTTCGCGATCTGGCGAGCAAGCTTGATAAACAAGTGGAACTGACGCTGCAGGGCAGCTCAACCGAACTTGATAAGAGCTTGATCGAACGCATTATTGACCCGTTAACGCACCTGGTGCGTAACAGCCTCGACCACGGTATTGAAACGCCGCAAAAACGTGTGGAAGCAGGGAAGTCGCCTATCGGCAACCTGATCCTTTCGGCGGAACACCAGGGCGGGAACATCTGTATTGAAGTGACCGATGATGGCGCAGGTCTGAACCGTGAACGTATTCTGGCGAAAGCGATTTCGCAGGGGATGGCCGTACACGAGAACATGACCGATGAAGAAGTGGGCATGCTGATTTTCGCGCCGGGCTTCTCCACCGCTGAACAGGTAACTGACGTTTCCGGACGCGGCGTGGGCATGGACGTGGTGAAACGTAACATCCAGGAGATGGGCGGCCACGTTGAAATCAAATCGAAACAGGGCACCGGGACGACCATTCGTATCCTGCTGCCGCTGACGCTGGCGATCCTCGACGGCATGTCAGTAAAAGTGAACAACGAAGTCTTTATCCTGCCGTTGAACGCGGTAATGGAATCGCTGCAACCGCGTGAAGAGGATCTGCATCCGCTGGCCGGTGGTGAGCGCGTGCTGGAAGTGCGCGGCGAATATCTGCCGCTGGTTGAACTGTGGAAAGTCTTTGATGTTATGGGCGCGAAAACCGAGGCTACGCAGGGGATTGTCGTTATTCTGCAAAGCGCGGGTCGTCGCTATGCATTGCTGGTTGATCAACTGATTGGTCAGCATCAAGTGGTGGTGAAAAACCTGGAAAGCAACTATCGCAAAGTGCCGGGCATTTCTGCTGCCACTATCCTTGGGGATGGTAGCGTCGCGCTGATTGTTGACGTATCAGCGTTGCAGGGATTGAATCGTGAACATCGTATGGCGCACACAGCCGCCTGATTTAGTTAAGAAGGTATAAAACATGACCGGTATGAGTAATGTAGCAAAACTGGCGGGCGAGCCATCAGGTCAGGAGTTCCTGGTTTTCACTCTGGGCGATGAAGAATACGGAATCGATATTCTCAAAGTGCAGGAAATTCGTGGCTATGATCAGGTGACCCGAATCGCCAATACCCCCGACTTTATCAAAGGCGTCACCAACCTTCGCGGTGTGATTGTGCCGATTGTCGACCTGCGCGTGAAGTTCAGCCAGGGCGATGTCGAGTATGATGACAACACGGTTGTTATCGTGCTGAATCTCGGTCAGCGCGTGGTGGGGATTGTGGTTGATGGTGTTTCCGACGTCCTGTCGCTGGCATCTGACCAGATCCGCCCGGCACCGGAATTCGCGGTCACGCTGTCGACCGAATACCTGACCGGCCTCGGCGCGCTCGGCGACCGTATGCTGATTCTGGTAAACATTGAGAAACTGCTCAACAGCGAAGAAATGGCGCTGCTGGATATCGCTGCCACGCACGTAGCGTAATAATCACGCCAGTCGCGTAATAATAAAGGTGGATGAAGCTGCTTCATCCGCCTTTATTTTTGTTCTTTTTCTGCCGCTATAATATATATCCTTCATCCCCGCTTAATTTCTATTTCATAAAGTTCTCTTACTTCTCGTTACGGCTGGTCATATATTGTGATGTTTATCACAACTAAAGGTATATATCTTTCGGGAAATTAATGGATTAGCCATTAATTATTGGCTAACTCAATGATTTGAAGGCATAAAACCATCACCTGCTTATTGCTCTCACACCGTTGCGTTTAAGTGGTTGAAGCGCGCAGCGTAAACTAAATTTCTGTTATTCCTGCTTTAATTGTTTGCGTGTTTTTCTTATTTCGGTGGCTAATTAATTGCGCGGTGAAATAAACAGCACGCGGTATTTTCGGAGGTGGAAACATGAACAGAAAATTACTTTATGTGCTGGTAAGTGGTGTTGTGGTAATGGCCGCGCAAAATGCGCGTGCGGTCACCAGTAGCGGGACGATTGGCGCGACCCTGACGTTGACTAACGGCTGTCTGATTAATGGCTCGCCAAGCCAGAACGGGATCAACTTTGGTACGCTTGATTTTGGTACGCATCCGGCAACGTTTTCACAGCTCACCACCCAACTCACCAACGCAAGCGGCGGTAACAGTTTCGGTATTCAATGTACGACAACCGATTACACCGTGCAGGTAACCGGCAACACCAACTCTACCGCGCCGGGCACCGTGGTCGGCACACCGGGAACGCCTGCCCGTTACCTGGTCAATGCGGCCAATACCACGCAAGGCGTTGCCTACAGCCTTTATAGCGATAGCGGCTTCAGCAACGTCATCACTAACAACACCAACATTCCTCGCGCTTCAACGACCGGTGGTGTCGATAACTACACGCTCTATGGGCGGATCTCCGGCGGTGGCAACAGCGTTAGCGTCGTACCGGGTACCTATACCGATACGATCAATGTGAGCGTGACGTACTAAACCTCCCCAGATGATGCCAGGCGGCATGCGCGTTTCCCTGCGGGGGAACCGGGGATCTCTGCGCGTCATTTCTGGGCTGCTCTTGTTCGCGATGATGGCCCCGCAGGGTGCCTTTGCGGTGACGACGCAAACCTTCACCGTGGGCGCAACCATCGCGCCTGGCTGTTCAGTGGTGAGCGGCAGCGGCGGGGCACTCGGCTCACTCAATTTTGGCACCCGCAGCGGCGTGCAGAGCGGGCAGGTCACCGCCAGTTTCGTGCCTGGCGCGTCGTTCTCGCTGGGCTGCACGCCCGGCGTGGCGCTGAGTATGAGTATCAACGGCGGGCAGAACTACGCAAACGTGCGCAACATGCAACGCAGCGGCGGTACAGATCGCGTGCCTTATCGCCTCTATACCAGCAGCACGCTGGCGGCAAATACCGAGATCGGCGTTAACCAGGCCGTCTCTGTCGCTTACAACAATAGCAACACTATCTCGCTGGCGATTTTCGGTGCGGCGCAGCTAACCGGGTTCAGCCCGGCGGGAACCTATACCGATCAACTCACTGTGACATTGTCATGGTAACAAGGGAGAAGGCGATGAAGGTCATTTCGACGGGTCGCGCGGCGGGCGTGCTGTGTACCTGTGCGCTGACGCTTAGCGCGGGCAACGTTTTTGCGGCGGCCACTATTCTGCTCTGGCCCATCGATCCGTGGCTCAGCGCCACCAGCAACGCGACCGAATTATGGATCCAGAACCAGGGTGAAGCGCCCACCACCATGCAGGTGCGCATTGTCCGCTGGCAGCAGGAAAAGGGGCTTGAACGCTACCAGCAACAAAACGAGATCGTTGCCAGCCCACCGATTGTGAGAATCGAAAAAGAGAGTAAACAGCTGATTCGCCTGATCAAGCAGGCGTCAATCCCGGCGGGTGTCGAACAGGCTTATCGCATCATCGTTGATGAGATCCCGCAGCCGGAAAACAGCGACAAACCGCAGATTGGCCTCAAGCTGCAAATGCGCTACTCGATTCCGCTCTTTGTTTATGGCACCGGCATCGAAACTCACACCAGCGGCGCGCATCATGCGCTGGTAGATACCAAAGATTTACACTGGCGGGTGAGCCGGGAAAACGGCAAACCGGCCCTGGAAGTGCGTAACAATGGTGATGTCCATGTCCGTTTAAGCAAAGTCAGCGTGCGGCAAGGCGGGCAAACGCGACAGGTTGCCGAGGGACTACTCGGTTATGTGCTGCCGCACAGTGTGCGTAGCTGGCCGCTACCCGCGGGTATCAGTAATCCAGTGGAAATGAAGGCGACGATCAATGCCAGGGAAAGCGAATGGCAGTCGTCCGCGGGCAACTGATTTTAACGGTCACTTTTATGCTGCTGGCGAGTTCAGCACGGGCACAACAGGGCGATGATATGCTCCCGCCGCCGCCCGATGCGCACGCCATCAACGAGCACGCTGTATACCATTTAAGCCTGGTGATTAACCATTACGATACCCGGCGGGTGGTGCCCGTGACCCGGCGGCAGAACGCTTTTTTTGTCTCCAGCGCCGATCTCCTGCAGGCCGGGCTGCCTGCTGGGCATCTACCTCAAGGGGAGGTCAATGTGTCGGCACTGGCGAATGTGCGCGCCGATTATGACAGCGCGGGTCAGCGTCTGCTGCTCTCGGTGCCCGGTGAGTGGGTGCCGGAGCGTGCTACGGCGTTTAACTCGGGTCTGCGGCGCACGACACCGAAATATGGTCAGGGCGCGTTACTCAATTACGATGTCTACACCAGCACCACCGAACACATCGGCGGTCAGGCGGCGCTGTGGCATGAGTTTCGCTACTTCAACGGCAACGGCGTGCTCTCCTCAACCGGTGCACTGCGTAAGACACTTTCCGGTAGCCTCAGGCAGCAGGAAGGGTATATGCGTTATGACACCACCCTCACGTTTACCGATGAAGATGACGCCACGCAGTGGAGCGTGGGCGATGTTATTTCCGATGCATTAACCTGGAGCAGCAGTGTGCGTATCGGCGGCGTCAGTTACGGGCGCGACTTCTCCCTGCGCCCGGATCTGGTCACCTGGCCACTGCCCGCGTTTTCCGGCGAAGCGGCAGTACCGACCTCGGTGGATGTGTTTATTAACGGCTATCGCGCCGGGAACACGCAGTTACAACCGGGTCCCTTCACGCTGACCAATATGCCCTATATCAACGGCGCGGGGGATGCCGTGCTGGTTACCACGGATGCGCTGGGGCGCCAGGTCAGCACCACCTTGCCTTTTTATGTCGCCAGCGATTTGCTCAAACCCGGCTTAAGCGACGGAGCGATTACCGTGGGGGCGCTGCGGCGCAATTACGGCGTCGAGAATATTGACTACGGGACGCTGGTGACCAGCGCATCGTATCGCTATGGAGTGAGCGATTATTTCACCCTCGAAGGGCATGGCGAAGCGGCGCAGTCTCTGACGCTGGGCGGCGCGGGCGCGGTGCTGAAACTCGGGCGGCTTGGCGTGGTGAACGGGGCATGGACGCAAAGCCGCATGTCTGGCGATAACGGCAGCCAGCTTGCCTGGGGGTATCAGTACAATACCCGCCTGTTTAGCGTTAATACGCAGCACAGCCGACGCGATCGCGGCTTTGGCAATCTGGCGCTCTACGACCAGCGCAACCTCTACAACAACGAGCAAAGCAACGGGCAGCGGCCTGTCGCCAGCCTGAGCCGCAACACGGATCAATATGCGCTGACGGTTAATATGGGCGATTTCGGCAACGTGGGCGCGGCATGGATCGGTGTACGCAGCTTTGATAATAAAAAGACGGAACTGCTCAACCTCTCCTGGAGCCGTAATCTGTGGGGCGGCAGTAGCCTTTATCTGGCGGCGAGCCGTGATAACCAGCAGGGCGACTGGACATTTGCCCTGTCGCTGCAAATACCGATTGGCGACATGGATAGCGCAGCGGTGAGTATGGAGCGAACCCCCGATTACGGCTCCACCGAGCGTATCAACTATAACCACGCCATGCCGACCGATGGCGGTTTTAGCTGGAACATGGCTTTTGCGCACCAGTCGCAGGCGAAAAATTACCAGCAAGGCACGCTGGGCTGGCGCAATAACAATGTCGAGTTGCAGGGCGGCGGTTACGGCGAAAGCGACATGCTGACATGGTGGGGCGAAGCGCTGGGGTCGCTGGTGTTGATGGATGGCCAGCTATTTGCCGCCAACCGCATCAATGACGCGTTTGCGCTGATCAGCACCGGCGGTCACGGCGGTGTGCCGGTGAACTATGAAAATCAGCCGGTAGGTGAAACCAACCGTGATGGCTATCTGCTCGTGAGCGGGGTATCTGCCTATTACCCGGCCAGTTACAGCATTAATACGCTGAACTTACCGGCGGATACGCAACTGAAAGATACCGAGCGCAAAATTTCGCTGCGTCGGCGCAGTGGCTATCTGGTGGAATTTCCGATGGTGCAGGAGCGCGTCGCCAGCGTGATCCTGCATGATGAAAACGGCGAAGCCATTCCGCTTGCCAGCGAAGTTGACCGGGCGGGTAAAGCCACGGCCATTGTCGGCTATGACGGCATTGCGTGGCTGGAAAATCTGGATGAAGCCAATGCGCTGCATGTCCGTTTGCCGGATGGCAAAACTTGCGACACCCGCTTCACGCTGCTCGCCAATCCTGATCATAAATTGCAAACCTACGGGCCACTGACCTGCCGGAGGAACCCCTGATGCGTCGGCTATTTCTTCTTTTATTACTCCTGAGCAGCGGGTCAGCGTGGTCGGCCTGTACGGTTAGCACGACCAGTGGTGCGTTCGGCACGGTGACGTCGTTTGTGCTTAACGCCTCGGCGCAAAACACCACCGCCAGCCTGATTGTGCGCTGCGACGCGGCGCTCAACCTGCTCACCAACGACTCGATTACCCTGACGGTGACCGGGGCGAGCGCCACCGCCTCGAACCGGGGCGTCATGAAACGGTCTGATAATGCCGCCGTGACGGATGTGATCCCGCTCCGTGTCTGCGGCCAGGCCAACTGCGCAAATAATAGCGAAGCGACTATCAGTGGTAACAGCTACACCTGGAGCGGTGCCGTCTTGCTGGCGTTGCTGGGTACCCGAACCTATACCTTGCCGCTCTATTTCCTCACCGTACCGGGGCAAAACGTCAGCGCCGGGCCTTATACAGTGACGCTCAATTTTAGCGTCGCGTATAACGTCTGCTCGGTGGGGATTTTAGGGTTCTGTTCGACAGCACAAACCGGCACGGCGACCACCAGCCTGCAGGTCAACGGCACCATCACCAACGACTGCACCACCATCAGTGCACCGAACGTTAATTTTGGCAGCGCGCCGCTGGTGCGCAACTTCCCGACCATTTCGCAATCTGTTGCCATCACCTGTACGAAAGGCATGGTTTACACCGTCGGCATCAACAACGGCGGCTACTACAACGGCAGCGCACGGAATATGGCCAGCGGCAGCAACCGGCTCAGTTATGAGATTTACAAAGGGGCAACCACCAACCGCTGGGGCAGCGCCGGTGCGGAGCGCTGGTCAAGCGGCGTCTCATCGCAGGTGAGCACCGATGGCCTGCTGCGAACCTACAATTACACCGCGCAAATTTTGACGTCGCAGACCACGCCGCCGGGGGGAACATATAGTGATACATTAACTGTGGATATCGCGTTTTAAGTCATAATTTAATTCCCTTTCGCAAATGTAAAGTTCCGTGGCCGCATGCCGATAACACCGTTAAGAACTTATCAAGAAGGTGTTGCATGTTGAACCGTATCCGCGTCGTTACTCTGCTTATGAGCGTGCTGGTGGTCTTTGCCTTGTTGCAGCTTGTCTCTGGTGGCCTGTTTTTTTCGTCGCTTAAGCAAAACCAGCAAAGTTTTGCGGTCTCCAATGACCTGCGCATGCAACAGACGGAATTAGGTAAAGCCTGGGAGTTGATGCTGCAAACGCGTATCAACCTGAGCCGTTCCTCGGCGCGGATGTTGCTGGATCCGAGCAACCAGCAGAGCAGTGCGAAAACCGATTTGCTGAACAGCGCGAAAGCGTCGCTTGCCGATGCGGCAAAACATTACGATGCCTTCCGCGCGCTGCCATCGCTGCCGGAAACTGACGCCGCGCGCCAGACGCTGGATGAGAAATACCGCACCTACAATGCCGCGCTGGCGGAACTGGTGCAGTTCCTTGAAGCCGGCAATATTAACGGCTTTATGGCGCAGCCGACGCAGGGGATGCAAAACGCCCTTGGCGATGCGATGAAGAAATACGCGGATTTGAGTGAAGGCTTGTATCGCAATGCCTGGGAACAGAGTGTCAGTGATTACAATTTTGCCAAATGGCAGATGGCGATCCTGGCGCTGGCGCTGGTGATCGTGCTGGCCGGGGTCTGGTATGGCATTCGCCGTATTCTGCTGTCGCCGTTGTCGTCGGTCATTGCCCACATCCGTGAAATCGCCGGTGGCAACCTGACACATTCGCTGACCATTGCTGGTCGCAGTGAAATGACCGAGCTGGCGCAGAGCGTTGACCATATGCAGAACGCGCTGATCGAAACGGTGACCAACGTTCGCCAGGGTTCAGATGCCATTTACGCCGGTACCAGTGAAATCGCCGCCGGCAACAACGATCTCTCGTCCCGTACCGAAGAGCAGGCGTCCGCGCTCGAGCAGACCGCCGCCAGTATGGAAGAGTTGACCGCCACGGTGAAACAGAACGCCGATAACGCCCGTCAGGCTGCACTGCTGGCGCAGAGTGCGTCGGAAACGGCAGAGCGCGGCGGTAAAGTAGTCAACAGCGTGGTAAAAACCATGCACGACATTGCGGGCAGTTCGCAAAAAATTGCCGATATTATTAGTGTGATTGACGGCATTGCTTTCCAGACCAATATCCTGGCGCTGAACGCCGCGGTGGAAGCGGCCCGCGCCGGTGAACAAGGGCGTGGTTTCGCCGTGGTCGCCGGAGAAGTGCGCAATCTTGCCAGCCGCAGTGCGCAGGCGGCGAAAGAAATTAAAGGCTTAATTGAAGATTCTGTCTCCCGTGTCGATACCGGTTCTGTGCTGGTGGAGAGCGCAGGGGAGACGATGTCGGACATCGTTAACGCGGTAACCCGGGTGAACGACATTATGGGTGAGATCGCCTCGGCTTCTGATGAACAGAGCCGCGGCATCGATCAGGTTGCGCTGGCGGTATCCGAAATGGATCGCGTCACGCAGCAAAACGCGTCACTGGTACAACAATCGGCAGCCGCAGCGGCCGCTTTAGAAGAACAAGCCAGTTTGTTGACGCAGGCGGTATCTGCTTTCCGCCTTTCTTCTGTATCCGGCAAACCGGCGTCGCGTGCTACAACTCCGGCAGCAGGCAGCGCTCAGACCCCGGCGCGGAGTCGCCAACTTGTAACCGGACAAGAGGATAACTGGGAAACATTTTAGCAGTTCTTAACCGCGGACTTTTTCCGCCAGATGGGGCGTTAATGTTAAATCGTATTCGCATCTCGACAACACTTTTTTTGATTTTGATCGTGTGTGGCATTTTACAGGTTGGCAGTAACGGGTTGTCTTTCTGGGCATTTAAAGAGAGCACTTCACACTTACAAGAAGTAGAAAACAGTAATCACCAGCGCAGCGCATTAATGCAGATGCGGGCCACGCTGCTTCAGGCCAGCACCGCGTTGAACAAAGCCGGGACGTTAACGGCGCTGAGTTATCCGCCGGATGACATCAAGGCGCTGATGACCCAGGCGAAAGCCAGCCTCAAGCAGTCGGCAGAGGTAGAAAAAGAGTTTCTTGGCCTGAAGGTGATGACACCGGAAGGCAAAAAATTACAGGAAATCACGCAGGCCAGTTACACCGCCTGGCGCGGTGACCTGGAGCACCAGGCGACCTGGCTTGAAAACAACCAGCTGTCGGACTTTATGACCGCGCCGGTGCAGGAGTCGCAGGATAAGTTTGATGCCAGTTTCAGTGCGTGGGAGAAACACATTAACCACTTTACTGAACAGGCGAGAGCGGATGGTGAAAGTAATTATCATCGCTCGGCGGTGATTTTTGTCGTGGTGGTTATTCTTGCCGCGTTATTGACCAGCGCCGCGTTGTTCTGGTCGCGCAAGATGATTGTCCAGCCGCTGGCGGTGGTCAGCAGCCACTTTGACAGCATCGCTGAAGGCAATCTGGCACGACCGATTGCCGTTGAGGGGCGTAACGAGATCTCGGCGATTTTTACCAGCCTGAAAAAGATGCAAACTGCGTTACGCACCACGGTGAGCGATGTCCGCCAGGGCAGCTACGCGATGCATACCGGTATCTCGGAAATCGCGGCGGGCAACAATGATTTATCGTCGCGAACGGAGCAGCAGGCGGCGTCGCTGGCGCAAACCGCGGCCAGCATGGAGCAGTTAACGTCGACGGTAAGCCAGAACGCCGATAACGCCCGTCAGGCTTCCGTACTTGCGCAGAGCGCGGCGGAAACGGCGAGAAAAGGCGGGCAGCAGACATCGAGCGTGGCAAGTACCATGCAGCAGATTGCCGGCAGCTCGCAGAAAATTGGCGACATCATCAGTGTGATTGATGGCATCGCGTTTCAGACCAATATTCTGGCGCTGAACGCCGCCGTGGAAGCGGCCCGCGCCGGTGAACAGGGGCGGGGTTTCGCGGTGGTCGCCGGTGAGGTGCGTAACCTGGCAAGCCGCAGCGCGCAGGCGGCAAAAGAGATTAAAGGCCTGATTGAAGAGTCGGTTTCCCGCGTTCAGCAGGGATCCACCCTGGTGGATACCGCCGCGCAGACGATGACGGAAATCGTCCGCTCTGTCACTCAGGTCAACGACATCATGGGCGAGATCGCCTCCGCGTCCGATGAACAACGGCGCGGGATAGAGCAGGTGGCTCAGGCAGTAACACAGATGGATCAGGTGACACAACAGAACGCTGCGCTGGTTGAAGAGGCAGCTTCCGCCACCGACCAACTGGCTAACCAGGCAGATAATCTTACCGCGCTGGTGGCCGTATTTAAGATTGAAGAGCATGTCGCAATACCCGAAGTGGCACCGCCTAAGGCAGTGCCCGTTGCATCCTGAACCTAGTTGAGAAGGCGCTATGACATCATCCATGCCTAACGGGCAAACGTCATCAATATTGCAACAGATGACACAGCGCCTGGCGCTGTCCGACGCGCACTTCCGTCGGATATGTCAATTGATCTACCAGCGTGCGGGGATTGTCCTCGCGGATCATAAACGCGACATGGTTTACAACCGCCTTGTCCGCCGTTTACGCACGCTTGGGCTAGATGATTTTGGCCGCTATCTGAGCATGCTGGAAGCGAACCAGAACAGCGCCGAGTGGCAAGCGTTTATTAACTCGCTGACCACCAATCTCACCGCGTTTTTCCGGGAGGCTCATCACTTCCCGGTTCTCGCGGACCATGCGCGCAAACGCACGGGGGAATACCGGGTCTGGAGCGCGGCGGCGTCGACAGGCGAAGAGCCGTACTCGCTTGCCATTACCCTCGCTGACGCGCTGGGTATGGCACCGGGTCGCTGGAAAGTTTTCGCCAGCGATATTGATACAGAAGTGCTGGAAAAAGCGCGTAGCGGCATCTACCGCCAGGACGAGTTGAAAACCCTCTCGCCCCAGCAGATGCAACGCTACTTTATGCGCGGCACAGGCCCGCATGCCGGGCTGGTGCGCGTACGGCAGGAACTGGCGAACTACGTCGATTTCACCACGGTCAATTTGCTGGATAAGCAATACAACGTTCCGGGGCCTTTCGACGCAATTTTTTGCCGTAACGTAATGATTTATTTTGATAAAACGACGCAACAGGACATTCTGCATCGTTTCGCTCCGCTGCTTAAGCCGGACGGATTATTGTTTGCCGGGCATTCGGAGAACTTCAGCAACCTCGTGCGTGAGTTTACCCTTCGTGGGCAAACAGTTTATGCGCTGAGTAAGGATAAAGCATGAGTAAAATCAGGGTGTTGTCCGTCGATGATTCCGCATTGATGCGCCAGATCATGACAGAAATTATCAATAGCCACAGCGATATGGAAATGGTGGCGACGGCGCCAGACCCATTGGTTGCCCGGGATTTAATTAAAAAATTCAACCCGGACGTGTTAACGCTGGATGTGGAAATGCCGCGCATGGATGGGCTGGATTTCCTTGAAAAATTAATGCGTTTGCGTCCAATGCCGGTGGTAATGGTCTCTTCACTGACCGGTAAAGGCTCGGAAGTGACGCTGCGGGCGCTGGAACTGGGGGCAATTGATTTTGTCACCAAACCGCAGATTGGCATTCGCGAAGGCATGCTGGCTTACAGCGAGATGATTGCCGACAAGGTACGCACCGCGTCACGCGCGCGTATCGCGGCGCATAAACCGATGGAAGCGCCGACCATGCTGAAAGCCGGGCCGTTACTCAGCTCGGAAAAACTGCTGGTAATTGGCGCGTCAACCGGAGGAACAGAGGCAATTAGGCATGTACTCCAGCCATTGCCGCTCTCAAGTCCGGGTATTCTTATCACTCAGCATATGCCACCGGGCTTTACCCGCTCATTTGCTGAGCGTTTGAATAAGCTCTGTCAGATCAGCGTCAAAGAAGCGGAAGATGGTGAGCGCGTATTACCCGGACACGCGTATATTGCACCTGGCGATCGGCATATGGAGCTGGCGCGTAGCGGGGCGAACTATCAAATTAAGATCCATGACGGCCCGCCGGTTAACCGGCACCGACCGTCGGTGGACGTGCTGTTTAATTCGGTGGCGAAACACGCGGGGCGTAACGCCGTGGGAGTGATTCTCACGGGGATGGGCAACGATGGCGCGGCCGGAATGTTAGCAATGCACCAGGCGGGCGCCTGGACGATTGCGCAAAATGAAGCAAGTTGTGTGGTGTTCGGCATGCCGCGTGAGGCCATCAATATGGGTGGCGTCAGCGAAGTGGTCGATCTTAGCCAGGTAAGCCAGCAGATGCTGGCAAAAATCAGTGCCGGACAGGCGATACGTATTTGAACCAGGAGTAATTTTTTATGGCGGATAAAGAGCTTAAGTTTTTGGTCGTGGATGACTTTTCCACCATGCGTCGAATTGTACGTAACCTGCTAAAAGAGCTGGGATTTAACAACGTTGAAGAAGCAGAAGACGGTGTTGATGCGTTAAACAAATTGCAGACGGGTGGCTTCGGTTTTGTTATCTCTGACTGGAACATGCCAAACATGGACGGTCTGGAACTGCTGAAAACGATTCGTGCCGACAGCAATATGGCTTCCATGCCGGTGCTGATGGTTACAGCAGAAGCGAAAAAAGAGAACATCATCGCGGCGGCGCAGGCCGGCGCGAGCGGCTACGTGGTGAAACCGTTTACCGCTGCAACCCTGGAAGAGAAACTCGGTAAGATCTTCGAGAAACTTGGCATGTGAGGACTGGCTAATGATTCAACCTTCAATTAAACCAGCGGACGAACATTCACCCAGCGACATCATTGCCCGGATTGGCAGCCTGACGCGTATGTTGCGTGATAGCCTGCGCGAATTAGGTCTCGACCAGGCGATTGCCGAAGCTGCGGAAGCGATTCCGGACGCGCGTGACCGTCTGGATTATGTTGTGCAGATGACCGCGCAAGCGGCAGAACGCGCGCTTAACAGCGTTGAAGCCTCTCAGCCGCACCAGGATGAGATGGAAAAAGGCTCGAAAGCGCTGAGCAAACGTTGGGACGAGTGGTTTGAAAACCCGATCGAACTGGCGGATGCGCGTGAACTGGTGACCGATACGCGCAAATTCCTTGGCGAAATTCCGGGGCACACCAGCTTCACCAACGCCCAGTTGCTGGACATCATGATGGCGCAGGATTTCCAGGACCTCACCGGTCAGGTTATCAAACGCATGATGGATGTTATCCAGGAGATCGAACGTCAGCTGTTGATGGTGCTGCTGGAGAACATCCCGGAACAGTCCGCACGGCCGAAGCGTGAAAACGACAGCCTGCTCAATGGCCCACAACTCGACGCGACCAAAGCGGGCGTAGTGGCAAGCCAGGATCAGGTCGACGACTTGCTCGACAGTCTGGGTTTCTGATGTCTCAGTACACGCGCTTTCAGCCAGCCTGAAGGCGCGTGTCTGACAAGGAAAAGGGAAGGGGAAACCCTCCCTTTTTTTATTGCAGGAAAATATCCCCCATTGAGAAGGTGTTCGCCAGCGCATGCAACACCATCGGGACAATCAAGCCGCCCGTACCGAGCCTGACCACACATAACACCGCAGAAAAAATAAAGAGCTGAATAAAGGTGATGGGCGCGTGATATTGCATATGGATGACGGCGAACAGCAGTGAGGTCAGCACAATCCCCACTTGCTGCGGCGCTTTTCCCCATCCCAGGCTGGCATTGAGTAAAAAGCCGCGGAAGATAATCTCTTCACTTACGGGTGCCACCAGGCACGCCGTTAAAATCCACGCCCAGCGGGTCAACCCGGTGTAATCACGCAGCGAATCAAGCCAGGGTTCGGGCTGCTGAAACAATTTCTCCATCACCAGCATCACCGCCAGCGCCAGCAGTGGCACCGTTAGGTTACGCAGTGCCAGTGTGCCAACGGGTAATAGCCCCTCAAAATGGCGCGCGTAATAGCGCCAGAGTAGCAGTGAACAAGGCAATAACAGCGCGGTGCAGAGAAACGGCACGGCAAGGCCATTTCGATAAAGCGTCATAAAACCGGGGATGAAAAAAGCCAGATAAAAGAGGCTGTAATAGCTAACAAACGCCGCGATGCAAATTGCCGTATGCGAAATTCTGTCCAGGTGTCGTGGCATAAAAAACGTCCGTGCCGATAAATACGCGAAGCTGACCATTATAAAGGAGAGCGCTGGCATTTCTGTTCTGCGGTTAATAATCAGGATATGTCGATAAAAAATGGGCTTTAGGCAGGGTTTTCCCACTAGCGTTGCCGTTTGGTCTGCGTTTCAGCTGGCGGGGTTGAACATCAGGCGACACCTCAAATGGCGAAAACCCTCTGTTTTTATGCCTTACTCTGCCCATTGGACAGGCTTGACTCTGGCAATATGTCATCAAACCTGTAACCCGTGGATGTGTTGGCCGTGGCCTCTGAAGACAACGACGACAAAACAGAAGCCCCCACAGCGCACCGACTAGAGAAGGCGCGCGAAGAAGGGCAAGTCCCCCGATCCAAAGAACTGACATCGCTACTGATCATGTTGGTCGGTATCGGCATTCTGTGGTTTGGCGGTGAAGCGTTTGGTCGCAGGTTATCGATGGCGCTCTCATCCGGGCTGCGTTTTGACCACAAGATTATCAGTGACCAGAACCTGATCCTCGGGCAGATCATCGTGATGTTAAAAAACGTGCTGCTCGGTATGTTGCCGCTGTTGACGGGCGTGGTGATCATCGCGCTGGTCGCGCCGGTGATGCTGGGCGGGCTGGTGTTCAGCACCAAATCGCTGGAGTTTAAGTTTTCCAAGCTCAACCCGCTCAGCGGGTTGGGGCGTTTGTTCTCTGCGCAAGTGGGTGCGGAGCTGGTGAAAGCGTTGATGAAAGCGCTGCTGATGGGCAGCGTCGCGGGCTTTTTTTTATGGCACCACTGGCCGGATATGATGCGCCTGATGAGCGAATCGCCGCTGACCGCTATGGCGAGCGCCCTCAATCTGGCCGGGCTGTGCGCGATGCTGGTGGCGCTGAGCATTATCCCGATGGTGGGGTTTGACGTTTTCTGGCAGATCTACAGCCATCTGAAAAAACTGCGCATGTCCCGCCAGGACATCCGTGACGAATTTAAACAGAGCGAAGGCGACCCGCACATTAAAGGCCGCATCCGTCAGATGCAGCGTGCAGCGGCGCGCCGTCGCATGATGGCCGATGTGCCAAAAGCAGATGTCATTGTCACCAACCCGACGCACTACTCCGTCGCACTGCAATATGACGAGAATAAGATGAGTGCGCCGAAAGTGGTGGCCAAAGGCGCGGGAATGATTGCGCTGCGTATTCGTGAGCTGGGGACGGAGAACCGTGTGCCGATCCTCGAAGCGCCACCGCTGGCGCGTGCGCTCTATCGCCATTCTGAAATTGGTCAGCAAATCCCGGGCCAGCTGTATGCGGCAGTTGCCGAAGTGCTGGCGTGGGTATGGCAGTTGAAACGCTGGCGTCTGTCCGGCGGGCAACGACCTGTTAAACCTGAGAATCTCCCGGTGCCTGAGGCGCTGGACTTTTTGAACGAGAAGGACACTGATGGCTAATCTGGTAGCAATGCTGCGTCTACCCAGCAATCTGAAATCGACCCAATGGCAGGTTCTCGCCGGGCCGGTG